>JAICJI010000034.1 GCA_025928515.1 Thermoleophilia bacterium
CAGTACGTCCGGCTCACGCTCAGCTGGCGGTCGATTGCGCCGGCCGTCCTTCCCGACGGCTTCGACGCGTCCGACCCGACGTCTCCCGGGTACTCCTGGCACGGGCTCGACGGGACCGTGGAGGCGACCGAAGCTGCCGGTCTCATCCCGATCCTCGACATCCTGGGCACGCCGAGCTGGGCGTACGCAAATCCCCCGGACGGCGTCAACGCAGGCTCGCCCGACCCGGCAGCGCTCGGACGGTTCGCTCGGGCGTTGGCCACGCATTACGACGGCCGGAACGGCCTGCCGGTGGTCAACGTCTTCGAGGTCTGGAACGAGCCCAATCTCAGCCTCGACCTCGCTCCGGCAGACGCCTCCATCTACCGGGACATGGTCAATGCGGTGGCAGCTTCAGTGCACGCGGTCGACCCGAACAACCTCGTCGTCGCCGGCGGGCTCGACCCGTTCAGCCACAAGAAGAGCAACAAGCAGAGCTGGAACTCGGTCGCTCCGCTTGCCTTCATGCGCTCGCTGCTCTGCCTGTCGAAGGGCTCGAACCCCCATGTGGCGTGCCTCAAGACGGTGCACTTCGACGTCTGGTCGCATCACCCCTACACCTACGGCGGCCCGTTCGGGCACGCACAGCTGGCCGACAACGTGGAGCTCGGCGATCTCCCGAAGATGCGTGCCCTGCTGCAGGCGGGCGTGCGGTTGAACCACGTCGTTTCCGCGAGCCCCGCACAGTTCTGGGTCACGGAGTTCAGCTGGGACAGTGCTCCGCCGCGCAAGAACGCCGCCCCGATGGCGCTCGCCGCGCGCTGGACGGCCGAGTCGCTCTACCAGGCGTGGCGTTCCGGCGTGTCGCTGCTGACCTGGTTCGGCCTCGAGGACCGGCGAAGTCCGAGCCCGTACCAGAGCGGCCTGTACTTCCACGCCCACTCGCTCGACGCGGCGCGGCCGAAGCCGGTGCTCACGGCTTTCCGCTTCCCATTCGTTGCGTACCTGCACCGGAGGACCGTGAGCGTCTGGGGCCGCGACGCCACGAGTGACCAGGAAGAGGTCACCGTTCAGCGCCGGCACGGCAAGACCGGCAGGTGGCGGACCGTAGGCACCGTCGTCGCCAACTCGAATGGGATCTTCGAGACGACGCTGAAGCTGAAGGCGACGAAGAAGGACTGGCTGAGGGTGAAGGCGCCGGGGTCCGGGACGTCGCTCGCGTTCTCGCTCACCGTGCCGCGCCATCCCCACATCGGCCCGTGGGGCCGCAACTAAGCCGGTCTCGAAGCTAGCGTTGCGGCCGTGACCGCGGCTCTCGTCCTCTTCTGGAGCTCGCTGGCTGCGCTCGCCTGGACGCACGCGCTCTACCCGTTGACGGTCGCAGTCGGAGCGCGACTGCACACACGGCGCGTCGCCGCCGACGACGCCTATCTCCCGTCCGTGGCGGTGATCGTGACCGCCTTCAACGAGGAGGACGCGATCGAGCGGCGGCTCGAGAACCTTCGCGCGCTCGACTATCCGCCGGAGCTGCTCGAGCTCGTGGTCACGTCCGACGCCTCGACCGACCGCACGGAGGAGCTCGCAGAGGTCGCGGGCGCGCGCGTCATCCGCAACCCGCGCGGTGGCAAGGTCGCCGCGCAGGATGCCGCGGTGCGCGCGACCGACGCCGACGTCGTCGCGTTCTCCGACGCGAACGCGACCTGGGCTCCCGATGCCCTGCGCAAGCTCGTGCGCAACCTCGCCGACCCGCAGGTCGCCTACGTCTGCGGCCGTCTCCGGCTCGAGACCCCGGACGGCTCGAACAAGGAAGGCGTCTACTGGCGCTACGAGCTCGTGACACGCGACGGCGAGTCGCGGCTCGGCTCGGTCACCGCCGGCAACGGCTCGATCTACGCGCTCCGCCGGTCGGACTACGCCGAGGTCGATCCGCGCTTCGGGCACGACCTCTCGCTGCCGTATCTCATGGTGCAGCGCGGCCGCCGCGCGGTCTACGAGCCCGCCGCGCTCGCCTACGAGCGACCGACGCCGACGAACGAGAGCGAGTACCGGCGCAAGGTGCGAATGTTCGAGCACGCGTGGCTGATTGTGCTGCGCGGGCGCATGCTTCGCGGCCAAGGACTCGGCTACGTTCTCGCGCTCGTCTCGCACCGCCATCTGCGCTACGCGAGCGGGCTGCTCCACCTGACCCTGCTCGGGAGCTCGATCGCGTTGCTCGGCCACAGCTGGATCTATGCGGTCGTTCTCGGGCTCCAGCTCGGTCTCCTCGCGGCTGCGCTGGTGGGTGTCGGGATCGCGCGCTACTACGTCCTCATCACCTGGGCGACGGTCGTCTCGCTCTGGAACTACCTCCGCCGCGGCGTACCCGCGACGTGGGCGCCGCAGCGCGAAGGAGAGCTCGCGTGAACCGCGCCGCCGACCTCGCGATCGCCGGCGGTGCGCTGGTGGTCGCCTCGCCCGTGCTCGCGCTCGCCGCGCTCGCGATCAAGCTCGAGGACGGAGGCCCCGTGCTGTACCGCCAGACGCGAGTCGGTAGGGACGGCGTCGACTTCGAGCTGCTGAAGCTGCGGACGATGGTCGTGGGCGCCGAGACGATGGGCGCGGGCCTCTCCGTCGATCGCGGCGACTCGCGGATCACCCGCACCGGCCGGCTGCTGCGCAAGCTGTCGCTCGACGAGCTGCCGCAACTCTGGAACGTCGTGCGTGGGGAGATGAGCGTGATCGGGCCGCGGCCGACGCTCCGCTACCAGGTGGAGCAGTACGACGAGCGGCAGCGCCACCGGCTCGACGTCAAGCCGGGCATCACCGGCTGGGCACAGGTGAACGGCCGCGCGTCGCTGCCTTGGGCCGACCGGATCGAGCTCGACGTCTGGTATGTCGAACGCCGCTCGCCTGCGCTCGACCTGAAGATTCTCGCGCGGACGCCGTTCGCCCTCTTCCGCGGCACGTACAAGGGCGAAACCGGAGGTTGGAAGTCGGCGCCGTAAGACGTCGCCACTACCCTGGGGCGCGGTGAACGTCCTGATCACGGGCGCCTGCGGCGTCACGCCGAGAGCAATCGCCCGCTCGTTGCGCGCGAGCTCCACGTTTGCCGACGCGACCCTCATCGGGGCCGACCGCGGCGGCAACTGGTACGGCTTCTACGAAGGCCTGTACGACCGCGTCTATCGCGTCTCCCAGCCGGGAGATCCCGGCTACGAGAAGCTCGTCGCGGACATCTGCGGGCAGGAGGCGATCGAGGTCGCGCTCGTCGCCCCCGAGGCGGAGGTGCGCTTCTGGAGCGGGCGCGAGTTCCCGGTGCCGACCCTGTTGCCACGCTCCGGGCTCGTCGAGATCGCGATCAGCAAGGGGAAGCTGTACGACGCGCTGCGCGAGACGGGCCTCGTGCCGCGGTATCGCATCGTCACACGCGACGACCTGCTCGAGCGCCGCGGGCTCGACCTCGCCGGCGGGCCGGTCTGGCTGCGCGACTACTCCGAGGCGTCGTCGAGCGGGATCGGCTCGCTCCAGGTGACCGAGCCGGAGGAGGCCTACGCCTGGGCGTACCTCAACCCCGGGATCGAGAGCTTCATGGTGGCCGAGCACCTGCCGGGCCGCAACGTCGCCTGCACTCTGCTCTTCCACGAGGACGAGCTGCTCAAGGCCGGATGCTACGAGCGGCTCGAGTACTTCATGGGACACCTCGCCGTCTCGGGCATCACGGGCAACATCAACCGGGGCCGGCTGATCAACGACGAGCGCGCGCGTGCTCTCGCCGAGCAGGCGGTGCGCTTCGTCGGCGGGCTCACGGGCGAGCCGGCGCACGGCCTACTCACCGTCGACCTGCGCGAGGACAGAACGGGCGCACTCAAGGTGACGGAGATCAACGTGAGGCACGTCGCCGCGACGTCGGCTCTCGCCGCGGGCGGAGCGAATATGGCCGAGGCGCAGGTGCTGGCAACGCTCGGCCGGTTGGACGACATCGGCGAGGTCGTGCCCCACTTCCCCGACGACAACGTCATCCTGCGCGACATCGACGGCGTGCCGCTCTGGCTCACGGGCTACCGCGAGTTGGCCGTCGGGGAGCACGCGTGATCGCTCGCGTGCTCGTCCTCGTGGCGGTCGTCGCGCTGGTCGCCGGCTGCGGTAGCTCCGGGCATCGGCGCGTCGTGGCCCCGCCTGCGAAGCAGCACAAGCAGAAGCCGGCGCACAAGCCGAAGCACACGCACCGTGGCCACAATCGGCCGGCGAAGCTCATCGTCACCGTTCTCGACGGCGACCGCAACGTGCGCGTGCGCGACGCAAAGGTGAGCATCCGCGGCAACAGCAAGCGCACCAACCGGCACGGTGTCAGTCAGATCTGGGCGCCGCGGCGCCGGCTCGCCGTCTCGGTCGCGGCGCACGGCTACACGGCCGCCCGGGTTCGACTCGACTTCGGGCCGAACCGCTACCGCACCGTCCGCATCTACCAGCCGAGCCTGCAATGGCCGCTCTACGGCGCGACGGCGGCGCGGACTCAGGCGCCCGAGGCGATCCACCTGCGTCCGCCGTTCCATCTTGTCTGGAGCCGCGGTCTCGACCGCCTGATCGAGTTCCCGGCAGCCGTGAGCGACGGCTTCGCCTACATCGGGAACGCCGGCGCGACCGTCCACGCGATCTCGATGCGCTCCGGCAGGTTCGCGTGGGTCCACCGGACGCCGGGCGACCCGCGGATGGCGTCGTCGCCGGCCGTCACCGCGGACGACGTCGTCTACCACACGATGAGCGGCTGGGTGTACGTCCTCGACCGCACGAACGGCCATCTGAAGTGGAGCTGGAACCCGGGCTCGGCGATCGAGTCCTCGCCGGTCGTCGTCAACGACGTCGACTACTTCGGCGACGCAGCCGGGCGCGTGTATGCGCTCGACCTGCGCACGCACCGCGTGCGGTGGAGCCGCTCGCTCGGCGCGAAGATCACCTCGAGCGCGGCGATCGCGCACGGGAGGCTGTTCATCGGCGACTACAACGGGCACCTGTGGGCGCTGTCGCCGCGGAGCGGCTCGACGCGCTGGGTCGGCACCGTCAACGGCAAGATCTACGGCACGCCCGCGGTGGCGCACGGGCGCGTCTTCGTCCCCTCGTCGACCGGCAACTCGCTGACGGCGTTCTCGACCCGCGGCCGCTTCCTCTGGCGCAACACGGCCGGCTACTACGTCTACTCCTCGCCCGCCGTGGCCGACGGCGTCGTCTGCTGGGGCTCCTACACCGGTGAGTTCTACGGAAGCTCGGCGGCGAGCGGCCGGATCCTCTGGCGGTTCAACACGGGCGGCCCGATCTCGGGCGCCGCGGTGATCGTCGACGGCGTCGCCTACGTCGGCAGCTTCTCGCATCGGATCATCGGCGTGAACGTCCACACCGGGCGGAGGCTCGTGACCTTCCCGCACGGCCAGTACGTCCCGGTCTCCGGGAACGGCATGCGCCTGCTCTTCAACGGCTTCTCGCGGATCTACGCCGTCGAGCCGCGACGCTCGCACTGACGCCGCTTCCTCAGAGTGCCCTCATGTGCGTCGGCTATCGTCGCCCCTCGTGACTACACCTGCTCCCCCCTCGCGCGGCTTTGATCCGGAGGCCGAGCAGGAAGTCGACTTCGCGCGCTACGTCCGGTTGCTGGCGATCCGCTGGTGGCTGCTCGCTGCGGGGCTCGTGGCCGGCGCGATCGTCGGCTACCTGATCTCGCTCGGCGGGACCCAGGTCTACTCGGCTACGGCCACCGTCTACCTCGGCCAGCCGACTACGCCATCGGGCAATGGAGCGGTAATCACCCCGCAGACCAACCCCTCAGCAGTAGCGACCGCCGTTCAGTCGCAGGCCGTGCAGAACACGGTCGCGAACGAGTGTCACACGAGCGTCTCGAAATTCGCGAAGGGGATTTCGACGGCGGCGATCGCGACCGGGGCAGCGACGAAGAGCGGCGCCGCAGCGGTCAACCCGTTCGTGAAGGTCAGCGTGCAGGCGAAGAAGGGAAAGGTCGCGGCCTGCGCTGCGAACAAGCTCGCCGCTCAAGTGGTCAAGCTGGTCGGGAGCTATCCAGCGGAGTCGATCAAGATCCTCCAAGAACACATCGCCTTCGACAACGCGGACATCAAGTCGATCGAATCCGCGATTGCGAACCCGAACATCTCCGATACGAACAAGCTGCTGCTCCAGTCGAACTTGCGCAGCGACCAGCTCGACAAGACCACCAACTCGCAGCTCCTCTTGCTGGCACAGAACGTCGAATCACCGTCTATCTATACGCCAGCCGCCTCGCACAAGGTCACCGCGCGGAGCCGCCGCAACACGGTCGTCATCGCCGCGCTGATCGGCCTGATCCTCGGTGCGCTCGCCGCGCTGCTCTGGGACACCGTCGTGCCGCGGCTCACGCCGCGCAACGGCGAGTAGTTAGCCTCCGCCCATGTTCGAGGGGAAGCGGGTCGGGGTCGTCGTGCCGGCCTACGACGAGGAAGCGCTGATCGGCGCGACCCTCGCCGGGATCCCGGAGCTCGTCGACCGCATCATCGTGGTCGACGACGGCTCCACCGACCGCACCTCCGAGGCCGCCGTCGCAACGGGCGATCAGCGGGTCGAGGTGCTCTCGCACGAACGGCGCAGCGGCGTCGGCGCCGCGACGCTCACGGGCTACCGGCGGGCGCTCGCCGCCGGCCTCGACGTCGTGGTGGTCATGAACGGGGACAACCAGATGGACCCCGAGGACTTGCCGAAGCTCGTCGCACCGGTCGCCCGCGGTGAGCTCGACTACTCGAAGGCGAATCGCCTTGCGAGCGGCCAGGCCTGGCAGTTGATCCCGAAGACGCGCTTCTTCGGCAACGCGATCCTCTCCATGCTGACGAAGGTCGCGTCGGGCTACTGGCACGTGGCCGACTCGCAGTCCGGTTACACGGTCGTCTCGCGCGAGATGCTCGAGCGGCTCGACCTCGACCACATCTACACGAACTACGGCTTCCCGAACGACATGCTCGTGCACCTCAACGTGTGGAACGCGCGGGTGCGCGACTTCCCGTCACGGCCGATCTACGGCGTCGGCGAGCGCTCGAACATGCGCTACCGCCACGTCGTCCCGCGGATCGCCTGGCTGCTCGTGCGCGGCTTCTTCTGGCGGCTCTGGGAGAAGTACGTGAAGCGCGACTTCCACCCGCTCGTCTTCTTCTACGTGATGGGGTTCATCGCCACCGTCGCGGGCGTCCTGCTCGGCCTGGTCGTGGTGGGCTACCGCATCGCCGGCTACTCGATCCCGATCGCGACGGTCGTTCTCGTCGCGCTGCTCGTCATCTCGGGCCTCCAGTTCACGCTGTTCGCGATGTGGTTCGACATGGAATCGAACAAGGATCTCAAGTAGCCCGGTACCATCGCGCCGTGCCTACCGCGCTCGTGACCGGCGGCGCCGGCTTCCTCGGCTCGCACCTCTGCGACTACCTCCTCGAGCGCGGCCACCGCGTCATCTGTGTCGACAACCTCGTCAGCGGCTCGCTCGCGAACATCGAGCACATCCGCGACGCCGACGCGTTCCGCTTCGTCGACCACGACGTCTCGGAGCCGATCCACATCGACGAGCCCATCGACTTCGTCTACCACTTCGCCGCGCTCGCGAGCCCTGACGACTACCTCCGGATGCCGCTCCACTCGCTCAAGGTCGGCTCGTACGGGACGCACAACGCGCTCGGGCTCTCGAAGTTCAAGCGCGCCCGCTTCCTGCTCGCGTCGACGAGCGAGGTCTACGGCGACCCGCAGATCCACCCGCAGCCCGAGACGTACTGGGGACACGTGAACCCGATCGGCCCGCGCGGCGTGTACGACGAGGCGAAGCGGTACGCCGAGGCGCTGACGATGGCGTACCACGGCCAGCAGGGCGTCGACACGGCGATCGTGCGGATCTTCAACACGTACGGCCCGCGGATGCGGCCGAACGACGGCCGCGCCGTCTCGAACTTCATCCGGCAGGCGCTCGCCGAGGAGCCGCTGACGGTGTTCGGCGACGGGCAGCAGACGCGGAGCTTCTGCTTCGTCGACGACCTGATCCGCGGCATCGTGCTCCTCGCCGAGAGTGGCGAGCACCTTCCGGTCAACATCGGCAACCCCGACGAGCGGACGCTGCTCGAGCTCGCGGAGATCGTCCAGCGGATCACCGGCTCGTCGAGCGAAATCGTCTTCGAGGCGCTCCGGGTCGATGACCCGATGCAGCGCAAGCCCGACATCACGAGGGCGCAACAGCTCCTAGGCTGGGAGCCCGAGATCACGCTCGAGGAAGGGCTTTCCCGGCTCCTCCGCGAGCAGGGTCGCGAGCCGATCCGCGTCTGAGCGCCGAGCCTCTTCTCGTTCGGACGCTGCGCCGCGAGCCGGCCGAGCGGACCCCTGTCTGGTTCATGCGACAGGCGGGCCGTTCGCTGCCCGAGTACCGCGCGTTGCGGCAGAAGCACCGCTTCTTCGCAATCGCCGGGACGCCGGACCTGTGCGCCGAGGTGACGCTGCAGCCCGTGCGGCGCCACGGTGTCGACGCGGCCGTCCTCTTCGCGGACATCATGTCGCCCGTTCTCGGCATGGGCGTCGACGTCGAGCTCGTCGAAGGCGTAGGGCCGGTCGCCGACGAGCGGATCGACTCCGCCGCCGCCGTCGAGCGGCTGCACGTGGTCGCGCCCGAGGAATGGGCGTCACCGATCCTCGAAGCGGTGCGGCTCGTGCGGAGCGAGCTCGAGCCCGAGCGGGCGCTGGTCGGCTTCTGCGGCGGGCCGTTCACGGTCGCCGGCTACCTCGTCGAGGGGAGGCCGAGCCGCGATTTCGTGCGGACCAAGTCGCTCATGTATCGCGAGCCGGAGACCTGGCATGCGCTGATGGAGCGGCTGACCGGGCAGTTCGCTCCGTACGTCGCCGCGATGGCCGCCGCCGGCGCCGACGCGATCCAGCTCTTCGATTCCTGGGTCGGCGCCCTTTCCGTCGCCGACTACCGCGAGTTCGTCGCTCCGTACTCGGCGCGCGTGCTCGAGGCGGCCGGTGTGCCGACGATCCATTTCGGCACGGGCACGACGCCCCAGCTCCTCGCCGAGATGGCCGCCGCCGGCGGCAGTGCGGTCGGCGTCGACTGGCGCGTCCCGCTCGACGACGCCTGGGCGGCCGTAGGCGAGGAGCGGGCGGTGCAGGGGAACCTCGAGCCGGCCGTGCTGCTCGGCCCGTGGGAGCGGGTGGAGTACGCGGCGTTCGACGTCCTGCGGCGCGCAGGCGGACGGCCCGGACACGTCTTCAATCTCGGCCACGGCGTCCTTCCCCAGACGGATCCGGACGTGCTCACCCGGCTCGCCGAGCTCGTACGCAGCTACGGTCGGCCGGGATGAAGAGCGCGGTCGTGCTCATGGCGTACGGGTCGCCGGAACGCCTGGCGGACGTTCCCGCGTACTACGCCGACATCCGCGGTGGCCGCCCGGTCGCACCGGAGCATCTCGCGGATCTCGTCGAGCGCTACCGGCGGCTCTTGATCGAGGATTCCTCGCCGCTGAACGCGATCACCGAGCAGACGCGCGCAGCGCTCGAAGGTGAGCTCGGGCTGCCGGTCTTCACCGGGATGAAGCACTGGACGCCGAGGATCGCGGACGCTGCCGAGGCGGCGGTGTCCTCGGGAGCCGAGCAGATCGTCGGGCTCGTGCTGGCCCCGCACTACTCCGCGCTCTCGATCGCGGGCTACCGCGAGCAACTGGAGCGGGCGCTCGCCGGCCGCGCCGAGCTGCGCTTCGTCGAGAGCTGGCACGACGAGCCGGGCTTCGTGGAGCTGCTCGCCGCTCGTGTCCGCGGCGCCGACGCCCACGTCGTCTTCACCGCGCACTCGCTGCCCGCACGGATCATCGAGGCCGGCGACCCGTACCGCGACCAGCTGCTCGAGACGTCGCTGCTCGTCGCCGGGGCGGCCGGACTGTCCGCCTGGAGCTTCTCCTTCCAGAGCGAGTCTCCAACCGGAGAGCCGTGGCTCGGGCCCGACATCCTCGACCACCTCGAGTCGCTCCACCGCCAGGGCGTCGAGAGCGTCCTCGTCTGCCCCGTCGGCTTCGTCTCCGATCACCTCGAGATCCGTTGGGACATCGACGTCGAGGCGCAGGAGAAGGCCGCCGAGCTCGGGCTCCGGCTCGAGCGGATCGAGATGCCGAACGCCGACCCGGGGTTCGTGAAGACGCTCGCCGGGATTGTCGAACGCGCGTTGTCGGTACCGTCACCGGCGTGAGCTCTCGCACCTGTCCCGACTGGCCGGAACTGATGGAGATCGCTCCCGAGCTCCAGTTCAAGCACTACACCGTCGCGGAAGCGAGGCTCCCCGCGGACGCGCTCATGAACGTTCCCGAGGTTGCGCTTTCGGACGTCGCCATCTGCTGCGACCTCGAGCGCCACGTCTTCTGGGCCGAGCACACCGAGCCGAGCGTCGCCGAGGCACTTCGCTCGAGCCATTGGTTCGACGTCCGCGACTGGGTCGCGGCCGGCCGCCCGGGCACGGCCTAGGCGACGACTTCGTTCGGCAGCGGCCGTCCGTCGAGAAAGGCGAGGACGTTGTCGACGAGCACGCGCGTCATCGCCGCCCGCGTCTCGACCGTCGCGCTCGCGATGTGCGGGGTCAGGACGACGTTCGGCAGACCGAGCAGACGCCCCGGGACGCGAGGCTCGTCGGCGAACACGTCGAGCCCGGCCGAGATCCGGCCCGAGACGAGCTCGTCGACCAGCGCCTGCTCGTCGACGATCGCTCCCCGCGCTGTGTTGATCAGCGTCGCGCCGTCCTGCAGGAGGGCGAGCCGCTCGCGCGAGAGAAGGCCCTGGGTCTCCGCCGTCAGCGGCACGTGGAGCGAGACGACGTCCGCGCTGCCGAGCAACTCGTCCAGCGGAAGCCCGTCGGTGCGGCGGTGGTGGACGACGCGCATTCCGAAGGCCGTCGCCAACCGTTCGACTTGCCGGCCGATCCGCCCGAAGCCGACTAGGCCGAGCGTCGAGCCGGCGAGGTCGTGCCCGAGCCGTTCCGGACGTGACCAGCCGGTGCGCCATTGGCCGTCGCGAACGAAGCGGTCGGACGCGGCGAGTTGGCGCCGGCAGGCGAGCATGAGCGCGAGCGTGAGCTCGGCAACAGCCGCGTCGAGCACCCCCGGCGTGTTCATCACGGCGATCCCGCGCTCCCGGCAGGCTGTGACGTCGACGTTGTCGTAGCCGACGCCGTAGTTCCCGACGAGGCGGAGGTCGGGCAGGAGCTCAAGCTCGCTCGGCCCGACGGGAACGACGGCCTCGAGCAGGACTTCGACGCTCGGGAGAGATTCGACGGGTGGCCACGTCTCGAGCACCGTCACGCCCGTCAGCTCCTCCCACGCCGGGCCAGGGAACGGCTGTGTCGCTGCGATCGTCACGGGCGGAGTATCCCCACGGGGCTAGTGTCTGCCCATGCCGACCGTCGTGATCCCGTTCGCCGGTGCCGAGGGAAAGACGCGCCTCCATGCTTCGGCACGGATCCGCCGAGCGCTGGCCCACGCGATGTTCTGTGACGTGCTGGCCGCATCCGTCCTCGTCGGACGCACTCGGGTCGTGACGCCCGACGAAGAAGCCGCCGCGGCGACCCGCGCTGCGGGAGGGGAAGCTGTCGACGACCCGGGCGGCGGCCAGGGCGCGGCGGTGCAAGCGGGCCTCGGGGGCGTCGAGCCGGGCGGCATCCTCGTCGTCAACGCGGACGTCCCGTGCGTCGTGCCGCACGACCTCCGTTCGTTGCTCGCCGCCACGCCGGCCGGCTGCCTCGCGCTCGTCGAGGCGCTGGACGGGACGACGAACGCGTTGAGCCTTCCTTCGGCCGAGGCCTTCGCGCCGCTCTACGGCCCGAGCAGCTCCGACCGGTTCCGCGAGCATGCTGCTTCGCTCGGCATCGAGGCCGTTTCGGTCGCGGTGCCGAACCTCGCCGACGACGTGGACACGATCGACGACCTCACGCGGCTGCAGCTGCGCGCCGGCCCTCGCACGCAGTCGTGTCTCTCCGAGCTCGAGCGGAGCGCCGTCTGAGCGTCGCCGTCCTCTCCGGGGGAGTCGGGGGCGCGCGCTTCGTCCGCGGCCTCGTGGACGTCGTGGGCGCGGCGGCGACCACGGTTCTCGGCAACGTCGGCGACGACGTCGAAGTCCTCGGCCTTCACGTCTCGCCGGACCTCGACTCGATCCTCTATGCGCTCGCAGGTCTCGCCGACGACCGGCGCGGCTGGGGCAGAAGCGACGAGACCTGGAACGCGCTCGAGACGGTCGGTTCGCTCGGCGCCGAGGATTGGTTTGCGCTCGGCGATCGCGACCTCGGGCTTCATCTCGTGCGGACGCAGGCTCTGTACGCGGGCGAGCCGCTTTCCGCCGTAACGGCAAGGCTGACGGAGGCGCTCGGCGTCGAGACGCGCTTGCTGCCCGCCACCGACGATCGGCTCCGCACCTGGCTCGACACGCCCGCCGGCTCGTTCCCGTTCCAAGAGTGGTTCGTCGGTCGCGGGCACCGGGACGAGGTCGACGCCGTGCGCTTCGAGGGAGAGCACGCGGCACGGCCGGCGCAGGGCGTGCTCGAAGCGCTCGCCGGCGCCGAGCTGATCCTCCTCGCCCCGAGCAATCCCTATGTCTCGGTCGGCCCGATTCTGGCGGTGCGAGAGCTGCGTGACGCGCTCGCCCGCCGGCGGGTGCCGTGCGTCGCCATCAGCCCCCTTATCCGGGGGCGAGCCGTGAAGGGGCCTGCGGACCGGATGCTGCGGCGACTCGCCGGCGGGTCGTCTCCGCGGCACGTGGCGGGCTGCTACCCCGGGCTGATCGACGCGCTCGTCGTGGACGAGGCCGACGTCGACGACCTCGACGGGCTCGGGGAGGTGCGGCCGATCGTGACCCGGACGCTGATGACGGACGCCGACGCGCGGCGCCGCCTGGCGGAGGCTGCTCTGGGAGCCGTGCCCGCGTGAAGGTCGCGATCATCGGAGGCACGGGCGACTTCGGGCTCGCGTTGGCGGCCAGGCTCGTCGAGGCCGGTGACGACGTCGTCATCGGGTCGCGCGATGCGGCGCGGGCACAAGAGAAGGCGAACGAGGTCGGATGTAGGGGCGACGGCAATGAGGCGGCGGTGGGCGATGCCGAGCTCGCGGTGCTCGCGACAGTTGCGGATGCGGCGCTGGCTACGGCGCAGACGTTGCGCGCGTTCTTCCGCTCGCCCGTTCTCTCCGTCGCCAGCGAGCTCGAATTCCACGACCGTCGCGCGCGGCCGCCGGCCCAGGGGCGCTCACTCGCGGAGCGCATCGACGAGGTGGTCGACGTCCCGGTCGTCGCAGGGCTTCACTCGCTTGCCGCAGGAAAGCTCGCGCACGGCCGCCCCGACGAGGACGCTTTCGTCTGCGGCGACGACGAGGAGGCCAAGACGCTTGCGCTCGAGCTCGCCGCGAAGGTGGTCGCGGGGCGCGCGCTCGATGCCGGGCCGCTGGCGAGCGCCCGCGCGCTCGAAGGGTTGACGGCCGTGATCGTCAATCTCAACAAGCGCTACAAGGGGCATGCCGGCGTCCACGTCACGGGCCTTCCGTGACGCGCGTCGTCGAGGTCGAGGATCCTGCGGCGCGGTCTCGCATCGCCGAGTCGGTGCTCCGCGACCTGCCCGAGTGGTTCGGGATCGAGGAGGCCACTCGCAAGTACGTCGACGACGCCGCGACACTGCCGACGTTCGCCGTGGAGCCGGACGCGGGCTTCCTCTGCGTCAAGCAGCACACGCCGACGGCCGCCGAGGTCTACGTCATGGGCGTCGCGCGGGCGAGGCACCGGCAAGGGATCGGCCGGGCGCTCGTCGAGACGGCCGAATCGTGGTGCCGGGCGCGCGGCATCCGCTACCTCCAGGTCAAGACGCTCGGCCCGTCGCGGCCGGACGAGGGCTACGCCGCGACGCGCGCGTTCTACGAGGCCCTCGGCTTCGCCGCGATCGAGGAGCTGCACGGGCTGTGGGACGAGGGGAACCCGACGCTCGTGCTCGTGAAGGACGTGCGGAGGCCCGGCTTCAGCGTGACGCCGGTCGAGGGGCTGCCGGAGCTGCGCGAGGGCGACGATCTGGCAGGCTTCATCGTCGAGCGAGCGCAGCTCGAGGACGGGGACGTCGTCGTGATCGCCCAGAAGGCCGTCTCGAAGGTCGAGGGCCGCGTCGTCGCACTCGCGGACGTCGAGCCGTCGGAGCAGGCTCGCGAGCTCGCAGGCGACGAGGCCGATCCGCGTCGGATCCAGGTCATCCTCGACGAAGCGGTCGAGCTCGTCCGAGTCCGACCGCCGCTGCTCATCGCCCGGACGCGGGAGGGCTTCGTCTGTGGCTCGGCAGGCGTCGACGCGTCGAACGCGCCGGAGCCGGAGACGGTGGTGCTTCTGCCGCTCGACTCCGACGCCTCGGCGGCACGCCTGCGGGAGGAGCTCCGCGAGCGGACAGGCGCCGAGATCGGCGTGATCGTGACCGACTCCTTCGGCCGGCCCTGGCGCGCCGCGACGACGGACGTCGCGATCGGAGCGGCCGGGGTGACGGTCGTCCGAGACCTGATGGGCGAGCGCGATCCGGCCGGCTACGAGCTGCACGCGACCCGGATCGCCGTCGCGGACGAGATTGCCGGCGCGGCCCAGCTCGTCTTCGGCAAGCTCGACCGCGTGCCGGTCGCCGTCGTCCGCGGCCTCGACGTGCGCGGCGACGAAAGCGCCGCCGATCTCGTCATCCCACCCGAGACGGACCTGTTCCGTTAGAACACGCGCGATGGCGGAACCGATCGAAGAGGCAAACGCCCTTCTGCAGGAGCGGGGCTACGCGGAGCGCGACCTCGCGGTGCACGCCGGCCCGCGCGGCAAGGCGCTGCTGAAGGGGAACAAGATCCTCAGCCCGCTCAGCGACGACGCAGAGGTCGTGCTCGAGGTCGTTCGCGAGCTCGTGCCCACCGACGCCGAGCTCGGCGGCAAGGTCCTGCGGCCGGCCGAGCTGCGCGCGAAGCTCTGAGCGTGGACGGGGAGGCCGAGCTCAGGCGGGCCGACCTCGCCGTCGATCCCCTCGAGCAGTTCCGCAACTGGTATGCCGAGGCGTTGGCGGCCGTCGCGGTGCCGGAGGCGATGGCTCTCGCGACGGCGACGGCCGGCGGCGCCCCGTCGTTGCGGATGGTGCTGCTGAAGGGCTACGACGAGCGCGGGCTCGTCTTCTACTCGCACTACACCTCGCGGAAAGGGCGCGAGCTCGAGGCGAACCCGCAGGCCGCGCTGCTCTTCCACTGGTCGCCGCTCGGCCGCCAGGTGCGCGTAGAGGGAAGGGTCGAGCGCGTCTCGCCCGAGGAGTCGGACGCGTACTTCGCGACGCGGCCGCGGGACGCCCAGCTCGGCGCGCACGCCTCCCGCCAGAGCGAGCCGCTTGCCTCGCGGGAGCAACTCGACGAACGGCTCGGAGAGGTCGGTTTCGACGGACCGGTGCCGCGGCCGCCTACGTGGGGAGGCTTCCTGCTGGTGCCGACTGCCTGGGAGTTCTGGCAGCACCGCGCCAGCCGCCTTCACGACCGCTTTCGCTACGAGCGCGATCAGTCCGGAGGCTGGCGGATCGAGCGGCTCTTTCCCTAGGCCGCCTCGACGAACCACTCGGGCTCGGAGGCTTCGGCCCAGGCTTCGATCGCCGCGGCGAGCCGTTCGCGTCGCGCCCGGTCGTACGCGTCTGCCTGCTCCGGGCTCGTGAGATCGTTCGACCAGTCGGGCAGCAGCGGCGTGAACGCGGCGAGCATCGCGGCACCGATGGGCTCTCGGGAGTCGTCCCAGGTGCGGAGCTCGATCTCGTACTCGACGTCGCCGCTTCGGATCCAGCCGCCTTCGCGCATCGTTGCCTCGACAGCGGCGCCGTTCGGCATGCTCGCGGACAGGAGCGTTTCGCCGGGCACGATGATCGGTTGGACGTCGGGAGCATGCTCGGCGCACGTCCTGGCGAACTCTCGAACCGCGTCGAGCTCTGCAACCGGCTCCGCGGCTCCATGGCCCTGGGAGCGCTGCGCGACGAGGAACGCTGTGCCGACGAGCGAGCCGAGCGTCTCTTCGTGCAGGTCGTTGCCGCTGATGCCGATCAGCCGTGTTCGCGCCGCCCATGCGCGTCCGTGACTCTCGGAGATGAGCTCGTCACCGCAGCGCAGGCGGAGCCCGGGAACATACGTGTGGGAGAGGAAGCCGTCGACTCCGCCGCGGGCGTGGTAACCGACCTGCAGCATGGCGTCGGCGCCGTGCCGCGGCACATCCCAGAGATTCCACGTCTCGAGCCGGGCACCGGCGGGCAACGCCTCGGCGCCGATATTCACCGGGTTCCCGCTGCCGTGGTTGTCGAGCACGACGACCTCTGTGGCTCCGCCTGCGAGGAGTCCTTCGCACGCGGCCGCCACCTCCTCTTCGAAGCGCGGCTTGCCGGTCAGCCAGTACTCAGGGCACGCGGCGAAGATCTCGCGTCCCCGCCGGAGCTGTGACACCCCTTCCATGTCCACGCTCAGGACGACGAGCACGCCGCAAGCATCTCATCGATCAGGTCTTCTGGGCGAGGCTCCGGCGGAGAGCGGCGAGCCGCTCGTCCCACGCCGTGCCGACCGAGACCATCCACTCGACGGCGTCCTCGAGCGGCGCCGGCGTCAGTTCGTAGCGCGTCTCTCGTCCCGCGCGCGTCGCCCGGAGCAAGCCCGCGTCGGCCAATGCCGTGAGTTGCTTCGCCACCGCCTGCCGCGTTATCGGCAGCTCCGCCGCGAGCTCGGTCGCCGTCGCCGTGCCGCGCGCGGCCACCGCCTCGACGAGCGAGCGACGCCCGGCGTCGCCGAGTGCGGTGAAGACGCGGTCTACGCCGCGAGAGCCGTCCACGCGCAAGCGTGCAGCTCCAGAGCGAGGCCGAAGTCCGGCGAGGTCTCGACGACGCGCACGAGCGTGCCCGCCTCGGACGTCTCGAGCTCGATCGCGACGCTGCCGCCGTCGTCCCAGTCGAGGACGAGACGCTCCGCCTCCTCGAGCTCGCGGACGACTGCCCGACGCTCGTCACCGTCGCCCCAGCGGAACACTCCCTCGCCACCCGGGCGCGCGTCGAGCTCGACGTCCGTCGCGAACCACTCTTCGAGCCGCTCAGGATCCGTCAGCGATTCCCAGACCTCTTCGGCCTCCTCGGGGACGAGGATCTTGCGTTCGATCTCCATTTGCGCAACCTCCTAGTTGCGTATTAATGTGCAACCGATGAGTAGCGTATCGAATCACCTCGTGCCCATGGTGGTGGAGTCGGACGGCCGCTTCGAGCGCTCGTTCGACATCTTCTCGCGGCTCCTGCGGGAGCGCATCGTCTTCCTCGGCAGCGAGGTCGAGTCCTCAGCGGCCAACCTCGTCGTCGCGCAGCTGCTCTTCCTCGAGGCCGAGGATCCCGACACCGATATCCGTCTGTACATCAACTCGCCCGGCGGCGACGTGTACGCGGGGATGGCGATGTACGACGCGATGCAGTTCGTGAAGCCGGACGTGCAGACGTACTGCATCGGGATGGCGATGTCGATGGGCGCGCTGCTGCTCGCCGGCGGCGCGGCCGGCAAGCGCTTCGTCCTCCCGAACTCGAAGGTGATGATCCACCAGGGCTCCGCAGGAACGCGTGGGACGCCGGCCGATATCGAGATCGCCGCGCGCGAGATCCTCTCGCTCACACGTCGTTATGCGGAAGTGATCGCCCATCACTCCGGCCGTGACGTCGAGCAGGTGACGCGCGACATCGACCGGGATCGCTTCCTCGACCCCGAGGAAGCGGTCGAGTACGGTCTCGCCGACTCGGTCATCGTGTCGCGCAACGGCGACCAACCAGGACGCGGGACCGGCCGTAACGGCTAGCGTCCGAGCAATGCCGCAACTCGATGCAGTCGGGATCGTCTCCTCCGAGCTCGGTCGCACGCGCGCCTTCTACCGGCTGCTCGGGATCGAGTTCGGCGAGGGCGACGACCACGTCGAGGCGACGATGCCGAACGGCCTGCGCCTGATGGTCGACGCCGAGCACGTCATCCACAGCTTCCGGCCCGACTGGACGAGGGAGACCGGGAATCAGCTGGCACTCGCGTTCGCGTGTGGCACTCCAGCCGAGGTCGACGAGCTGTACGCGCGGGTCGTCGACGCCGGCTTCGAGGGCGAGAAGGAGCCGTGGGACGCGTTCTGGGGCTATCGCTACGCCCAGCTCAGCGACCCCGACGGCGTTCCGGTCGACCTCTTCGCCGCGCTCTGAATCTCGTCGAGGAGGAAGTCCAGCTCGCGGCCGGCGTGCGCCTCGACATCCTCCGTCCGCCGAGCGCGGATGAGCTGATCGACGAGGCTGCGTTCGACGAGGAGGAGTTTCTGCCGTACTGGGCCGAGCTCTGGCCCAGCGGCCTCGCGCTCGCTCGTCACGTCGCTGCGTGGGAGCTCGGCGGGCTGCGCGTGGTGGAGCTCGGCTGCGGGCTCGGGCTCCCGTCGCTTGCCGCGGCCCTGGGCGGCGCCGACGTGCTCGCCACGGATTGGGCCGAGGACGCGATCGAGTTGCTGCAGCGCAACGCCGAGCGCAACGGCCTCTTTCTCCGCGCGGCTCGACTCCGCTGGAGCGAGCCGGAGCCGATGCTGCGCGCTGCGCCGTGGGATCTCGTGCTCGGCGCCGACCTGCTCTACGAGGCGCGGAACGCCGACCAGCTCGCGGAGCTGCTCCCCGAGCTCGGCGGAGAAGTGCTGCTCGCCGAGCCGGGGCGCCCGTACGCGAAGGAGTTTCTCGAGCGGTTCAGGGCCGAGCCGGTCGGCGAGCGGATCTACCGGCTAGCGTGCTGACTCGTGTTCGCCGCTGCCGCCCTCGCGATCTCACTCGCCGTCGCGCCGCGCCCGCACGTCATCTGGAAGCCGATCCCGTTCGGGCCGCGGCGAAAGGCCGAGATGGCCGCGTACGCCGAGAAGCACTACGGCGTCCACTCGTGGCGCCTGCAGCCGAAGGTGATCGTCGAGCACTACACCGCGAGCAACAGCTTCTCCTCTGCGTGGAACACGTTCGCTGCGAACGAGCCCGATCCTGAGCTGCACGAGCTGCCGGGCGACTGCGCCCACTTCATCATCGACCGGAACGGCCGCGTGTACCAGCTCGTACGCCTCGACATCATGTGCCGGCACACCGTCGGGCTCAACTACGTCGCCGTCGGGATCGAGCACGTCGGCACGTCCGACGCCGAGATCCTCCACGACAAAGCGCAGATCCGTGCGTCGCTCGAGCTCACCGCCTGGCTCGTCGGCCGTTTCCACATCAAGGTGCGCAACGTGATCGGCCACAGCGAGAGCCTTTCGAGCCCGTATCACCGTGAGCTGTACAAGCCGTGGGCGCACCAAACCCACGCAGATTGGAAGCACGCGGACATGGACGCATACAGGACGAGGCTCCGTAGGCTTCTCAATTCGGACGCGCGAGGTTAGACTCGCGCGCATGCCGCGTTATCTACTCATCCGTAGCTTCGAAGTCGGCGAGTCCCAGATGCCCACGCTCGGCCGGCGCTCGCGCGAGATCATCGAGGACGAGCACCCGGAGATCACCTGGGAGCACAGCCACGTCGTCGTCGACGACGAAGGGCTCGTCCACACGTATTGCGTCTACGACGCACCGAACGAGGGCGTCGTCCTCGAGCATGGGAAGAAGCTCGGGAAGCACAGGATCGACGCAGTACACGAGATCGCCGGCGACGTGTCGCCCGCCGACTTCCCGGCCGTCTAGTCCGGCTCGCCGCTGCCCAACCCGAGCAGCTGCGCGTCGTCCAGGTGAATGTACGCCTGCGTCGCGACCGCGAGCCGCTTGCGTAGGAAGCGAACGCGCTCGACGTCGTCGGCCGGCGTCATGTCGAGCGCTTCCTTGTAGAGCGTCACCGCCAGCTCCTTCGCCCAGCCGCGTTCGGCCTCCTCGGCGGCGTTCACGAAGTGCTTGACGGCCTGGTCGAGCTCGCCCGCTCCTCGCCAGTGGCGGGCGAGCGCCGCGCCGGCCTCGCCGATCTCCGGCGTCGACTCCTCGATGAATTCGGCGATATGGCGGTGTCCCTCGCGCCGGCGGGCGCGAGGCTGGAGGTCGTACGCGACGTCGCGGATGAGGACGTGCTTGAACGACCATTGCACCTCTCCCTCGATGCGCGACACCGAGTCGCGGCGAACGAGGTCGCGTCGCTCGAGGGCGGCGAGCGCGTCGCCGAGTGAGGCGGGGTCGCGGGCGATTCGCTCGAGGCCGCCGCGCCAGAAGATCCGGCCGGAGATCGAGGCATCGAGGATCACGTCGCGCTCGTCGGCCGGGAGGGCGTCGAGGCGCGCCGCCACGAGACCGCGAATCGTGGTGGGCAAGGTGCCGGCCTCCTCCGCACCACGTTCGCTGAGCACTGCTGCGAGCTGCTCGATGAAGAGAGGGTTGCCTTCCGCGGCCTCGGCAACCTGGGCCGCCTTCGCGTCGGCGCCGAGGAGGTGCAGCGCAAGGTCCGCCGCGTCCGATCCAGCCAGAGGCTCCAGGGGAAGCGCGTTGTAGGCGAGCAGTCCGCCGCCCCACGCGGGCCGCCGGTCGAGCAGCTCCGGCCGTGCCAGCGTCAACAGCAGCACCGGCAGGTCGTGCAGACGCGCGGCGAGGAGCTCGATGAGGTCGAGCAGCGAGGAGTCGGCCCAGTGGATGTCCTCGAACACGAACGCGGTCGGCTCGTCGCGCGATCCCGCTTCGATGAAAAGGCGGACGGATTGGAAGAGGCTGTCGCGATCCGGCGCCGTTGCCTTCGTCTCGATCCCGAGGAGGATCGCGATGTGCCCGGCAACGGCCTCGGCTTCGTCCTTGCCGACGAGCCGCTCCACCAGGGTGCGGAGCTTCCCCGTCGCGACCGCGACGTCGTCGCTGTCGAAGATGCCGGCGAGCTCCTTCACCTGCATGGCAAAGGCGCCGTACGCGCTCCGTTCGCGATAGGGGAGGCACCGGCCGCGAACGACACGTCCGCCGCGGGACGTCACGCTCTGCGTGAACTCCGCCGTGAGCCGCGACTTGCCGACGCCCGGAGCTCCGAGCACCGTGATCAGGTGGGGATGCCGTTCTCGTTCAACACGCTCCCAGGTCGCGTCGAGGAGGCTGACTTCGCGCGCTCGGCCGACGAACGGCGTGCTCGAGAGGTGGCGCACGCCGGCCGCCGAGGTGGTTGCGACGGCCCGCCAGACGGCGATCGGTGCTGCCTTCCCCTTTGCCGTCACCGGCTCGACCGCTTCGTACTCGATCGCGGAGCGCGTGGCCCGGTACGTCTCCTCGCCCACCACGATCTCGCCGACCGGCGCGTGCTGCTGCAGGCGGGAGGCTGTGTTGACCACGTCGCCCGCGACCATCGCCTCGCCGAGCGCCGGACGCGCCGAGAGCGTCACGACCGCCTCGCCCGTGTTCACGGCGCCGCGGATGCGCAGCTCGAGCTCCGGCCGCTCCTCGTTCAGCGTGGCGACGGCGTCGCGGACCGCCAGGGCCGCGCGCACCGCGCGCTCGGGATCGTCGCCGTGGGCGGTCGGCGCGCCGAAGACGGCCATGACCGCATCGCCCACGAACTTCTCCACGATGCCGCCGAAGGACTCCAGCTCGTCGCGCACCGTCTCGTGGTACGGGGTGAGGATCGCGCGGACGTCCTCCGGGTCGAGCTGTTCGGAGCGCGACGTGAAGCCGACGAGGTCGACGAAGACGACGCTGACGATCCGCCGCTCTTCGCGACTGGGTGGCTCCGCGCCAAGCGCAGCCCCGCACGCATGACAAAAGCGCGCAACCTCGGGGTTGTCCTGGCCGCACGCACGGCATGCGGGCATTACCGCATCCTGGCAGCGTTCCAACGCCATGGCAATTGATTCGCGGCGTGGGTCGCTGTCGGATTGGCGCGGGACACGCCGACGCCGGGCCTTCCCGTTAGCCCGTGCTCACGAGGAGGCCGATCCTCGTGAGCTGCTTCACCCGCCTGCCGTGCCTCGGCCGCTGGGAGATGACGTGCCCCTTCTTCACCTTCGAGGACGCGACCCGGATTTTGCCGACGGAGCAGAGCGCTTTCTTGATCGCGAGCTTCGCCGCCTTGAGCGTCTTACCGACCACGTTGGGGACGATGCACGGCTTGAGGGCGAACTTCGCGTTGCCGGCGACGTTGTCGACGGTCGTGACCGCACAGCTCTGGGTGCCCGTACACGCACCCGACCAGCCCGCGAACTTCGAGCCGTTCGCAGCCTTGGCGGTCAGGTTCACGGACGTCCCGTACGCGTAGCCGTGCGTGCACGCCTTGCCGCAGGCGATCCCGTCGGGCGCGCTCCTCACCGTCCCCTGGCCGGTGCCCGAGCGCGAGACCGCGATCTGCTCCAGGAAGGCGGTGCTCGCTTCCTGCGCCATCGAGGCGACGTTGACGGACTGGTAGTCCTGCACGTACGCGAACCGGAAACGGGTCGAGCCCCCAGCGGGAACCGTGCCCGTCTGGTGCAGGGTGAACTCGCTGTCGAAGCTCTGGACGAAGGTGAAGGCCGCGGCCGTTGCCGGCCGGTCGTAGACGATCGCGCCTCGACCGGTCGCCGTGTCGCCGTCGGGCGCACCGTGCATCCGGACGAAGATGGCGCCGGGGGTCGACGGCAACCCGACGGTGTTGCCGGCCACGTGGGTCGAGAACGCGCTCTCTCCGGGGAACTCGTACTCGACCTGGGCCGAATTGCCGCTGTTGCCCCAGAACTGCTGGTTGTTGTCCCAGAGCAGGTCGATCGCGTGCGCTTTGCCGTCGGTGCTCGTGAAGGAGTCGGTGATCCAGCTGACGTGTCCGTTGTGATCCTGCGTGATCGTGCGGTTGTCGGTCACGCCGGTGGCAACGAACGTCGCGCAGCCGGTGGTGTTCGGCGGGTAGGCCGGGTCCGTGCACTTGACGAGCGGATCTGCCTCGTGGATGACGACGTTGCCCGTCGCCTGGTCGATCGTGTACGTCTCGGTCAGAGCCGGGAAGCCGCCGGCGTTCGCATTGACGAAGAACGCCTGATAGGGGGGATACGCATTCGCGCCGTCGACCTGAACGTCGGACCGCGTCGGCGCGGTCGACCCCGCCGGCCCGGGGAGGCCCGCATTGCAGAAGAACGTCGTCGTCGTCAGCGTGTACGTCGCGTCGTAGAGGTAGCCGTCCTGGAGCCCGCACCCGCCGAGCGACGTGTAGTCGAATGCGGCTGCCTGCTGCTGGGCGTCGAGGTAGTAGTCGTACGTCTTGCCGTTGTTCTGGCCGCCGGACACCTTGGACAGGTCACGCTCGCCGACGCCGATCACCGGCCCCGAGAACGGGGTGAGGTTCGACGGGCTTGTGCCGGCGGGCACGGCCCGCAGCCGGCAGGTGAGATCGAGTGGGTTGTTCAGGTTTGCCTTCGGGAGCGAGAACGACCCGTCGGGCTTGAGCGAAACGCTCTTGGCGACCGTGACGGACGATCCGTCCGAGTAGCAGTTGATGTCGACCCGGTTGCTCGCGGGGTTTCCGCCCGTTGTCGTCCCGGCGATCGCGAACGTCTGGGTGCCCGCGTTCTCGTCGGCGATGAAGAAGGACGGGTCGGCCGGGGTCGTGATCCGCGATCCCGCAATCGCGGCGCGTGCAGGCGGGGTGACTACGAGACCACCGACCACGAGAGCGCCGGCGAGCGCTGCTGCGGCTGTGACCCTGACCGTTGCGAAGCTCATGGAACCCTTTTCGCAGTTCGCCGCCGCCCCCCTGCGGCGTTGCACCGT
The DNA here is from genome assembly GCA_025928515.1 of Thermoleophilia bacterium. GTDB lineage: Bacteria > Actinomycetota > Thermoleophilia > Gaiellales > Gaiellaceae > Palsa-739. The sequence goes on from JAICJI010000034.1 coordinate 23,705, forward strand.
GTATCGCCCAGCGGGTGACGGACATCAATAGCCGAAAGGGGCCCCCGTTGGCGGGGGCCCCTCGGAGCTCAGGAGCTTCGCTGTCCGGCTACGAGCAGCCGGTGTTCGTGCCGCAGTCGCGGCACGTGTAGCAGCTGCCCGTGCGAACCATCCGGCCGCCGCAGCGGGCGCACTCGACGGCGTCCTCCCACGAGTTGAAGAGGGCCGTCTGGCCGGGCGGCGGCGCCTCGGTGGGCTCGGTCGGCGCAGCCGCCTCGCCGTTGGCATAACGCTCCGCCATCCGTGCCTTCACCTCGGGCGAGAGGATCCCGGCCTCCTCCTGCTGTTCGGGCGTGAGGAACCGCTTGCCGAACCAGCGGAAGATGTAGTCGACGATCGACTTCGCCGTCCGGATGTCGGCGTCGTTCGTCAGGCCGCTCGGCTCGAAGCGCATGTGGCTGAGCTTCGAGACGTAGACCTCCGGCGGGACCCCGTACTGGAGGCCCATCGAGACCGCGAGGCAGAGCGAGTTCATCAGGCCGGCCATCGTCGTCCCGTCCTTCGCGATGTCGACGAAGATGTCGCCCGGGCTGCCGTCGTCGTAGAGGCCGACGTGGATGTAGCCCTCGTGGTCGCCGACGCGGAACTTCCGGCCGACCTCGTTGCGGTCGTCCGGCAGCCGCTTGCGCTCGTGCACGAGCACCGGCGGCGTCGCGGCCGTCGCATCCTTGCCGGACGACGACAGCGGCTGCGCCACCTTGCAGTTGTCGCGATAGATCGCCACGGCCTTCACGCCCAGCTGCCACGCCTCCGTGTACAGCTGCACGACCTCCTCGATCGTCGCCTGCTCCGGCAGGTTCACCGTCTTCGAGATCGCGCCCGAGATGAACGGCTGGATCGCGCCCATCATCTTCACGTGGCCGCGATAGTGGATCGCTCGCTCGCCGA
>JAICJI010000061.1 GCA_025928515.1 Thermoleophilia bacterium
CGGGGCGGCCGTCGTGGCGGCGATGTTCTACGTCCGTGACGCCTGGAGACGATTACGCCTATGAAGGCCGTCGTCATGGCAGGAGGGGAGGGCACGCGCCTTCGTCCTCTCACCTCGAACCAGCCGAAGCCGATGGTCCCGATCGTCGGCAAGCCGTGCATGGAGCACATCCTCGAGTTGCTGAAGCAGCACGGGATGGAAGAGGTGATCGTCACCGTCGCCTTCCTGCCGCAGGCGATCCGGTCGTACTTCGGGGACGGCTCGGCGCTCGGGCTGGACATCTCGTACTCGGTCGAGGAGTCGCCACTCGGGACGGCCGGCTCGGTCCGGCTCGCCGCCGACCGGCTCGACGACACGTTCCTCGTCATCTCCGGCGACGCGCTCTGCGACGTCGATCTCACGAAGCTCGTCGAGTTCCACCGCGAGAAGGGCTCGTCGGTGACGATCGGCCTGAAGTCGGTCGACAACCCGCTCGAGTTCGGAATCGTCGTCACCGACGAGGAGGGCCGGATCGAGCGTTTCCTCGAGAAGCCGTCGTGGGGCCAGGTCTTCTCCGACACGATCAACACCGGCATCTACGTGCTGGAGCCGGAGGTGCTGCGGCACATCCCGACCGACCGGCCGTACGACTTCTCGAAGGAGCTGTTCCCGCTGCTGCTCGAGATGGGCCGGCCGATGTACGGGTTCGTGCTCGACGGCTACTGGCAGGACATCGGCAACCTCGACCAGTACCGGCAGGCGAACTTCGACGCGCTGGACGAGCGGGTACGCCTGAACATCGGCGGCATCCGCATCCGCGGCAACGTGTGGGTGGGGGACGGCGTCGACCTCAACGACCTCGACCAGATCGACGGCCCGGCCTACCTCGGCAACTACTGCCGTGTGGCACCCGACGCGTCGGTGGGTCCGTACTCCGTCCTCTCGACGAGCGTCACCCTGCGCGAGCGCGCGCGCATCACGCACTCGATCGTCGACGCGTCGACCTACATCGGGCGCAGTACCGTCGTCGAAGGTGCGATCGTCGGCCGCGCCTGCGACCTGCGCGCCCACGTCCGGGTGCACGAGGGCGTCGCGATCGGGGACGAGGTGAGCATCGGCTCCGAGAGCGTGATCATGCCGAACGTCCGGATCTACCCGTACAAGGAGGTCGAGACCGGGTCGCAGATCTTCGAGAGCGTGATCTGGGAGTCGCGCGGCACGACGCGCATCTTCCGTCAGCAGGGCGTCTCGGGCCTCGTCAACGTCGACCTGACGCCGGACGTTGCGGTGCGGCTCGCGGCGGCGCTCGGGACGGCGCTCAAGCGCGGCGAGCGGGTGGTCGCCTCGCGCGAGGGCACGCCGGCCGCGCGGATGATCAAGCGGGCGATGCTCTCCGGCATCGCGTCGACCGGAGTCGACGTCGCCGACCTGCGCGTCATCCCCGCGGGGGTCGCGCGCCACCTGATGAAGGCGGAGGGGTACGCAGCCGGCTTCCACGTCGGGACGAGCGCGACCGACCCGGAGGCCGTGCGGATCCAGTTCTTCCAGGCGCCCGGCATCGAGATGACGGCGGCGATGCAGAAGGAGGTCGAGAAGCACTTCACGCGCGGCGAGCTCCGGCGCGTGTCGTCGGCCGAGGTGGGCTCGATGTCCTATCCGGCGCGCGTGCACGAGAGCTACGCGAGCGAGCTCCTGCGGACGGTCGACGCGGCGAAGATCCGCGCGCGCGGGTTCCGCGTCGTGGTCGACTACGGCTTCTCGGCCGCGTCGTACGTCCTGCCGCTCGTGCTCGGGCCGCTCGGCGTCGAGGTGGTCGCTGCACATGCCTTCCCGAGCGAGGGCGACGCGAGCTCGACCGGTCTCGCCGCGGCCCTCGGGCAGACGAAGCGGCTCGTCTCCGCGGTGAGCGCCGACGTCGGCGCCGTCTTCGACCGTGCAGGCGAGCGGCTGTACCTCGTCGACGAGCAGGGCCGGGACGTCCCGGTCGAGCTGGCGCTGCTGCTGCTCGTCCGGCTGCTCTCGTCGGACGGCCGAACGGGGAAGCTTGCGTTCCCGGTCACGATCACGAGCCAGGTCGACCGCCTCGTCGAGGGTTCGTCGCTCGAGATCGTCCGCACGCCGCATTCGCTGCCCGCGCTCACCCAGGCCGCAGCCGCCGGCGACGTCGTCTTCGCCGGGGCGCTCGGCGGTGGCTACGTCTTCCCCGAGTTCCTGCCCGGCTACGACGCGGTCGCGAGCCTCGTCAAGCTCCTCGAGCTGCTCGCCCCGGTCGAGCGGCCGCTCTCGGCGCTCCTCGCCGACCTGCCGCGGCCGACCCTGGTGCACCGCCAGCTCGCCTGCCCGTGGGGGATGAAGGGCCTCGTCATGCGCGTCCTGAACGAGCGGCTCGCGGGACGGGACCTCGACCTGACCGACGGCATCAAGGTCTTCGGGGACCGTGGCTGGGCGCAGGTGCTGCCCGACCCCGACGAGCCGCTCATCCACCTGTACGCGGAGGGGGCCACGCAGGAGGTCTCCGAGGAGCTCGTCGCCGAGCTGCGGGAGATCGTCGAGGAGATCGAGCAGCGGTCGTCAGAGACGGGCCAGGGGCCGGGGCCGGGGCAGGGGCAGGGGGAAGCGGTAGCAACACGAACCTAGAGTCGAGGTCTAGACTTCGCGCCGGCGAAGGCTAAAGTTCAACTTGACCCCTGTAACGTGACCCCTGTTCTCAGGCCCCGACCGAAAGGCTCCAGTGGACCCACTTCCCGATCTTGGCACGCTCAGCGACGAGGACCTGAAGCGGCTGATCGACGAGTACACGCGCGAAGAGCAGGAAGTCTCCTACCGGCGCCGGATCCTGCACGGGAAGATCGACATCCTGCGGGCCGAGCTCGTCGCCCGGCTGCAGAAGACCGGGGGCGCGAGCGTCCTCGACCAGGTCGACGTCGAGTCTCTCACGGAGATCCTCGCCGGAAAGGCCGCTCCGCCCGCCGAATGAGCCACATCTACTGCCCGGAGTGCGGCTTCCAGAACCCGGAGGCTGCGAACTACTGCTCGAAATGCGGGGCGCTGCTGCACACGCCCGAGAGCGGGGAGCAGACACAGACCTTCAGCCCCGAGGTGCGGGAGGAGCTGCTCGAGTCGCTCGGCGAGCTCGGGGTCAGCGGGCCGGCGCTCGTCGTCCGCTCCGGTGGCGGCCGCACGGGCGAGTCGTTCTCGCCGCAGGGCGACCGGACGACGATCGGCCGCTCGCCGGATTGCGGTGTCTTCCTCGACGACGTCACCGTCTCGCGGCGTCATGCGGCGCTCGTCAAGCGCGACAAACGCTGGATGATCGACGACCTCGGCAGCCTCAACGGCACGTTCGTCAACCGTCGCCGCGTCGACTCGGCGCCGCTCGAGGACGGCGATGAGATCCAGATCGGCAAATACCGGCTGACCTTCCTCCAACACTGATGTCCGCCACCGCGCCTGCCCGGGAGAAGCTCCACACGATCGGCAGCGTGTGCCGGCGGCTGAAGCCCGAGTTTCCCGACATCTCGATCTCGAAGATCCGCTATCTCGAGGATCAGGGGCTTCTGGCGCTGAAGAGGACGCAGGGCGGCTATCGGCTGTTCAGCGAGGACGACGTCGAGCGCCTCGAGACGATCCTGCGGCTGCAGCGCGACGAGTTCCTGCCGCTGCGGGTGATCCGCGAGGAGCTCGCCGCCGGCGCAGGCCGCGAGCGCCGCAAGCGGCGCGCGGCGATGGGGGAGCGCGAGGAGGATGTCGACCTCGAGGAGCTGTGCGAGCGGTCCGGCGTCGGTCCGGCCCTGGCGCGGGAGCTGGAGGAGTTCGGGTTGCTCGAGCCTCGCGTCGAGCGGGGGCAGCGGCTGTACACCGAGACTGACGTCGAGGTCGCGACCGCCTGCGACACGCTCGCCCGCTACGGGATCGCGCCGCGGCACCTGCGGGCGTTCCGCACGGCCGCCGACCGCGAGGCGGGGCTGCTCGAGGCGCTCATCGCGCCGGCGCTCCGTTCGCGGAACGCCGACCGCCGCCGCGCGGGCATGGAAGACCTGCAACGCCTCGCCGAGACCGCGCAGGAGCTGTCCCAGCTCCTCTTCACGCGGAACGTGCGTAGGCTTGCCGAGTCGTGACCGCGGTCGACTTCAAGCGCTACGTGCGTGAGGTGCCCGACTTCCCGGAGCCGGGCGTCGGGTTCAAGGACATCACGCCGCTGCTGCTCGACTCATCGGCCCTGCAGGCCGCTGTGGCGACGCTCGCGGACTGGACGGCTGCGCACTCGCCTGACCTCGTCCTCGGCGCCGAGGCGCGCGGCTACTGGCTCGGCGCGGCGATCGCGTGCAAGGTCGGCTGCGGCTTCGTACCCGCCCGCCGGCCCGGGAAGCTGCCGCCCGAGACCGTGACTGCGCGCTACATGCTCGAGTACGGCGAGAACGCGTTGGAGGTCGCCGCCGACGCGATCGCCGACGGCGCCCGCGTCGTGATCCACGACGACGTGCTCGCAACGGGAGGGACGGTCGAGGCGATTGCCGGCCTCGTCACGCAGCTCGGCGGTGAGGTCGTCGGGATCAACTTCGTGATCGACCTGTCGTTCCTCGGCGGACGTCAGCGGCTCGGCGGCTACGACATCTACTCCCTCATGGAGTACTGAGCGCAGGTTTTTCCGTCCGGAGGTGCGATTACAACTCCGGTATGTACGACGCGATAGCCGGCAGGTACACGTTCTCGTGTCCGCGGGCGGGCGAGAGCCGGGTGGCGCTGTCCGCGTTCCGCACGATCGAGCGGTTGCCGGGGACCGCACATCCGGTCGTCTACCGCGTCCGCTTCGCGTGCGCGTGCGGCGACGAGCACGACGGCCTCGTCGCCCACGACGAGCTGGACTGGGCACCGCTCGGGCTCGAAGGCGGGACGTTCCTCAACCTCATGACCTCGCGGGTCGAGCCGGTTGCGGCCGAGCTCGGCGAGCTGGCGGCGACGCGGATCAAGGCGGGGGAGTGGCCGTGGAGCTTCTTCTGTTACCCGGAGGAGCGGCCGCGGCCCGTGTTCCCGTCGGCGTTCATGCTGCTGACGCCGGGTAGTGTCGGCTCCAACGGCCGCGGCCCGCTCGGCCTGGCCGTCCGCTGCCCGGCCTGCGCTCGAACCTCGGTCAACGTCGTCTCGCACGAGCACGTCGACGTCCCGTTCCACAACGATCGCGAGGTGGGGGTGGTCGAGCAGCTGTTCGCGGACGACCTGCACGCGACGGTCGAGGAGTTCCGGGCTGAGCTCTGGTCGGCACGCTTCGACGCCCGCCGCCTGGCCCTGGAATAGCAGTACCCCCGGCGGCGCGATCTCCGTTGTAGAGATATGCGCAGATACGGAATCTATGACGGAACTCGCGGGCTGACGACGGCGATCGCTGCCGGCGTCGCAGGCCTGCTGCTCTGGTGCGCGACGCTCGTCGGCGTCGGAA
>JAICJI010000025.1 GCA_025928515.1 Thermoleophilia bacterium
AGGATGATGTTGTCCTTCATCTCGAAGCCGTCCATCTCGACGAGCAGCTGGTTCAGCGTCTGCTCGCGCTCGTCGTGACCGCCGCCGAGTCCGGCGCCACGGTGACGGCCGACGGCGTCGATCTCGTCCATGAAGACGATGCACGGCGACGCCTGCTTCGCCTGCTCGAAGAGGTCGCGCACGCGCGAGGCGCCGACGCCGACGAACATCTCGACGAAGTCCGAGCCCGAGATCGAGAAGAACGGCACGCCCGCCTCGCCCGCAACCGCGCGCGCGAGCAGCGTCTTACCGGTACCGGGCGGCCCGTACAGCAGCACACCCTTGGGGATGCGCGCGCCGAGCGCCTGGAACTTCTTCGGGTTCTCGAGGAACTCCTTGATCTCTTGCAGCTCCTCGACCGCCTCGTCCACGCCGGCCACGTCCTTGAACCCGATCTTCGGCGCGTCGGGCGTCATCCGCTTCGCGCGCGACTTGCCGAAGCTCATCACCTTCGAGCCGCCGCCTTGCACCTGGTTCATGAGGAAGATCCAGAAGCCGAACAGGAGGACGAACGGCAGGAGGCTGCTGAGGATCGTCCACCACGGCGACGAGCCGACGCCCTTCGAGTTGAAGTCCACGCCCTTCCCCCGCAGCAGCCGCTCGATCGAGAACTCCGACGCAGACGTCGCGTAGTGGACAGTCACGGTGCCCTTGCCGGCGACGGTGCCGGAGAAGGACTGCTTGTTCGGGTCGACCGTGACCTGGCTGACCTGGCCGGCCTTTACGTCCTGGATGAACTGGAACGTGGTCTCGGACGCAGTCTTTCCGCCGTGGCCGCCAAGCGTCGTGATCGCGAGCCAGACGAGGGCCGCGATGATGACAAGCGGGAAAAGCGCGCTACGGAAGAAGCGATTCACGGGATCCCGCCTGAGGGTACCAGCGCCATGCCGGTGTAACGGCGGCGCGAAGGCTGCGGCTACGCGCTTTCGAGCACGAGTGACTCGTCGAGCACGCCGACGTACGGGAGATTCCGATAGCGCTCGGCGAAGTCGAGCCCGTACCCGACGACGAACCTGTTCGGGATCTCGAAGCCGGTGTACCGAACGGGCACGTCGATCTCGCGCCGCTCGGGCTTCGTCAGGAGGGTGCAAACCTCGAGGCTGGCGGGGCCTCGCGCCTCGAGATTGCGCATGAGATATCCCAGCGTCAGACCCGAGTCGATGATGTCCTCCACGACGAGGACGTGGCGACCCTCTATGTTGATGTCGAGGTCCTTGAGGATGCGCACGACTCCCGAGGAGTCGGTCGACGCGCCGTAGCTCGAGATCGCCATGAAGTCGACCTCGCACGGCACCGTCAGATGCCGCATCAGGTCGGCGAGGATGAAGACCGCGCCCTTGAGGACGCCGATCAGCAGCAGGTCGCGGCCCTCGTAGTCGGCCGAGATCTCGATGCCGAGCTCCGCGATGCGCCGCTGGAGGTCGTCCTCCTCGATCAGGACCTCGCTGACCGCCTGCTCGAGCTCAGTTGCGGACAGCGTGCACCTCCGGATGCTCGACGATGCCCGGCACCGCCACGACCTCGTCGCCGCGCACGACGAGCGGCCACGCCTCCCGCTCCGAGCGGGGCACCTTCGCGTCGACGAACACGTCCTGGATCTTGCGCCTCCTACCTGCCAGCCGGTCGCCGGGCCTCCATCCACGCACTCTAAGCCCTGCGAGCTCCGAGCGAATAGTCCAGTCGCCCCAGTGGATCTCGCCGGCCAGGTCGACCGGGCCTTGCTCGAGCCAGAGGCGTTCGTGCTCGCGCACCGCCTGGAGGCCGCCGCCGAGGTCGACGCGCTTCGAGCCGACAGGTGCGGCGAGCAGCTCGGCGAGTGCCGGCGGCATTGTCTCCCGGCTGTCGAGCGCCTGCAGTAGGTTCTCGTCCGCGGCCGGGTGGAGGCGACGAAGCAGCGGCAGGATCTCTTCCCGGATCAGGCCGCGCTTCGTGTCGGCGTTCGAGGAGTCGACGCGGAACTCGAGGTCCGCCGCGCGGCAGTACTTCTCGGTTTCCTCGCGCCAGAGCGGCAGAAGCGGGTGGACGACGCCGTCGTCGCTGCGAGGGGCCATGCCGGTCGCCGCGCCGCGCGACACGAGCCGGTAGACGATCGTCTCGACCTGGTCCGAGGCCGTGTGGCCGGTCGCGCGCAGCCGGTCGCGACTCACCGAGCGGCGCTGCTCGCGCAGCCCGGCTTCCGAGAGGCCGCGACCGTCCAGCTCCACCACCTCCGCGCCGAGCACCTGCGCACAGAAACGCGCGTCCTCGTCCGACTCGGCGCCGCGCAGCCTGTGGTTCACGTGGAGCGCGGAGACGCGGTAGCCGAGCGAGTCGAGCAGATGCCAGAGGCACGTCGAGTCGGCGCCGCCCGAGACGAGGCAGGTGACATCGTCGCCGGGCTCGATCAGGTCGTGCTCGCGGACGAAGCGCTCGACGCGGTCGTGCAAGTCCTCCATCAGACGATTGTGCCGCTCAGAAGACCAAGGAGCGATACGTGAGCTCGCGGCTCATCCCGATCGAGTCGTACAGGCGCAGTGCCGGCTCGTTCTCGGGCCGGACGAAGAGACAAACGGCGGGCGCGTGCTCGAGCAATAGGCGGCAGAGGTCGGCGAGCGCCCGGCGCGCGTAGCCCCGGCGGCGCGCCTCCGGGTCGACCCAGACCTGCTGGAGCTGCACCGCTGCCGGCGTCCACGCCGACGCCTCCGCCTTGAAGCGGATCACGCCGTCGTCGACCCAGAGCCACGAGCGTCCCTCCTCGATCTGCTGGCGCGTACGCCACCGGAAGCCCTCCGGGTCGCGCCTGAGCGGATCGACGCCGATCTCCTCGCGATGCGCCTCCGAGCAAGCCGGGACGAGCACGTCGAGGTCGATCAGGCGCGCCGCGCGAAGCCCCGTCTCCCCCGGCTCGGGCGCCTCGCGGAGCGCGTAGACCGGCTGCCCGGGACGGTCGTCGCGCGGCCGCGGCATCCCTCGCTGCGCCGCCTCCCACAACTCGCTCACCGCGCGCTCCTCGCCGATCAGCATCCGCGCGCCGCTGCGGGCAGCCGCCTCGGCGAACGCCGCGCAGCCGCTGCCGGACGGGACGACGTTGGCGCCGACGTGGCAGAGCGCCTCGAGCCGCCCGTCCTCGCCGGCGAGGGCCGAGAAACGTCCCAGCCCGCGCCGTGCGATGTCCTCGAGGAAGACGCGCTCGACCGGCTCCTCGGCGCAGAAGTCGAGCACCTGGTCGAGCGTCGGCGAGACGGTTGCCGCCATGGCCGAATTGTTCCACCCCGTTAGAGTCGCCTCGTGCCGATCCACCTCCGAGCAGAGCCGGGCGACTACGCGGACGCGGTCCTCCTCCCCGGCGACCCGCTGCGCGCGAAGTACATCGCGGAGACGTACTTCGACGACGTGAAGCGGGTGAACGGGGAGCGTGGCCTCCTCGGCTACACGGGCACGTGGGAAAGCAAGCCGGTCTCCGTGCAGGGAACGGGGATGGGCTGCCCCGGCGCGACGATCGTCTTCGAGGAGCTGATCCAGCTCGGCTGCACGCGGCTGATGCGTGTGGGCACCTGCGGAGGGCTCCAGCCGCATCACGCGCTCGGCGACCTCGTGGTCGCGTTGTCCGCGGTCCCGGCCGACTCGACGGCCATGCATCTCGTCGGCGACGAACCGCACTGCCCGACCGCCTCGTGGGAGCTCATCCACGGCGCCGTGCACGCGGCGAAGGAGCTCGGCCAGCCGATGCACGTCGGCCCGATCGTCTCGAGCGACGTCTTCTACAACCCGAGCGAGGGCCAGTACGAGCGCTGGTCGAGCCGCGGCGTGCTCGGTGTCGAGATGGAGGCGGCGGCGCTCTTCACCGTCGCCGCGATCGGCGGAATCGGGAGGGTGCCGGACATCCACGGTGGCTGCCTCCTCACCGTCTCCGACATCATCGTCGAGGGCGAGTTCACGCGGATCACCGACGAGGAGTTGCGCGCCGCCGTCGACCGGATGACGCGCGTCGCGCTCATGACCGTCACCCGCGATTAGCGCTCGGCCGATCCTCTTTCTGGTCAACCCGGCTTCCGGCAACGGCGCGACCGGCAAGCGCTGGCCCGAGCTCCGTCAGCGGGCGGCCGAGCTTGGCCTGCTCGGCGGGGAGGTCCTGTCGGAGTTCCGTGGGCACCTCGCAGAGGCGGCCGCCGAGGCGCAGGGCTCGCTCCTCGTCGTGATCGGCGGCGACGGCACCGTCAACGAAGTCGTCAACGGCGTCGCCGGGACGGATGCCGAGATCGCAGTGCTCCCCTGCGGCACGGGCCAGGACTTCGGCCGCACGCACGGGATCCCCAATCGATTCGACGACGCCGTCCGCGTGGCGCTCGGCGGCGAGACGCGCACGATCGACCTCGGCCGCGTCGAGCTCGCGAGCGGAACGAGCCGCTTCTTCGCCAACGTCGGCTCGGCCGGGATGAGCGGCTCGGTCGCGCGCCGGGCGAACTCGATGACGAAGAGATTCGGCGGCCGGGCGACGTTCTTCTATGCGCTGACGCGTGAGTTTCTCGCCTGGCAGAACACGCACGTCGTCGTCGAGGTCGATGGCGGTGTCCGGCGCGAGGGGCCGATGCACGACGTGATCGTGGCGAACGGCCGCTACCACGGCGGCGGCATGAAGCTCGCCCCCGACGCGCGGCAGGACGACGGCGCCTTCGACGTCGTCCTGATCGGCGACGTCACGAAGCCCGACTTCGTCACGACCGCGCCGAAGCTCTACAGCGGCGGCTATCTCTCGCACCCGAAGGTCGAGCTGTTGCGGTCCCCGAACGTGACGATCGAAGCCGCCGAGCCTCTGCCGCTCGAAGTGGACGGCGAGCCGATCGGGACGACGCCGGCGCGCTTCGAGGTCGTCCCTGCGGCGTTGCGGCTGCGGGTGCCATCCACTGCGTAGCGCCGCTGCAGCGACAGCCGCGGCCTTCGCCGCTCTCGCGGGCCTCGTGGCGTCGGGCGCGACGACGGGGCTCGACCAGTGGGCGGCCGACCACGCGATGCCGCTCGCGGGCCGGCCGCTCGGCCCGCCTACGTTTCTCGAGTCGGTCGTGCCCCTCTTCCACGCGCCGTTCCACCCGGCCGGCACGGCGGTCGCGCAGATCGTGACGCTGCCCGGGCAGGTCGTCGTCTCTTTGCTGCTCGTCGCGGTGGCCGCGTGGAGAATCGGCAAGCCGACCTGGCCGCTCGCCTGGATCTTCGCGGTCGTCGTCGAGGTCGTGATCCGACACGTGCTGTCGCGCCCGCCGCTGCACCGGGACGGAGTCCAACTCGCCGGCTTCGACATGTCATGGCCGAGCGGTCACGCACTCCGCTGCTCGCTCGTCGCGGTTGCGCTCGCCGCGGCGTGGCCTCGGCTCCGCGTTCCGCTCGGGATCTGGCTCGTAGCCGCTGTCGTGCTGCTCGAGCTCGCGGGCTTCCACACGCCGACGGACGTCGTCGGCGGGCTGCTGCTCGCGGCGATCGCCGCGATCGGCGCCTGCGAGCTCGATCGGTCAGGGCTTCTTAGGCGTGCGCGGACGCGCAGCTGACGGCTTCGCCATCGCATCGACCCGCTTCTCGAGCGTCGCGAGCCGCCGCTCGAGCTCCTCGAACCCACGGGTCCGTCGCTGCAGGTCGTCGACGCGGTCGCCGAGCCCCTTGAGCGCCTGAAGAGCGCGATCGGCGCCCGGCGCCTCGGAGAGCCGCTGCACCGCCTCCTCGCTCAAGTCGGCGAGCCGTCCGAACAGATCCTGTTTCCGATCAGCCATCGCTCCTCCTTGATTCCGTTTCGACCATAGCGAGCGCTAGCCAGGCCTTGTCCGCCTGAGCCAGTCGTTCAGAAACTCGATCAGATCCTCGGCTTCGGCGCGGGTGATCCAGGCCGAGCCCTCGCCTGCGGTCGCCGCAAGGAACCGTGCAGCTTCGCCCGTGGGGGCGACCACAACCTGTAACCGGCGCTCCCATCCCGCGACGGGGTCCGTTCCCGCGAGCTCGAGAGTCTCTCGAAATCGCCCCACCGCACGAGCCTACTCCGGGAGGATGATCGGCTAGGCCAGTCCTGATGCCGGCGCCCGCGACGACAACGCGCGAACGCCGGCGCTCGATCAGCTCAGCCGGCCGCCCTGCGCTCGTGCAGCGACGGCACGCGGACTCTCTGGTACGCGAAGGCGCCCGCCAGGAGCAGCAAGCCGATGGCGAGGAACGAGCCCACACGCCAGATCGACTGCAGGTGCGCGAGATCGACAAGGAAGACCTTGCCCACCGCGAGCGTCAGGACGCCGAGGCCGCCGAGCCGAAGCACGCGCTTGTCCCGGATGAGCCCTGCGACGATCGCCGCGAAGCCGAGTGCGCCCCAGAAGCCCGAGAGCCCGAGCTGGGACGTCTGAGTCGACGCGTGCTCGTGGGCGCCCGCGAGGTCGACGACGAGCCCGCTCGCGAGGTAGACGCCGAGCGCGGCGCCGACCCAGGCCACGATGTCCCTGAGGTCTTCGTCCTCGCGATCGGCAATCGCGATTCCCGCCAGCGCCAGGAGGACGAGCGTGCTTGCGCCGACTGCCAACGGGATCGAGTGGTAGCCCCAGGCCAGCGCCGTCGGCGGAGCCTCGAACAGGAGTACGTGCGCGCCGGCGAGGCCGGCGAACACGAGCCCGGCGGCGAGGCCGCGGCCGGGCGTCTTCGTCCAGCGACCGGCCCAGGCGAGCACCATGGCCTCGGCCGCCCAGGCAGCCACGACGGCCGGGCCGCCGAGCGAGACCGTGATCGCGACTCCGATCATCGCCGCGGCGACGCCGTAGAGCAGCAGCGCGATGTCGCGGCTCACGCGCCACCGGAGCACGAGCGTCCCGAGCGCGACGTGGGCCACGGCCAGCCCGAAGAGCCAGGCGTTCGCGCCCGCGCGGTGCCCGGCGTCGTCGATCAGCCACCAGCCGCCGGCCGCCGTGACCGTCGCGTTCACGAACAGGAGCGACGCCGACGAGAGGCGCAGGTTCTCGGTCGGAGCACGGAGCTCGTAGCCGATCGCGGCCACGACGTAGAGCAGCCAGAACGCGGCCGCGACGGCGAGCGTCAGGCCGAGCCGACCGTCGTGCTCGTTCCAGAGCCAGGACGCCGCCTGCGGGACGCTCACGACATACGCGGCCGCTGCGAGCCACGTCCAGCGGCGCCAGAGCACCACTCCGATCGCCGCGAGCAGAGCGATCGCCATGAACACGAGCGAGCTCGTGTGCGGACCGGCGTCGACGAACACGGGCGCCAAGAGCGAGCCCACGATCCCGATGCCGGCGATCTCCTGCGAGCTCCAGCGCACAGCCGTCGCGAGCGCGACCGCGCCGACCGCGCCTGCGATCACGAGACCGCGCGACGGCGAGAGCAGGTGGTAGTGGAGCGTGGTGGCCGCGTCGCTCGCGTACAGCGCCGCGAGACCCGCGGCGACCGTCGCGAGCGCAGCCTGCGTCTGTCCGCGGCGCTCGTAGAGCCAGCCGCCGAGCGCGACGAGCGCAGTGGATGCGGCGAAGGCGAGCGCCATTCGCGCGTCGACGCCGATCCAGCCATTCCGCACCGCCATCACGACGAAGAAGACGGCCGCGATCACGACCGCGATGCCACCGACCCAGCCCAGGACGCGACCGCCGAGGAGCTCCTCGAGGTCGAACTGCGGCTTGGGTTCCGGCACGACCGGACGCGACTCCGGCGCGGCGACGACACGCGCGGGAGCCGACGGGAACGGTGCGGGCCGCGGGACCGCAATTTCTTGCACTCCCAGCATTCCCTCGAGCGTCTTCACCCGATTTTCGAGGAAGCTCAGGCGTTGCTCGACCGTGGATTCCATGTTCTCCTCCTTGGGAGACCGGGAATAGCAGTTTTGCTATGCGTGTTATATAGCACTTCTGCTATGCCTGTCAACTCTCTGGGATAGGCTCGCTCCCGTGGACGGCTACTCCTTCTCGACTCCGATTCGCGTGCGGTTCGCGGACACCGACGCACAGGGAATCGCGCACAACTCCGCGTATCTCGTCTGGTTCGAGGTCGCGCGCGTCGAGTACCTGCGCGCGTTCGCCGGCGGCTACCAGGCGCTCCGCGACCACGGCATCGAGGCGATCGTCCTCGAGTCCCTCTGCCGCTACCGGATCCCTGTGCGATTCGACGACGAGCTCGTCGTCAAGACGCGCTGTCTCGGCCTGCGCGGCGCGCGGTTCCGCTACGAGTACGCACTCACGCGAGGCGACGAGCTCGTCGCCGACGGCCACACCGAGCACGCGTGCGTCGACGCTGTGACGCTCCGTCCGACGCGGGTTCCGGACTGGCTCGCCAAGGCGATCACCGCCGCCGAGGCTAAGGCCACTCGGGCGAGCTGACCACGCCCGGAAGAGCCTTCTCGAACAGCCGGGCGAGCTGGCGCTGCTCGCGTTCGAGCAGCTGATCGAGGTACAGCTCCCGCACCGTGGCGTGGTGGACGCGCTGCGCGCGGCGCAACGCGGCTAGCCCCTTCTTGGTCAGCACCGCGAATGCCGCCCGGCGATCCTCGGGGTCCGGCTCTCGCCGCACGAGCCCGCGTTCCTCGAGGCGCATCACCGCCCGCGTGATCCCGCTCGCCGTGAGCAGTCGCCGCGCACCGAGCGCGCTCATCCGGAGTCGTCTCTCCGGCTCGCTGACGAGCGTGATCAGGACGCCGTAGTCGTCGAGCGAGATCTCGCCCGCGTCGCGCAGTCGCAGGTCGATCTCTCGCATCACCGACTCGCGCAGGCGGATGAGCCCGCGCCACGCGTCGAACTCCGCGTCGGAGAAGGGATCGGGCTCCGGGATTTCGTTTGACTCGCTCAAGTATTCACGCTAAAGTATTTGCACCGCGCAACTATAATTGAGGAGGCCATGTGATGCCCACCACCCTTCGACCCAAGTTCCTCGACTCGAACGACGGCCTCCGGCTGGAGTCCGGCCCCGGCCGTGACCTGGTGTTCAAGGTCACCGGCGACGAGACGGGCGGCGCCTTCGACTACTTCGTCGTGGAGGTGGCGCCGCATGGTGGCCCACCGTTGCATGTCCACCACACGCAGGAGGAGACGATCCATGTCCTCGCCGGCCGCTTCAAGGTTCGCGTCGGCGACGAGGAGGCAGTGCTCGAGCAAGGGGGCTTTGCGTTCATGCCCTCGGGCCTCCCCCACGCCTTCCTCAACCTCACCGACGAGCCCGCGGAGATCGTGATCGTCTACACGCCCGGAGGTGGTGCGCCCTTCTACGCCGAGCTCGGCCCGCTCACCCGGAACGGCACGCCGGACCGGGCGGAGGTCGCCGCCTGCTTCGAGCGGCACGGAATGAGCCTCCTCGGGCCGCCGCTCAGCCCCTAGCCCTTCGGCGTGAAGATCTCGCGCGCGATCACGAGCCGCTGGATCTGCGACGTTCCCTCGTAGATCTGGAACAGCTTCGCGTCGCGCATGAGCTTCTCGACCGGGTACTCCTTGATGTAGCCGTAGCCGCCGAGCACCTGGACCGCGTCGGTCGTGACCTTCATGGCCGTGTCCGCGGCGAACCGCTTGGCGAAAGAGGAGTAGAGCGTCGCCTCGCGGCCCATGCCGTTGTCGAGCATCCAGGCCGCCTGCCAGCAGAGGAGGCGCGAGGCCTGGATCTCTGTCGCCATGTCGGCGACCATGAAGCCCACAGCCTGGTGCATCGCGATCGGGAGGTCGAAAGTCACGCGCTCCTTCGAATACTCGAGCGCGTGCTCGTAGGCCGCCTGCGCGACGCCGACCGCGCCGATCGCCGTGCCCGGCCGCGTGAAGTCGAGCGTCGCCATCGCGATCTTGAAGCCGTCGCCCTCTTCGCCCAGGCGGTTCTCCACCGGAACGCGGACGTCTGTCAGCGCGAAGGCGGACGTGTCCGTCGCGCGCTGGCCCATCTTCTCGAGGTGCTTCTCGATCGTGACTCCGGCCGAGCCCATCTCCACAACGAAGGCGGACATGCCGCGACGGCCGGCGGCCGGATCCGTCTTCGCGAAGACGACGGCCCACTCGGCGTGGCCGGCGTTCGTGATGAACGTCTTCGAGCCGTTGAGGACGTACTCGTCGCCGTCGCGCACCGCAGTCGAGCGCAACGCGGCGACGTCGGAGCCCGCGCCCGGCTCCGAGAGTGCGAACGAGCAGAGGATCGGCGACTCGATCAGCGGCGGCAGCCAGCGAGCCTGCTGCTCCTGGGTGCCGAAGAGCAGGACCGGCCCCGAGCCGAGCCCGTTCGCGGTGATCGAGGTGCCGATGCCCGAGCAGCCCCAGTAGAGCTCCTCGCTGACGAGCAGCCCGTCGAACGCCGAGAGGCCGAGGCCTCCGTACTCCGCCGGCACGTGGAGGTTCATCAACCCGAGCTCGTGCGCCTTCGCGATCAGGTCGGCCGGGTGCCGCATCTCGGCGTCGCACTCGGCCTCGTGGGGGCGGATCTCGCGCTCGGCGAAGGTGTGCGCGAGCGCGCGCAGCTCCTTCTGCTCCTCCGTCAACGCGAAGGAGACTCCCGCCGCCGTTCCTTTGTCGATCGCGACCATCACGCGCTCCCGAGCCGTTGACTGACTGTTCAGTCAACGATACTCGGAGCCCGCCAGACCGTCTAGATCCGTACGATGCGACCGTGGCCACGACCGCCAAGAAGACCGAGCTCGACCCGCGCGACTTCCTCGCGCTCGACGCCCTCCTCTCGGACGAGGAGCGCGCGATTCGCGACACGGTGCGCCAGTTCGTGTCCGAGCAGGTCAAGCCGTACGTCGGCGAGTGGTTCGAGCGCGGCGAGGTGCCCGGCGAGCTGATCCCGGAGCTCGCGAGGCTCGGCCTGTTCGGGATGCACCTCGAGGGCTACGGGCTGCCCGAGGCGAGCTCCGTCATGTACGGGCTCGTCTGCCAGGAGCTCGAGGCCGGCGACGCGGGCATCCGCAGCCTCGTGTCGGTACAGGGCTCGCTCTCGATGTACGCGATCTGGCGCTGGGGCTCCGAAGAGCAGAAGCAGCGCTGGCTTCCGGCCATGCACGCCGGCGAGGCGATCGGCTGCTTCGGGCTGACCGAGCCCGACGCCGGCTCCGATCCAGGCTCGATGCGCACGACGGCGAAGCGCGACGGCTCGGACTGGATCCTCAACGGCGCGAAGATGTGGATCACGAACGGCACGATCGCCGACGTCGCCGTCGTCTGGGCTCGCACCGACGGCGGCGAGATCAACGGCTTCCTCGTCGAGAAGGACATGCCCGGCTTCGAAGCGCCACTCATGCACCACAAGCTCTCGCTGCGCGCCTCGGTCACCTCGGAGCTCGTCCTGCGCGACGTCCGCGTGCCCGAGGAGAACCGCTTCGCCGAGATCTCGACCCTGCGCGGGCCGCTCTCCTGCCTCAACGAGGCGCGCTTCGGGATCGTGTTCGGCGTGGTGGGCTCGGCGCGCACGTGCCTCGAGACCGCGCTCGACTACTCGAAGGAGCGGATCGTCTTCGAGAAGCCGATCGCCGGCTACCAGCTCACCCAGCAGAAGCTCGCCGAGATGGCGCTCGAAGTGAACCGCGGCGCCCTCGTCGCGCTCCACCTCGGCCGCATGAAGGACGAGGGGACGCTGCGGCCCGAGCATGTCTCGATGGGGAAGATGGGCAACGTCCGCGGAGCCCTCGACGTCGCCCGCACCGCGCGCTCGATCCTCGGCGGCAACGGGATCACGCTCGAGTATCCGGTCATCCGCCACATGAACAACCTCGAGACCGTCCTCACGTACGAGGGCACGCACGAGGTGCACACGCTGTCGGTCGGCAAGGCGCTGACCGGCGAGAACGCCTTCCGCTAGGCGCCCGACTCCTCGCCGTCCCAGTAGCCCGCCGCATCGCTGCGCCTAAAGACGCGACCGCCGCTGGTCACCTTGTCGCTGTCGGGATACGTGCAGTAGCCGCTGCGCAGCGTCGAGAAGATGATGACCCGCGAGGGCTCGGAGCCGCGGTTGTAGAACGTGTGCGCACCGGCTTCGCCCTGCTGGAACCCCACGACGTCGCCGGCCCGCAGCTCTCGCTCGCCCTCCGGCGTGCGGAGCGTCGGCGTGCCGGAGATAACGATCCCCCACTCCTCGTTCCCGACGTGGAAGTGATACGGCCAGAGCTGGTTCCCCGGCTCGAACTCGTAGAGCGTCGCACCGATCAGCTCGTCGCCGGTGCGCTCGCTCGCGGACACCTCGCTGAACGCGAAGCCCGGCGGCGTCTCCTCGGCCGGCGGGATCGTCGCGTCGCTGAGGTTCACTGGACGTCCACCCAGCCGCGGACCGTCTCGACGTTCGGATTCGTGTGGCCCGCGATGACGCCGACCTTGTCGTCGTCCGGGTAGACGGCGAGCTCCGGATCGGAGACGGTCGAGAAGAAGACGACGCGCGCGGGCTCGTCGGTGTCGTTGCGCAGGCCGTGCGCTCCCGACGGCCCGCGGACGAACCACGCGATGTCCCACGGCGCGAGCAC
Organism: Thermoleophilia bacterium; assembly: GCA_025928515.1. Taxonomy (GTDB): domain Bacteria; phylum Actinomycetota; class Thermoleophilia; order Gaiellales; family Gaiellaceae; genus Palsa-739. Next base: position 12,461 of record JAICJI010000025.1, read on the forward strand.
GCGTTCGCCCTCGGGAGTCCGCAGCGTCGGCGTGCCGGCGATCACGACACAGCACTCCTCCTCGCCCATCTGCCAGTGATACGGCGACGACTTGCCGGGCGCGAGCTCGTAGAGCGTCCCACCCCAGAGCGTCGCGCCGAAGTCGTCGCCGAACCGGCGAGGCTCGCCGTCGAAGAGGTTCAGAAGCCCGGCCCCTCGGGAGCCGGCAACGGGCTCTGCGGCAGGCCTTCGCGTGGCTCGCCCTCGTTGTACTCCGACGGCGCGACGTCGTTCGGGCCGTCGGGATAGAAGACGCTCGCGAGCCGCTGGATCTGCTGCCGGCCGTGCCCGAGCTCGTACTGGCCGCCGCCGTACAGCTGGATCCCGCGCTCCTCGCACGCCTCGATCGTCGAGAGCAGCTCGCGCACCGTCCCGAAGCGCGACGGCTTGATGTTGAGCCAGCGCGGCTCGAGCGGCAGTCCGTCCAGGTCCGCGAGCGAGTGGATCGGAGCGTCGAAGCTCAGCCGGTCCTCCGCCCCTGCAAGCGCCTCGCGGCAGCCGTCCTCGAGCCACGCGTCCTCGATCACGGCGTCTGGCAGCTCCTCGGCGATCGCGCGGTACAGCTCGGGGTCGGGCGCGAGGTCGACGCTGGTTCCACGGTAATACGCCTTCAGGTCGACGACGCGGACGCGGTCGAGCCCGTGGAGATGCCGCAGGAGCGCGCGGTCCCAATCCGTCTCCGCGTCGAGCTTGAACTCGAGCTCCGACGAGAACTGGAGCCAGCGATCGGGCTGGGCACGCGTGGACACGGCAAAACGGACGGGACGCTCCGGTCGGCCCAACGCCGCACCCAGGCTGAGTTCGTTCTGCCGAAGGGCGAGGTCGAGAGCGGCACTCTCGAACGCCCACCGGCGGTAGCCCTCGCCGAGGTCCTCGAACTCGTCGAACCGGTGGGACAGGTCCTCCAGCGTCCATGTCCCCGCGAACATGAGCTCATCCGGCACACCATCGTGCAGCGCGGCGTCATACGTGACGTCCTCGCCCAATCCTTTGTCGCCGTCACCGTCCAGAACGACGGTCGTCGTGACCCGAGTCCACGCCGACGGCGTCTGCGACTCGCGCCGCTCCAACCGGTAGCCGTCGGCACGCAGCTCCAGACCGGCGACCCCCTCCCACATCGACATACTCCGAGCATATGAGGCGGAGCCTCGTCGCCACCACCTTGACCGCCGTTCTCGTCCTCGCCGCGCCCGCGGCGGCCGGGCTGCCGAAGGCCGGAAAGCTCCTCTCAGGACGCTCGCTCGGCGGAGTGCGGCTGGCGGAGACGCAGGGAGCGGTGCGTGCCGCGCTCGGGACGTTCTACGGCGCGTGCCGCGACTGCAGCCGCCCGACGTGGTACTTCACGTACCGCCCGTTCGACAAGCACGGGCTCGCGGTCGAGTTCACCGGAGCCCGCGTGTCCGCCGTCTACACGATCTGGCGGCCCAGCGGCTGGCACGCAGCTCACAAGCTCGGCTTCGGCTCGTCGCCGCTCGTCGTGCACAGGTTGGGGCACACCACGCGCACCGTCGCGTGCCACGGCTACGAGGCGCTCGTCCGTGACTCCGCGCACGCCAGCACCGCCTACTACCTCTTCGACGGCGGCCTCTGGGGCTTCGGCCTCTTCCGGCGCGGAGCGAGCCCCTGCAGATGAGCATCGAGCTCGAGGATGTGGAACGTGCCGCCGAGCGCCTCGCCGGAGTCGCCCACCGCACGCCGGTCCTCACCTCGCGGACGCTCGACCAGCGCATCGGCGCGCGCGTCCACCTGAAGGCGGAGTGCTTCCAGCGCGGCGGCGCCTTCAAGTTCCGCGGCGCGTACAACAAGGTCTCGTCCCTCGACGAGGACGCCCTTCGGCGCGGCGTGCTCGCGTACTCGTCCGGCAACCACGCCCAGGCCGTCGCGATCGCCGCCGGGATGTTGGGCGCGAGCGCGACGATCGTGATGCCGGAGGATGCGCCGGCCGCGAAGCTCGACGCGACGCGCGGCTACGGCGCCGAGATCGTCGCGTACGACCGTTGGACGCAGCGGCGGGAGGAGATCGGGGCACAGCTGGCGGAGGAGCGCGGGCTCGAGCTCGTCGCACCGTACGACGACCCGCTCGTCATGGCCGGCCAAGGAACGGTGGCGCTCGAGCTGCTCGGGGAGGCGCCGGAGCTGGAGCTCCTGCTCGCGCCGGTGAGCGGAGGGGGTCTCATTGCAGGGTGCGCGACGGCTGCGAAGGCGCTGCGGCCCGGGATTCGCGTCGCCGGGGTGGAGCCCGAGGCCGGCGACGACACCCAGCGCTCGCTGGCCGCGGGCGAGCGCGTACGCATCGACGTCCCGCGCACGATCGCCGACGGCTTGCAGGTGCCCGAGCCCGGCGAGCTCACCTTCGAGATCAACAGACGCCTGGTGGACGAGATCGTCACGGTGTCCGACAACGAGATCGTCGAGGCGATGGTCTTCCTCTTCGACCGGCTGAAGCTCGTCGTCGAGCCGAGCGGAGCGGTCGGAGTTGCCGCGTTGCTGACCGGCAAGCTCGACGCGCGAGATCGCTCGGTCGGCGTCGTCCTCTCGGGCGGCAACGTCGGCGCCGCACGCTTCGCCGAGCTCGTCTCTACGGCTGCTGCAGGCCGAGCAGAGTGACCTGGAGCAGGGTCTGCTCGGCGACCGCGACGTCCACCTCCTCCGAAGGGAGCCGACCGAGCACCCAGGCCGTCAGCAGCTCGTCGATCGAGCCGTAGACCACAGCGGCTGCGAAACGCGGGTCGACGTCCTGGCGGAACTCGCCGCGGTCGATCCCGCGTGCGATGACGCGCTCGATCGCGTCGATCGGCTGCGTGAGCTCGCCGAGCCGCTCGGCCAGCTCCGGGCTGCGGCCGAACTCGCGGATCACGACCCGCACGACGTCTGGCAGGTGGAGCCAGGTGCGCAGGACGATCGTGGCGATGTGGCGGAGCTGGTCCGCCGCCGGCTCGTCGGTCTCCTCCACGCTCGAGATCCGCGCGAGCAGGACGCTCCAGTTCTCGTGGAAGACCGCCTCGAGCACCTTGTCCTTCGAATCGAAGTAGTGATAGAGCAGGCCGTGGGCGACGCCGGCCTCTTCGGCGATGTCGCCGACGCGGCTCGCGTGGAACCCCTTGCGCGCGAACACGCGCACGGCAGCGTCCAGCAGGTGCCTCCGTTTGTCCTCCACCGCAGTACGTTCCGTCAAGGCGCCAGAGATTACTCCGGAATGGGCGGAAAACGTATCCTGATCGCATCATGAAGCGGGCGCTCCTGATCGCGCTCGTCGCGCTCGCCTCGGTCGCCTTCGTCGGCGGTGCCGCAGGATCCAGCGCCAGGCCGCGCGTGCTCGCGATCACCTTCGGCCCCGACCTCGAGATCAATCCCGTCACGCAGGGCTACCTCACGAGCAAGCTCTCGCAGGCGGCGAACGACCATTACGACGCCGCCGTGATCCTCCTCGACACGCCCGGCGGCCTCTCGACGTCGATGAAGACGATCTACCAGGCGGAGCTGGCCTCGAAGGTGCCGGTCATCGTCTACGTGTCGCCGGAAGGCTCCCGCGCCGCCTCGGCCGGCGTCTGGGTCTCACAGGCAGCCGACGTGCTCGCCATGTCGCCCGACTCGAACATCGGCTCGTCGACGCCGATCGACTCGAGCGGACAGAACCTCGGCTCCGACCTGCGGCGCAAAGTGATCCACGACGCCGTCGCGTCCCTGAAGGCACTCGCGCAAACCCATCACCGCAACACCGAGTGGCCCGCGAAAGCGGTGACCGTCGCGTCGAACCTCACGGCGCAGGAGGCGCTGAAGATGCACGTCGTCGACACGATCGCGCCGACGCTGCCCGACCTCCTGAAGCAGCTCGACGGCTACCACACGAAGGACGCGCAACGGCCGTTCACATTGCATCTCGCGAACGCGGAGATCGTGACGGTCAAGCCCGGCTTCTTCACGCGCTTCCTCAACACCATCATCGACCCGAACCTGATCAGCATCCTCTTCCTGCTCGGCCTCGTCGGCCTCGTCTTCGAGGTGCTCCACCCCGGGATCGTGCTGCCGGGCGCGCTCGGTGCGGTCTCGATGGTGATGGCGCTGTACGGCTTCTCGGTGCTGACTCCGAGCTGGGGAGGGCTCGCGCTCGTCGTGCTCGGCGTCATCCTGCTCGTCGTCGACCTCCATGCACCGACGCACGGCGTGTTGACGGTCGGCGGCCTCATATCGCTCGGCTTCGGCCTTGCGTTGCTGTTCCAGAACGAGCCGGCGGCGTACCGCGTCAACCTGTGGCTCGTCCTCGGGATAGGCAGCGCCATAGCCGCCTTCTGGGTCTTCGCGACCGGGAAGGCGCTCGCTGCGCGCGGCCTGCCGGTCAAGACCGGCGTGGAGATGATGGTCGGACAGCGGGGCGAGGTACGCGCGGCGGGGCTCGTCTTCGTCGACGGCGCGCTCTGGCAGGCGCAGACGGCGGACGCTTCCGACCTCGTGCCCGGCGAAGAGGTCGAAGTGCAAGCGGTCGACGGCCTTAGGCTCACGGTTCGCAGGCCGGCTCACGGTGTGTAGGTAGGAGTAGGATCCAATCGTGCTCGGTTTCGTCCGGGTCTTGAGGGAATACGAGCGGGCGGTCTTCTTTCGCTGGGGCCGGCTGCTCGATCCGCCGCGTGGTCCGGGCCTCGTCTGGAAGATCCCGATCGTCGACCAGCTCGTAAAGGTCGACCTCCGCACGATCACGCTCAACATCCCGCCGCAGGAAGTCATCACCAAGGACAACGTGCCGGTGCGGGTGAACGCCGTCGCCTACTTCAAGATCGTCGACCCGAAGAGCGCGATCGTGCAGGTCGAGAACTACATGGTCGCGACGTCCCAGATCGCGCAGACGACGCTGCGGTCGGTGCTCGGCCAGCACTCGCTCGACGAGCTGCTCTCCGAGCGGGAGAAGATCAACGAGATCCTGCAGGGGATCATCGACGAGGCGACCGGGCCTTGGGGGATCAAGGTCTCGATCGTCGAGGTGAAGGACGTCGAGATCCCGAGCGGCATGCAGCGCGCGATGGCGCGGCAGGCCGAGGCCGAGCGCGAGCGCCGCGCGAAGATCATCAACGCGGAGGGCGAGTTCCAGGCCGCGGAGAAGCTGAAGGACGCGGCGGTCGTGATCGAGGCGCACCCGATCGCGCTGCAGCTGCGCTACCTGCAGACGCTGCTCGAGCTGGGCGCCGGCAACACGTCGACGATCATCTTCCCGGCGCCGATCGACCTGATCCGGCCGTTCCTCGAGCGCGCCGACAAGAACTAGAGCCCGAGTACGGCCCCTAGCTCGTGCAGCGTCTCGATGCGCGGCTCGAAGTCCGGATGAACTCGCTCGCGGTCGACGAGGATCGCCCGCATTCCGAGCGCCCGCGCTCCCTCGATGTCGTCGGCGATCGTGTCCCCGACCATCGCCGCTGCCACGGGCTCGACCTCGAGCAGGTCGAGCACCGCGCGGAAGATCGACGCGTGCGGCTTCGTGCGGCCGTGGTGAAAGGAGCTGATGCCGGCATCGACGTCGAGGCCGTGGTGGCCCGCGAACTCGCGCACGTCGCGCGCCGAGTTCGAGACGAGACCGATCTGCAGGCCGGCCGACCGGAGCGCCGCGAGTGCGTCGGGAACGTCGTCGTAGAGCTCGAAGTTCTCGTGCCGCTCCCAGCCGCGCGTGATCTCGATCGCGCAGTCGTAGGCCGAGTCCTCGTCCCCGCCCATCCCACGCACGATCCGCTCGGTGAACCGGAACCAGATCTCGTCGTCGTGCTCGAGCTCGGGATGGCGCCGGAGCTCGACGAGCGCCGCGTCGCGCGCGGCCTCGTAGCGGGCCGCTTCGAGCCGTAGCCCGTGGCGCTCGCCGGCGCGGACGTAGCCCTCGGGGCCAAGCTCGGGGCCCGGCCGCGCGAGCGTGAAATCGACGTCGAAGAGCACCGCCCTCAACTCATGCGTCCCCGACATCCCCGCTACCCTATGGCGCGGTCTCGGGGTGTGGCGCAGCCTGGTAGCGCGCTCCGTTCGGGTCGGAGAGGTCCCCAGTTCGAATCTGGGCACCCCGATTTCCTTCTCACTCTCGCCCGCCAGGATGCAGCCTCGGGCGAGGGTGAGGGATAAATCCAAAACGGGACGCGGGCCGATATAGAGGCGATGCTCGCGCAAGCCCCGAAGCTCCCGCCGGCCCTGGAACGGATCGCGACGACGCCGGTCCTGGCATCCGAGAAGCCGGCTGGCTACCCGCACGTGAAGATCACCCGCCTCGCCGCAAACCGGCGCATTCACACGCTGGGCGGCGTACGCATCGACTTCAGCAACAGCCACGCGTCGGAGTCGGAGAGCTACGCGCTGCTGCGAACCCACGCCGCAGCGCTCCGTCTTGCGCACACGGAGGCGACCGTCAAGACCGGAGGCCTCTTCCACACGCGAGCAGTTGCGGTCGGCCGATTCGCGGTCGGAGTGACGGCGACGACGAAGGCGCAGGCCAAGACGTTCCTTTCTCTCGCCGTCGCCCACCTGCGCCGCAGCGAGCGCTAGTCCCTCGTAGGATCGGCGAGTGGACGGGCTCGTCTCCCGGCGGCATCTCTCGCTCGATCTCGCCCTCTCCCTGCTCGCCCGCGTCAGGGAGGAGGCCGCGGCACGCGATCTCTCGCTCGCCTCTGCGGTTGTGGACAGCGCCGGTCACGTCCTCGCGAGCCAGCGGATGGACGGCGCGGCGCTCGGAGCGATGCGGCTGGCCGTAGGCAAGGCGTTCACAGCTGCGTCGTGGGCGACGCCGAGCGGCGACTTCGCGCCGAGCACCCAGCCGGGCGGCGACGACTGGGGCTGGAACACGACGGACGCGAGGGCGTCGTCTACGCAGGCGGAATTCCGTTGCTCGTCGACGGCGAGCTCGTCGGCGCAGTCGGAGCCAGCGGCGGGACGGCGGCCGAGGACGAGGAGTGCGTCCTCGCCGCGACGAGCGCCCTCGGCTTCGACAGCCCTCAGGCGTAGTTCGCGCGGAGCCACCCGAGCCGCTCCGCGAGCACCGGCCCCAGCTCGGGCCGCCTCGGCAGCGCAACCATGAAGGACGCGTAGATCCAGGATGCGTAGACGGGGAGGCACTCCTCCAGCAGATCCGCGTCGTGGTCGCCGTACGCTTCGAGTGCGATCCGCGACGCGTCGTCGTCTCGGACCCTCGCGGAGAGCGCGAGCGCCGCGAGGTCGAACTCGCGCGGGCCGCGGCACGCCGTCTCGAAGTCGTGCCAGAGCGGGCCCGGCAGGCAGTTGGCGAGGTGAGCGTCGCCGTGGAGAGCCTGCGCGTCGCCCACCGGTTCGCGCGAGCCGAGCTCGCGGAGGAGCTCGACGTCCGCTGATGGCTCGAGCCCAGCGACGATGCCGGCGAGATCCTGGGTGTGTAGAGACGGCAGCTCTGCGAAGTCGTAGTCGGCGAGCGCGTCGTGGATTCCACGGAGAGCCTCGCCCGCGGCCACCGGTTCGACCTCGCGCGGTTGGCCGACGTACTTCCAGAAGGCGAGGACGTGGCCGCCATGCCGATGCGGCCCCGGATCGAGCAGGTCGGACGGCGGCACGACCGCCGCGCCGGCGCGCGCCGCATGCGACGCCACAGCGAGCTCGTGGATTACGCCGTCCTCCGGCGGCCCCTCCGGATAGGGCCGGCCGCTCGAGACTCGCGCAACGACGGGCAACGGCCGCAAGTGGACGAGCACGTGCCACGCGTCGCGCAACACGACCGGTTCGTCGCTGACGAGCCCGTGCTCCGCCGCCACCGCGACGGCGGCCTGCACCGCGCTCTCGCTCATCCGAACCCGTATGTCCCGGGAAAGCGCGAGGCCAGAAGCCGGACGAGAAGCGCGACGGGAAGGCCGACCACGTTGAGATAGTCGCCCTCGATGCGCTCGACGAGTGCCGCGCCCTGGCCCTGGATCGCGTACCCGCCCGCACGCCCCTCCCACTCGCCGCTCGCCACGTAGCCCGCGACGTCGCGCGGCGTCAGCTCGCGAAACGCCACCTGCGTCACTTCGCGATGCACCTCCTCCCAGGCCGGCGTGATCAGCGCGAGACCGGAGACGACCTCGTGCGTTCGGCCCGCGAGACTCTCGAGCATCTCCTCGGCCTCCGCCGGGCCGGCGGGCTTGCCGTAGACGCGGCCTCCGCATAGCACCTCCGTGTCACAGCCGAGAACCGGGCGTCCATCGGCATCGCCGAGCGCAGACCGCGCCTTGCCGACGGCATGGGCGACCGGATCCTCTTCGGTCTCCTCGTACTGCGGCGCGACGACGTCGAACGGGATCCGGAGCTGCTCGAGGATTTCTCGCCGCCGCGGCGACGTCGAGGCTAGGAGGAGCGGTGCGGCAGGCGCGCTCGCCATATCTCCTCGGCGGGCCACTGCCGGGCCCACTCGGCCGTCACGTAGCTGTAGCGCGGATTCGTCTCGGCGCCGACCGGCGCCTGGATCTCGATCAGGTCGAGAATCTCGAAGCCGTTCGCGCGCAGCAGCCGGATCCAGTCGCCGTGCGAGAGGTGGTACTCGACCCCGCTGTCCGGCCATTGGAAGCGGAACATCCCGAACTGAGGCCGCTGCAGGGTCTCGGTCGTCGGCACGTCTTCGTCGGGCGAGCAGATGATCGAGAGCGTCGAGTTGCAGAGGAAGACGAGCTCGCCGCCCGGTCGCAGGAGCCGCGCCACCTCGGGAATCCATTTGTACGGGTCGGCCCAGATCGAGGCGCCGTACTCCGAGACGACGAGGTCGAATGAGCGGTCCGGCAGAGGCACGTCCTCCCCGAATGCCTCGACGAGCTCGAGACCCAGGCCGAACTTCTCGTTGCAACGCCGCGCGGTCGCGAGCTGCGCAGGCGTGGGATCGACCCCGACGACGCGTCCCGCGCCGGCCTTCTTCAGCCAGGCACCGAAATACGCGGTGCCGCAGCCGAGCTCGACCACGTCCTTGCCGGCCAGGTCGGGGAGCGCCAGCAGCTCCGCCTCGCGAACCTGCATGACCCCCCACGTGATCTCGTCCGCCGCCCACGACTCTTCCGCACGCGCGTCGGTGTACTCCGCGTTCGCGCGCGTCCAGTCCTCGACGTTCGGGTGTGTCATCCGAACCAGAGTGCGATCTCGCGCTCGGCCGACTCGGGCGAGTCGGACCCGTGCACGAGGTTGTCCGGCATCGAGGAGGCGAGGTCGCCTCGGATCGTCCCCGGCGCAGCGTTCGCGGGATCGGTCGCGCCGATCGTCGCACGCATCGTCGCGATCGCTCCTTCGCCCTCGACGACGAGCGCCCAGGTGGGGCCGGAGGTGATGAACGCGACGAGCTCGCCGAAGAACGGCTTCTCCTTGTGCTCGGCGTAGTGCTCCTCGCCGAGCTCGCGGCTGGCGGTGACGAGCCTTCCCTCGCGGATCTCGAAGCCACGCGCCTCGATCCGGCAGAGGATCTCGCCGGCCAGCCGGCGCTGCACAGCGTCCGGCTTGATCAGGATGAGGCTGCGCTCCACGGCCATGTCAGCGGCTGCTCGTGCGTCGCGCTCGCCGCGTGCCGAGCGCCGGTGGCGCTCCCGGCAACGCAGGCTCGATCGGCGTCTCGCAGTACGGACAGACCTGCCAGATCGGCTCGAGCGGCGAGCCGCAGCTCACGCACGCCTGCTTCAGCTTCGTGGTGCAGACGGGACAGACGAGATAGCCCGCGTCGACCTCCGCATGGCAGACCGGGCAGCGGACGTCGGCCGCCGCGATCCGATCCTCGATCGCCTTGATCTCGAGCTCGCGCTCGCGCACGTCCTCGAGGTACTCCGGCGGGCGGAAGAGCATGTAGACGAACGGCCCGAGGAACGGGATCACGACCGCGATCAGCGTCGCGACAGCGATGAGCATCGGGTCCTCGATCCGCCGCCGCGCGTCCTTGTACGTCCAGTAGCCGAGCGAGAGCCAGACCACGAACGCGAAGAACGCGAGACCGTTGAGGATCGCGTGCTGCGCGCCCGAGCTGAGGAAACCGGCGAGTGTCACAACAGCATCCTGCCGATCAGCCAGCCCGTAGCAAAGGCAGAACCGATCGCGGCGACCAGAACGACGAACGCAAGTGCGAACACCGAGAGCTTCTGACGCCCACTCATAGCTCCGCCAGAAGGTACAGGGAGCCCGTGACGAGCAGGGCTCCGTCGGTGCCGGCGAGCTCGAGCGCCCGGGCGCGAGCGGCAGCCGGTTCGGGCACGGTTTCCACCCGCTCGAAGTGGGCTGAGGCGAGCGCGGCGAGCTCGTCCGCGGGAAGCGCGCGTCCGCTGCTGCTCTCCGTCGCGACGAGCGTCGAGCCGAGCACGGAGAGCGCTTCGAGCATCATCCCCGGCCGCTTGTCGCGAAGGATCGAGCAGACGATCGTCCAGCCGCCCGGCGGCGCCGGAGGGAGCCGTGGCAGCAGCCACCCGACGCCTGCGAGGTTGTGGGCTCCGTCCCAGATCTCGAGTGGGCTCTCACCGCGACGCTCGAACCGCCCCGGCAGAGCGACCGTGTCGGCGGCGTGCGGGTCGACCGGCTTGCCGAGGAACGACTCCGCGGCAGCGACCGCGAGAGCGAGGTTGCTGCGGGCGGTGACGACGACGTCGGCGGCGCCGTTCTCCTCCGCGAACTCGCGCCACTCGTCCTCCGCGAGGACGACGGTGCAGCCGGGCTGAACGACCGCGAGCTTCTCGGCCGCGATCGCCTCACGCGTGTCGCCCAGCACGTCCATGTGGTCGAGCGCGACACTCGTGAGGACGACAACTCGCGTGCGGAGGACGTTCGTCGCGTCGTGGCGACCACCAAGCCCGGCCTCGACGACGGCGGCGTCGACCTGGGCCTCGGCGAACGCGACGAGCGCAGCGGCCGTGAGCGCCTCGAACTGCGTGGCGCTGAGCTTCTCGGCCGCGGGACGCACGGCCGCGAGCGCCGACTCGAAGTCGACCTCCTCGCCGCCGACGCGGATTCGCTCGCTCCAGCCGCCCACGTGCGGCGAGAGATAGGCGCCGACCGAGAGGCCCGCGTCGAGGAGGAGCGCCTCCGTCAGCCGCGTCGTCGTCGACTTGCCGTTCGTGCCGACGACGTGGATCGCCGGGAACCGTGCCTGCGGCTCCCCGAGCTCACGCAGCAGCTCCTGCATCCGCTCGATCCCGAAGCCGTCGGAGGGCCACGGGCTGAGCGACTCAACCCAGCGCGTCGCGCTCTGCAAGGTATTGCGCGAGCTTCTCGCGCTCGCCCTGGACGGCCGCGGGGTCGGCGTTCGCGACGAACTTCTCGTTCGCGAGCATCCGCTCGGCGCGCTCGATCTCCTCCTCGACGCGCGCGCGCTCGGCGTCGACGTCGCCCTGGCCGTCCTCCGTCGGGCGCACCACTGCCTCGAAGATCCGAGCCGAGTCGCTCGCCAGCTTGATCCGAACGCCGCTTCGCCGGTAGATGCGAGCCGCGGTCTGGGCGCTCTCGATCGTCTCGAGCTCGCCTTCCCACGTCTCGGGATCGGGCCACGGCGCGACGATCAGCCGCGTCACCCGCGAAGGAAGGTTCGTCCAGATCTCCTCGGTCACGTGCGGCATCACCGGATGGAGGAGCTTGAGGAGCCGCTCGAGCGCCGCGAACGCCGTGGCGCGTACGCCTTCCTCGTCGAGCCGCGGCTTGATCGACTCGAGGTACCAGTCGCAGAAATCGTCGAAGGTGAGGTGATAGAGCCGTTCGACCGCGTGAGCGAAGTCGAACGCGGCGAGGTCGGCTTCGAGCTCGGCCCGGGTCGCGTCGATGCGCGCGAGGATCCAGTACTCCTCGACCGACGACGGCTTCGCGGCCGGCTCCACCGGGCCGGCGAGCAGCAACAGCCGGCTCGCGTTCCAGAGCTTGTTTGCAAGCTTCCGTCCCTCCTCGATCTGCTGGCCGTTGAAGCGGACGTCCTGCGTCGAGGACATCTTCAGCAGCCCGTACCGGGTCGCGTCGGCGCCGTGCTCGTCGATGAGCTCCAGCGGGTCGATGCCGGTCCCGAGCGACTTCGACATCCGCCGTCCGTCCGGGGCGAGCAGGGTCGAATGGATGATCACCTCGCGGAACGGAACCTCGCCGAAGAGCTCGAGCCCGGCGAAGATCATCCGGTTCTCCCAGAGACGGATGATCTCGCGGGCGGTCGTCTGCAAGTCGCCGGGATAGAACGCGGCGAGGTCGGGCGTCTCGTCGGGCCAGCCGAGGGTCGCGAACGGCCACAGCGCGGACGAGAACCACGTGTCGAGGACGTCGGTGTCGCGGCGCAGATCGCCGGAGCCGCACTCGGCGCAGGCCTCCGGCTCCGTCTCGGCCACGGTCACGTGCCCGTCGCCGCAGTACCAGAGCGGAAGCTGGTGACCCCACCAGATCTGCCGGGAGATGTTCCAGTCGGGCGCATCCTCGAGCGACGAGATCGCGAAGCGGTGCTGGGATTCCGGGTGGTAGACGACGCGACGCTCGCGCAACGCCGCCAGGGCCGGCTCCTTCAGCCCCTCCATGCTGCACCACCACTGCAGGGAGATCATGGGCTCGATCCGGCTGTGGCAGCGCTCGCAGGTCGGCACCGAATGCCGATAGTGCTCGCGCTTCTCCAGCAGGTCGCGCTCGCGCGCCCAGTCGAGGATCCGCTGCGCGGCCTCGTCCTGCGTCAGCCCTGCCAGCTCGCCCGCCGCGTCGTTCATCAACCCGTCCGGGCCGATCACGGTGAGCTCCGGGAGGCCGTGGTCGCGGCCGATCTCGAAGTCGAGCGGATCGTGGCCGGGCGTCACCTTGAGCGCACCGGTGCCGAATTCCCTCTCGACGCGCTCGTCGGCGATCACCGGCACCCGGCGCTCGACGAAGGGGACGACGACCTCCTTGCCGACGAGATCGCGGTAGCGCTCGTCCTCCGGATGAACCGCGACTGCGACGTCGGCGAGGATCGTCGCCGGCCGAACCGTCGCGATCGCGATGTGGCCGGAACCGTCGGCGAGCGGGTAGCGGATCGTCGTGAGCGTGTCGTCCATGTCGACGTCCTCGAGCTCGAGGTCGGACAGCGATGTCTCGTGGTACGGGCACCAGTTGATGATCCGGTTCGCGCGATAGATCCAGCCTCGCTCGTAGAGATGGACGAACCAGCGCGTCACCGAGCGGACGTAGGCGTCGTCCATCGTGAAGCGGATCCGCCGGTAGTCCATCGAGGCGCCCATGCGCCGGAACTGGTGGACGATGTTGCCGCCGTACTCGTGCAGCCACTCCCACACGCGCTCGACAAACGCCTCGCGCCCGAGCGCGCGCCGGCTGGAGCCTTCGCTCTCGAGGAACTTCTCGACTGCGTTCTGCGTCGAGATCCCGGCATGGTCGTAGCCGGCCTGGACGAGGACGTTCAGTCCCTGCATCCGCTTCAGCCGCGCGAGGACGTCGCCGAGCGAGACCTGCAGGGCATGGCCGAGGTGCAGGTTGCCGGTGACGTTCGGCGGGGGGAACGCATAGACCCAGCTCTCGCGGTCCGGATCCGGGTCGGCCGCATAGAGACCCTCGCCTTCCCAGGTCTGCTGCCAGCGCTCCTCGACGCCCTGCGGTCTGTAGAGCGGATCCATGCGCGAAATGTGGTCAGGCAGCGACTATGAGCGCACCTTAGCGGGCGCGCGCTTCGGCTGTGGCCAGGTTCCGCCGACCTGCTCGAGGATTGCCTCGAGGAGCTCGAACGACGAGAGGACGTGGTCGCGCGCGAGCGCCCGTGCGCCCTCGCCGCTGCCGGCCGCGAGAGCCTGGCGGATCGCGCGATGCTGCTCGGCGTTCCGTGCGTAGAGACCGTCGATCGAGTGGTCCCCCGGGGCCCAGACTGCGGGGCCCGAGAAGGAACGCCGCGCGCTCTTCGCGAGCTGCTCGACGAACGGCAGGTCGGCGACGCGATAGATGACGTCGTGGAAGGCGTGGTTCGCGCGCACCCACTCGGCCATCAGCGAGCGGCGCGCCTCGCCGGGCTCGCGGGCGCGAAGATCCTTCGAGATCTGCGCGAATCGCCGCTCGACCTCCTCGAGCTCGGCGAGATCCTCGGGAGTGATCTTCGTCGCCGCGACCTCGGTGGCGAGCGCCTCGAGCTCGGCACGCACCATGAACGCCTCGTGGAGCTCCTCCCGCGAGATCGTGCGCACGCGGACGCCGCGGTTCGGGACGAAGGAGACGAGCCCGAGGGCGGCCAGACGCCTCAGAGCCTCTCTGACCGGCGTGCGCGAGACGTTGAACTGCTCGGAGAGGTGCTCCTGGCGAAGCACGGTCCCGGGCTCGAGCTCGCCCGAGACGATCGCCTCCTCGATCACGAGCGCGATGTCGTCTGCCTTGGTGGAGTCGAGGCTCATGCACCGAGTTTATGCGGCCTCAGTCGGGCCATAGCTGCCGAGCAGCACGGCGCTACTCGTTGTCGTGGTCGCGCTCGCAGAAGTCCGGGCATGTGCATTCGGCGAGCTCGGCGGCCGGCGGATCGTCCGGCCCGAGCATCTCGCCCTCTTCGAACCGCTCCGAGGTCCTGCTGATCGTCTCGGTCATGCCGTTCCTCCTTTCATACGAGGTGTTCGTAGGCGGGCAGGGTGAGGAAGTCCTCGAGCTCCTCCGAGAGCGCGACCGCGGCGAAGAGCTCTTTCGCCTCGTCGCCCGAGTCGACGAGCTCGATCTCGTGGCGAACGAGCTTCTCGTCGACGCGGCCGCAGTGCACCCACTGCCAGATCTGCGACCGACTGATCTCGGCCGTGGCGGCGTCCTCCATCAGGTTGTCGATCGCCGCCGCTCCGACGCCGTGCAGCCACGCATCGAGATAGCGGACGCCGACGGAGACGTTCGTCCGCACGCCGGCGTCGGTGATCTCGCCCGGCGTGTCCGGGATGGAGAGAAGCGCGGCTTGGTCGGGCTCGACCTCCTCGCGCAGGCGTTCGAGCTGGTTCGGGTGGTCCCCGAGCGCGTCGCCGAAGACCTCGGTGCAGACCGGCACGAGGTCCGGATGCGCGACCCAGCTGCCGTCGAACCCATTGCCGGACTCGCGCTCCTTGTCCTCGCGCACCTTGCCGAGTGCGATCTCGTTCGCCTCCGGATCCTTGCGAGACGGGATGAAGGCCGCCATTCCGCCGATCGCGTGCGCGCCGCGGGCGTGGCACGAGCGGACGAGCAGCTCCGTGTACGCGTGCATGAACGGCACGGTCATCGTCACCTGCGCACGATCCGGCAGCACCCAGTCTCGCGTGCGGAACTTCTTGATCGCGCTGAAGATGTAGTCCCACCGCCCGGCATTGAGCGCGCAGCCCCACTCACGCAGCTCGTAGAGGATCTCCTCCATCTCGAACGCCGCGAGGATCGTCTCGATCAGGACCGTGCACCGGATCGTCGCCGGCGGAAGCCCGAGCTCGTCCTCGGCCAGCGCGAACGCGTCGGCCCAGAGGCGCGCCTCGAGGTGCGACTCGAGCTTCGGGAGGTAGAAGTACGGCCCGCTGCTGCGCTCGAGCTGTTCTCGTGCGTTGCGCGCCATGTGCACGCCGAAGTCGAACAGGGAAGCGGAGACCGGCTCACCGTCGACCAGGGCATGGCGTTCGCGGAGATGCCAGCCGCGCGGTCGGATCAGAAGCGTGGCGATCTCGTCGTCGAGCCGGTAGATCTTGTCCGGGGTTTCGATGGAGATCTCGCGACGAACGGCGTCGGCGACGTTGCGCTGTCCCTCGACGACGTTCTCCCACGTGGGCGAGCACGCGTCCTCGTAGTCGGCCATGAAGACGCGGGCGCCCGAGTTGAGCGCGTTGATCATCATCTTCCGGTCGACCGGGCCGGTGATCTCGCAGCGGCGGTCGCGAAGATCCGGGGGCGCCTCGGCCACGCGCCACTCCCGGTCGCGGACGCCCTTCGTCTCGGACAGGAAGCGCGGCAGCGCGCCGCCGTCGAGCTCGGCCTGCCGCCGTCGCCGCAGCTCGAGCAGCTCGCGGCGGCGCGGCTCGAACTCCCGGTGCAGGCGCGCGACAAGAGCAAGGGCGTCACGGGTGAGCACGTCCTCGTCGGCGCGCGCGAGGATCTCGACGTCCGCCAAGGTGCTCACGCCGGCTCCTTCGTGAATTGCGCCTCCTCCGTCGAACCCCGTAACGCGAGCGTCTCGCTGTCGGGCGCGACCGCTTGCGTGACGAGATCGAAGTAGCCGGCGCCGACCTCGTGCTGGTGCCGGGTCGCCGTGTAGCCGAGCTCCTCGAGCTCGAACTCGCGCTGCTGCAGCCGGACGTACGCCGGCATCTGCTCCTCGGCATAGCCGCGGGCGAGCTCGAACATCGCCGCGTTGAGGGAATGGAAGCCCGCGAGCGTGATGAAGAGGAAGCGGTAGCCCCAGGCGCCGAGGGTGTCCTGGAACGACGCGATCTCGTCTTCGTCGAGGTGCGTGCGCCAGTTGAACGAGGGCGAGCAGTTGTACGCGAGCGGCTTGCCGGGAAAACGCTCGTGGATCGCTTCGGCGAACTCCCTCGCCTCCCCGAGATCCGGGGTCGAGGTCTCGAACCAGACGAGGTCGGCGTACGGCGCGTACGCGAGCCCGCGCGAAATCGCCGCCTCGATGCCGCAGCGGATGCGGTAGAAGCCTTCCGCCGTTCGCTCGCCGGTGACGAACTCGCGGTCGTACTCGTCGACGTCGCTCGTGAGCAGGGCGGCCGAGAGCGCGTCGGTGCGGGCGACGAGAACGGTCGGGACGCCGCAAACGTCGGCAGCCAGCCGGGCCGCGTTGAGCGTGCGGACGAACTGCTGAGTCGGGACGAGCACCTTGCCACCGAGGTGGCCGCACTTCTTCTCCGAGGCGAGCTGGTCCTCGTAGTGGACGCCCGCCGCGCCCGCCTCGATCATGGCGCGCATCAACTCGTAGGCGTTGAGCGGCCCGCCGAAGCCCGCCTCGGCGTCGGCGAGGATGGGCGCGAGCCAGTGCGTGCCGTTCCGTCCCTCGGCCCAGTCGATCTGGTCGGCGCGGAGGAGTGCGTTGTTGAGGCGGCGGACGAGCGCCGGCGCGCTGTTCGCCGGATAGAGGCTCTGGTCGGGGTACGTCGCGCCCGCCAGGTTCGCGTCCGCGGCCACCTGCCAGCCGGAGAGGTAGATCGCCTGCAATCCGGCGCGCACCATCTGGACGGCCTGCCCCCCGGTGAGGGCGCCGAGCGCGCGAACAGGCTCTTCGCTCTGGATCAGGTGCCAGAGTCGCTCTGCTCCGAGGCGGGCCAGCGTGTGCTCCTCGACGACGGAGCCGCGCAGTCGGATCACGTCCTCTGCGCCGTATGTCCGCTCAATGCCGCTCCAGCGCTCGTCCGTCTCCCATTGCGCCTGGAATCCCTGAGCCACTTCCTCGTGCATCTCCCCTCCTGTTCGCATTTCGGATCCCAAATATACCGCGAGCGCGCGAGATTACACCTATTGGTGCGGACAGCAACCCTGTTTGGGATCCAGGCTAGAGCTGGTAGTAGCGGAAAACGACCTCGGCGACGCACACGGGTTTGTCACCACCGTCGCGCTCCACGGTCGCCGTCATCGTGACCTGGCGGCCCCCGTCCTGCTCCTCGACGGTGTCGACGTGGAAGGAGCCGCGAACCCGCGAGCCGTTCGGCACCGGCGCCGGGAAGCGGACGCGGTTGAGCCCGTAGTTGAGCGCCATCCCGTCGCCCTCCTCGTGCGGCACGACCTCGTAGGACATGACCGGCAGCAGCGAGAGCGTCAGGTAGCCGTGTGCGATCGTGCCGCCGAAGGGCGTCTGCGCCGCCCGCTCGGGGTCGACGTGGATGAACTGGTAGTCGCCGGTCGCGTCCGCAAACGCCTGGATCTTCTCCTGCGGCATGTCGATCCACGACGACGGCCCGAAAGCGGCACCGGCTTCAATCGCGCTCATCCAGTCACCCGCATGAGCGAGAGCGTCTCATGTCCGCCCGAAAGCTGCTGCTCGGAAACGACTCCGACTCGCGGCTTGTAGACCTTCCGCTCGACGATCGAAGGCTCGAGCGGAGAGAACTCCAGCGTCCGCAGCAGGTGCTTCGAGCCGCCTCGCCCCACCACCCAGGCCAGGTCCTCCGCTGCGCCAGAGAGACACTCCTGGCGATAGGAGTCGGGCACGCGCGGATGGGCTTCCATGATCAGGCCCGGCTTCGCGCCGTCGCGACCGGTGAGCCACGAGCCCGATCTGTCGACCTTGCCGCCGCGGAGGAGCTCCTTCGTGTCCTCGCCGAGGTACCAGACGTTGCCGCGGTCGTCCTGCGCGTAGTAGTCGAACGTCTTTTCCAGGAGCTTCGGGGGCGGCTCGTAGACGTTGTCGCTCACCACCGTCGCAGCGATGCCCGCGATGGTCTTGGTCCGAGCGGTGACGTGCATCCGGTCGATCTCCCTCTTCCCGTTCTCGGCGCCCCGGTAGAGGAACGTCCGCCCGACCGGCAGCGGGAAGTACGGATTGTCGATCGTCTTCGAGAAGTGAGAGGCCGACGGGACCTGGGGGTGGTAGACCGCGCAAACGCCTCCACTCGAGCCTGCGCCGGCCTGAGCCGTGTAGACGGCTGCGGCCAGCAAGAGAGCTCCGACGATCGCGGCGATCGTCTTCATCCCGGGAAGGGTACTAAGCCGTCTTTTCGACGGGTTCTTCGGGCTCGTCGCCGGCCGCGCCGGCGCTCGTGACGAGAGTCGGGCGGATGCCCTGCGCGATCGTCTCCTTCGTGATCACACACTTCGTCACGTCGCGACGCGACGGCAGCTCGAACATCACGTCGAGCAGCGCGCCCTCGATGATCGAGCGAAGACCGCGAGCGCCTGTCTCCCGCTCGAGCGCCTTGTCGGCGATCTCCCACATCGCGTCCTCGGTGAAGACGAGCTCGATCCCGTCGTAGCCGAAGAAGCGCTGGTACTGCTTGATGAGCGCGTTCTTCGGTTCCTCGAGGATCTGGACGAGATCCTCGCGCCGCAGCTGATGCACGACAGAGATGACCGGGAGGCGGCCGATGAACTCGGGGATCAGGCCGAAGTTGAGGAGATCCTCCGGCATGACGTCCGCGAGCAGCTCCGACGACTCGACGTCGTGCTTCGAGC
>JAICJI010000032.1 GCA_025928515.1 Thermoleophilia bacterium
AAAGGCGGCGTGATGACGAAGCTGATCGAGCGCAACACGACGATCCCGACCAAGAAGTCCGAGGTCTTCACGACCGCGGAGGACAACCAGCCCTCGGTCGAGGTGCACGTCCTCCAGGGCGAGTCCGAGATGGCCACGTACAACAAGACGCTGGGCAAGTTCCAGCTCGTCGGGATCCCGCCGGCGCCCCGTGGCCTGCCGCAGATCGAGGTCACGTTCGACATCGACGCGAACGGGATCATCAACGTGTCCGCAAAGGACATGGGCACCGGCAACGTCCAGCAGATCCAGATCCAGGGCGGTTCCGGTCTCAGCGAGGACGAGGTGCAGGAGATGATCCGCAACGCGGAGTCGCACGCCGACGAGGCGCACAAGCTCCGCGAGGCCGCGGACACGAAGAACCTCGCCGAGACGCTCGCGTACCAGACCGAGCGCTCGCTCAAGGAGCACCGCGACAAGCTCGACGAGTCCGAGGCCTCGACGATCGAGGGCCGGGTCATGGAGCTGCGGCAGGCGCTCGAGGGCGACGACCTCGCCGAGATCCAGGCGAAGATGAACGCGTTGCAGGAGTCCTCGCACAAGCTCGCCGAGGTGCTCTACGCCGAGGCGGCGCAGCAGGCGCAGGCCTCCGGCAGCGGCAACGGCGACGCGACTGCCTCCTCTGACGACGAGGTCGTCGAGGAGGGCGAGTACGAGGTCGTCGACGAGGAAGCGCCCACCTCGTGAACGAGGAGCAGGTACAGCAGGAAGAGCAGGCGGAGGAGCCGCAGCAGCCGGAAGACGACCGGCTGCTGCGGCTCGCTGCGGACTTCGAGAACTTCAAGAAGCGGGCGGCGCGCGAGCGGCAGGAATACGTCCAGCACGCGAACGAGCGGCTGATCGCCGAGCTCATCCCGATCCTCGACGACCTCGAGCGGGCTCTCTCCGCCGCCGAGCAGCACGAGGAGGCGCAGCTCGAGGACGGAGTCCGGCTCGTCCACCGCGCGCTGGCCGGCCTGCTGGCACGGCACGGCGTGGCGCCGATCGAGACGGACGGGAAGTTCGACCCGCACGTGCATGAGGCGCTGCTCTCCCAGCCGTCGGAGGCGGAGGAGGGCTCGGTGCTCGACGTCGTGCAGAAGGGCTACAAGCTCGGCGACCGGGTCGTCAGGCCGGCGCGGGTCGTGGTTGCGGCGCCGCAGGAGACCGATGCCTGAGTCGCTCTACGACACGCTCGGCGTGAAGAAGGGCGCCTCGGCCGACGAGATCAAGAAGGCGTACCGCAAGCTCGCCCGCCAGTACCACCCGGACACGAACCAGGGCGACAAGGCCGCGGAGGAGCGCTTCAAGCAGGTGCAGACCGCGTACGACGTCCTCTCCGACGACGAGAAGCGCAAGGCGTACGACCGCTTCGGCTCGACGAACGGGCGTGGCGCTCCCGGGCCGGGCGGCGTGAACGTCGACTTCGGGGATCTCGGCGACCTCGGCGACATCCTCGGAGGGATCTTCGGGAACTTCGGCGGTGGTGCGACCCGAGGGGGCGGCCGTCGCGGCCGTCCGCAGCCGCTGCGTGGCTCCGACGTCGAGACGGAGGTGCGGCTGTCGTTCGAAGATTCGCTGCGCGGCGCCGAGGCGAAGGTTCCCGTCGAGCTCACGGTCGCCTGCTCGCAGTGCGGTGGCACGGGCGCGGAGCCCGGCACGGCGCCGGTCATCTGCCCGGAGTGTCACGGCCGGGGCGTCGTCTCCGAGTCGCAGGGCCTGTTCGCGCTCTCGCAGCCGTGCCCGCGCTGCCGCGGCAACGGCACCGTGATCGAGCAGCCGTGCTCGAAATGCCACGGCTCCGGTCGCGAGCGGCGGCGGCGGACGTTCACCGTCAAGATCAAGCCCGGCGTCAAGGATGGAACGAAGATCCGGCTCAAGGGCAAGGGCGAGGCCGGCCAGAACGGCGGCCCGAACGGCGACCTGATCGTGGTGACGCGAGTCGAGCCGTCGCCGATCTACGAGCGCCGCGGCGACGATCTGATCGTGCAGGTGCCCGTCTCCTTCCCGACCGCCACTCTCGGCGGCAAGGTCGACGTCGCGACGCCGGAAGGCTCCGTCTCGCTCAGGATCCCGGCCGGCTCCGAGGACGGCAAGCTGCTGCGGATCAAGGGCCGCGGCGCGCCGAGGCTCAACGGCTCCGGTCAGGGCGACGTGCTCGCGCGCGTCCGCATCCAGGTGCCGAAACGCGTGAACAAGAAGGAACGCGAGCTCCTCGAGGAGCTCGGGAAGGCGGCGGGCTGATGGACGACGACCTCCTCAAGGAAGGACCGCGCGAGGCGCCCGAGCCCCAGACGGCCGAGGAGCGCTCGGACCGCACCGGCCTTATGAAGACGGCGGGAGGCGGCATCGCTGCGGGCGGGATCGGACTGGCGAAGGCCGGCATCCTCGGCAAGGTCTTCATCTGGCTGTTCGTCTGGAACGGCGTCAGCACCGCGCTGCGGATCGGCGGCTGGATCGGGATCCTCCTGATCGCCGCGATCGTCGGCGGCACGATCCTGTACCGGCGGAGGCACATCTGATGGAGACGTCGGACCGTCCGATCTACATGATCTCCGTCGCCGCCGAGCTCGTCGGCATGCACCCGCAGACGCTGCGGATGTACGAGACCAAGGGGCTCGTACGGCCGCAGCGGACGCCCGGCGGCACACGGCTCTACTCCGAGGCGGACGTCGAGCGGCTGCGGATCGTGCAGCGGCTGACGACGGAGCTCGGGCTCAACCTGGCGGGCGTCGAGCTCGTGCTGCGGCTCGAGGACGAGCTGCGCAAGGCGCACTTGCAAGTCGAGCGCCTGCAGCAGCAGTTGCGCCGCGAGGTGCACAACGTGCACAAGCAATACCGCCGCGACCTCGTGCTCGTCCGCGACGAGCGGCTTCCGGATCTAAAGGCCAACAGAGCGAGGCAGTAACGGATGGACTTCAACCGACTCACGATCAAGGCTCAGGAGGCGGTCGCTGCTGCCCAGGAACTCGCGCGCCGCAGCGGCAACCCGGAGCTCTATCCCGAGCATCTGCTGCTCGCGCTCCTCGACCAGGAGCTGCCGCGCGAGCTCGTGCCCGACGCGCAAGCGCTGCGCGCGGAGGCCGAGGCGGCACTGGCGCAGAAGCCTCGCATCGAGGGCTCCCAGCAGCAGCCGGGCGTCTCCTCCGCGTTCTCGAAGGTGCTCGACCGCGCCGTCGACGAGGCGAAGAAGCTCGAGGACGACTACGTAGCGGCGCAGCACCTGCTGCTCGCGCTCGACGTCGTGCCGCGCGACGAGCTCCTCGCGAAGATCGCCCAGGTCACCGCCGGCCGCCGCGTCACGTCGCAGGACCCCGAGGGCACGTACCAGGCGCTGTCGAAGTTCGGCCGCGACCTCACCGAGGCAGCGGAGAGCGGGAAGCTCGACCCCGTCATCGGCCGCGACGAGGAGATCCGCCGCGTCATCCAGGTGCTCTCGCGCCGCACGAAGAACAACCCGGTCCTGATCGGCGAGCCGGGAGTCGGCAAGACGGCGATCGTCGAAGGGCTCGCGCAGCGGATCGTCGCCCGCGACGTCCCCGAGTCGCTGAAGGGGAAGCGAGTCTGGGCGCTCGACATCGGCGGCCTGCTCGCCGGCTCGAAGTACCGCGGCGAGTTCGAGGAGCGGCTCAAGGCGGTGCTCGAGGAGATCACGAATGCCGCCGGCGAGATCATCGTCTTCATCGACGAGCTGCACACGATCGTGGGTGCAGGCGCCGCGGAGGGAGCCGTCGACGCCGCGAACATGCTCAAGCCGATGCTCGCGCGCGGCGAGCTCCGCTGCGTCGGCGCGACGACGCTCGACGAGTACCGCAAGCACATCGAGAAGGACGCTGCGCTCGAGCGGCGCTTCCAGCCTGTCTACGTCGGCGAGCCGTCTGTCTCCGACACGATCGCGATCCTCCGCGGTCTGAAGGAGCGCTACGAAGCGCACCACAAGGTCCGGATCCGCGACGCGGCCCTCGTTGCCGCGGCCGTTCTCTCCGAGCGCTACATCGCCGACCGGCAGCTGCCGGACATGGCGATCGACCTCGTCGACGAGGCGGCATCCCGGCTGAAGATGGAGATCGAGTCGTCGCCCGTCGAGCTCGACGAGGCGAATCGCCGCGTCATGCAGCTCGAGATCGAGCTGGCGGCGATGGGCGGCGAAGCCAAGGACGTGCGGTCGCCGCTCGAGGCCGAGCTCGCCGAGGCGAAGGAGCGCCGCGACGGGCTCGCCGCGCGCTGGGCACGCGAGAAGGAGGCGCTCGACCGCATCGGCGAGATCACGCAGCGGATCGACTCGCTGCGAATGGAAGCCGAGCGCGCGGAGCGGGAGGGCAACCTCCAGCGCGTCGCAGAGATCCGCTACGGCGACCTGCCTGCGCTCGAGAAGGAGCTCGAGGAGCGCGACTCGCAGCAGGCCGACGCGATGGTCAAGGAAGAGGTCGACGAGGACGACGTCGCCGCGGTCGTCGGCCGCTGGACGGGCATCCCCGTCGATCGCCTGCTCGAGGGCGAGACCGAGAAGCTCGTCCAGATGGAGAACCGCTTGCACAAGCGCGTGGTGGGCCAGGAGGAGGCTGTCGAGGCGGTCGCGAACGCGCTCCGGCGTGCGCGCACCGGGCTGCAGGACCCGAACCGGCCGATCGGCAGCTTCGTCTTCCTCGGCCCGACCGGCGTCGGCAAGACCGAGCTCGCGCGTGCTCTCGCCGAGTTCATGTTCGACGACGAGCACGCGCTGGTCCGGCTCGACATGAGCGAGTACCAGGAGCGGCACACGGTCGCGCGGCTCATCGGCGCCCCGCCCGGCTACGTCGGCTACGACGAGGGAGGCCAGCTCACCGAGGCGGTGCGGCGCCGCCCGTACAGCGTGATCCTGCTCGACGAGATCGAGAAGGCGCACGCCGAGGTCTTCGACGTGCTCCTGCAGGTGCTCGACGACGGCCGCCTCACCGACGGGCAGGGCCGCACCGTCGACTTCCGCAACACGGTGTTGATCATGACCTCGAACGTCCGCTCGGCCGACGCGCTGCGCGACGTCTTCCGGCCGGAGTTCTTGAACCGGATCGACGAGGTGATCGAGTTCACGCCGCTCTCGAAGGAGCAGATCGCCGACATCGTCGAGCTGCAGCTCGCACGCCTGCGGGAGAGGCTCGCCGAGCGCCGGCTCGAGCTCGACCTGACCGACGCCGCGAAGGAGACGCTCGCCGAGGCCGGGTGGGATCCCGCGTTCGGTGCGCGGCCGCTCAAGCGCGCGATCCAGCGCCTGGTCGAGAACCCGCTCGCGCTGCGCCTGCTCGAAGGCGACTTCGCCGACGGCGACACGATCCGGGTGGACGCCGAGGACGGCGAGATCCGCTTCGAACGGGCCGGCGCCGCGGTCGCGGTCTAGCTCTCGGCGTAGATCTCGAAGGAGGCGCTCCACGCCGGCGCCGGGCGGTGCCGGTCCGGGTCGGCTGCGCAGCGCTCGCCGACGGCAGCGAAGGCGCGCGGCAGCGCATCCTCGTCCTCGACGAGCACCTGTGCTCTCATGCCGCGATCCTCTCACGATCTAGGGTGCGCGCCATGCTCGTCGTCGCCGCCACCGAGCGCGAGCTTGCGCTCCTCGATCGCCTGGACACGTTCTGCTGCGGGATCGGGCCGGTCGAGGCGGCGCTGCAGACTGCGCGGGCGCTCGAGGAGCGCAGGCCGGGGTCGGTCGTCCACATCGGGCTCGCCGGGTCGCGGACGCTCGAGCCGCCGGCGCTCGTGCTCGGGAGCGAGGCCGTCTACTGCGACGTGATCGATCCGGCGTCGAGGCTGCCGCGCGTCGAGCGAGCCCGGCCCGATGTGGCGCTGCTCGAGCGCGCGCACGCGGCTCTCCCCGAAGCGCATGTCCTGCCGATCGCGACTTGCGGCAAGGTCGGAGCGGGAACCGGCTTCGACGTCGAGGCGATGGAGGGCTTCGGCGTACTCCGCGCCTGCGAGCTGGCCGGTGTCCCTGCAGTCGAGCTGCGCGCGGTCTCCAACTCGCCCGACGAAGCGGACCGGACGCGCTGGCGCTTCGACGACGCCCTCGCGGCGCTCGCCGCGGCGCTAGAGCGACTCGACGTCCTCTAGGAACTCGGCGTTGCCGTGGCGCGTCGGCGCGCCGTACGCGAGGAAGAGGATCTCCTCGCCGGACTCGTTCCGAGGCTGGAGCGGCGTGCCGGAGTGAACGACGACGACTCCGCCCGGCTCGACGTCCCACCCGCTTCCAGGGCTCGCCGAGCAGCATGGTCAGCGTGCCGCGCAGAGGGACGAAGACCTCTTCCTGATCCGGGTCGCGGTGGCGGCGCCCACGCGTGTGCGCCGGGTAGCGCCACATTCGCGCCCGCGACTCGGTCATCTGCGCGGGCTCGGTCACCGGCGCGGCCTGCCGGGGCGTCTGCCCCTCGTGGCCGGGCCGCTCCTCCCACTCGAGATCCCGCTCGTGCACGACGTGCTAGGGCATGGGCCGACGATACCCTCCGCGCCGATGGCCCAGCCTCGCCCAGCCGCGTTGCCGCCGGCGGAGCGCACGATCGGCCAGCTCGTCGCCGAGTCGATCCGGTTCTACGGAGAGCACTTCCGAGCGTGTCTGGCTCTCGGCCTCGCGCCCGCCCTGCTCGCGGTCATCAGCGCGAACGTCTCGCGGGCGACTTTGGTCGTGCTGTCGCCGACGCTCTTCGGAGCTCTGCTCAGTGCGAGCTTCGTCGGCGCGAGCGTCCTTGTGCTGGATCGGCGCCCGCCGAGGCGGCGGCTGGTCGAGACGTGGCTCGTCGGCTGGCTGGTCTTCGCGCCGGTGCCGTTCCTCGTCCTGGCCTTCGTCCTGCCGGGCCTCGCATGGCTCGCGGCCATCGGCATGGTCGTCCCCGTGCTCGTCGTGGAGGATCTCTCGGTGCGCGAGGCCGTCGCGCGCGCCTGGCGCCTCGCGCGCGCCGACTTCCTCCATGCGTTCGGCTCGCTCACGACGCTTGCGATCGTCGTCTTCCTGACGCAGGCGGTGCTCGCATTCATCCTGCGCGGCTTCGGCGGCGCTGCGGTGTCGACCGCGTTCTTCCTCGCGAGCGTCGTCGTCTCGCCGCTCCTTTTCATCGGCGCCGCGCTGCTGTACGTCGATCAGGCGGCACGGGTCGAGTAGGTTCCCGCCATGCCTATCTACATCCTGCTCTCGCGGCTCTCCCAGCAAGGCGTGCAGACGATCCAGAGCAACCCGGACCGGCTCCAGGCGGTCAACCGCGACGTCGAGGAGCTCGGCGCGAAGGTCCTCCACCAGTGGGCGACCCTCGGGGAGTTCGACTTCGTGAACGTGGTCGAGGCGCCCGACACGGCGACGATCGCCAAGGTCTCGGTCGCGCTCGGAGCACGTGGGTCGACGCGCATCCAGACCCTGCCGGCGCTCTCGATCGACGAGTTCGTCTCGACGATCGAGTAGCTAGTCCGTCGCCGCGATCCGGCGCACGGTGACGCCCCACGCGGCGCCGGTCGCGAACAGCTCGTCGGGATCGACCTCGCCGAGCCAGCCGAGAAAATGCGCCTCGGGATCGTCCGCCGTCGAGCCGAAGACCGCGGCCTGCAGCTCGGGTGCGGGCGCCTCGTTCTTCCCGAGCGCCGCCTCCTCCGCCCGCCGTTCGGCCTCCTCGGCCGCCGGGCCTTCCATGTAGCCACGCGGCATGGCAGGAGGGTAGTTGCGTACGCTCGCGACCGTGCCGCACGCCCTCGCAGTCCACGCGCTCGAGAAGCGCTACGGGCCCGTTCAAGCGCTCAAGGGTGTCGACCTCACGGTGGAGGAAGGCGAGCTCGTCGGGTTGCTCGGCCCGAACGGCGCCGGGAAATCGACCCTCGTGAAGATCGCGGTCGGCCTCGTGCGCGCCACGCGCGGACAGGCCGAGGTGGCCGGCGCGCGGGCCGGGTCGCGGGCTGCCCTCGCTCAGCTCGGCTACCTCGCCGAGCTCTTTCGCTTCCCCGGTTGGTACACGGCGGACGAGGTCCTCTCGCTTCACCAGCGGCTGACGCACTCCGACGGCGGCGCGGCCGAACGGGGACGCCTGCTCGCGCTCGTCGCCCTCGCGGATGCGCGCGGCCGCCGCGTCGACGGCATGTCCAAAGGGATGCAACAGCGTCTCGGGATCGCGCAGGCGCTCGTCGGCACCCCGCGCGTCCTCGTGCTAGACGAGCCGACCTCGGCGCTCGACCCAGCGGGGCGTCGCATCGTCCGGGTGCTGCTCGAGGAGCTCCGCGGGCAGGGTGTCTCGGTTCTCCTCAACTCGCATCTGCTCTCCGAGATCGAGCTCGTCTGCGACCGCGTCGCGATCCTGCGTGCCGGCGAGGTCGTAGCCGCCGGCTCGCCGGCCGAGCTGTCGCGACCGCGCGGGGTCGAGCTCGAGACCGACGAGGGTACGCGCACGGTCGAGGGTGCGACCCGGGAGGACGCGGCGCGCCTCGTCGCCGAGGCCGTCGCTGCGGGCAGGCGCGTCTACGGCGTCCGGGTCCTAACGTCGACTCTCGAGGACACGTACCTCGAAGCGGTGGGGGACGAGGTCTCGTGAGCGCCGTCCTCACGATCGCGGGCTACGGCTTCCGCGAGGCCGTGCGGCGGAAGGTGTTCGCCGTCGTCATCGTGCTCACGGCGGCTTTCCTCGCCCTCTTCTGGCTCGCGAACCACTACGTCTTCACGCGGCTCTCGACGATCACGCCGCCCGCGGATGTCCACGTCGACACGCGCACATTCGCCGGTGCGTTCCTGCTCGGGCTCGCGATGTTCTCGACCCTCTTCCTCGGCGTCGTCCTCGCGGTCTTCCTCACGCTCGGCGTCGTCTCGGGCGACGCTGAGCGCGGCCTGCTTCAACCGCTCGTGGTGCGCCCCGTCGGCCGGGCGACGCTGCTGCTCTCGCGGTTCCTGGGAGCGGCCGTCGTCTGCATCGTCTACGTGCTCGCGGTCTACGGGATCGCTCTGGCGATCATCGACCAGACCGGGCACTGGACGCCTCCGTCGACGCTCGCGCCGGGCCTCGAGCTCGCCGGGGGAGTCGTGATCGTGATCGCGCTCTCGATCCTCGGCTCGATCGTCCTCTCCTCGACGGCGAACGGGATCGCCGTTTTCATGCTCTTCGGAGCGGGCCTCACCGCCGGGCTGCTCGGGACGATCGGCCACGCGTTGAACTCGACGACGATCCAGCACGCCTCGCGGGACGCCGCCTGGGCGCTGCCGTTCGAGGCGCTCTACCAGGACGGCTTGCGGCTGATCTCGAGCAACACGAGTGGGCTCACGGGCTTCCTGCTGCAGCTCGGGCCGTTCGGCGGCGCCTACGTGCACGGCTGGGGGATCCGCCTCTGGTCGGTGGCGTATCTCCTGGTGGCGCTCGCGCTCGGCGTGCTCTTCTTCTCGCGGCGGGATCTCTAGGCGAGCGCGACCGCGACCTCGCCCGCGAGGCGCGCGTTCTGCGCGACGAGTGCCCGGTTCGCGGCCTCGGTGCGCCCGCCGCTCTCGCGATGGAGATGCGCGAGGACGTACGGCGTCACCGCCTGGCCGCTGACGCCCGCTGCGGCGGCCGCGGCGAGCGCCTCCTCCACGAGCGGCTCGACGTCTTCGAGCGGCTCGTCCGGCGGCCGGCCGAGCAGCAGCCCGGCGCCGCCGAGCTGCCAGTGCGCGGCGGCGATGCGTGCGGCTTCCTCCGCCGACTCGACGCGCGCTGAGATGGGCGGACCGCCGACGGCGCCGTAGAAGAGAGGCAGCGTGTCGACCCGGAACCCGAGCACGGGCACGCCGAGCGACTCCAGGAGCTCTGCGGTTGCGGAGACGTCGAGGAGCGACTTCACGCCGGCCGAGACCACGAGCGCGGGTGTGCGCGCGAGCTGTGCGAGGTCGGCCGAGACGTCGGGCGGGTGCGGAAAGCCACGGTGGACGCCGCCGATGCCGCCGGTCGCGAGCACGCGGATTTCCTCGGCGCGCGCGACGGCGAGCGTGCCTCCCACGGTCGTCGCGCCTACAGCACCCTGCGCGACGGCCGCCGCAAGGTCGCGCGGCCCGACCTTTCGCGCGTCGGCCTCGACGCGGCCGAGCTCCTCCGCTGTCAGGCCGACGCGCACCTCGCCGTCGAGCACGCCGACCGTGGCCGGTACGGCGCCCGCTGCTCGCACCTGCCGCTCCGACTCGAGCCCGACCTCGACGCCCTCGCCGGGCGGGAAGCCGTGGGCGACGAGCGTCGTCTCGAGTGCGACGACCGCGCCCCTGGAGGCCAGCGCCTCGCGCACCTCGTCGGCGACCCGGATCACGCCGAGCGCTCCATCTCGACGAAGCGACTCTCCTCGCCGCGGCGCACCTCGTGAAAGCCGGCCGTCCGGTATGCGCGAAGCGCCCGCTCGTTCCAGCTCGCGACCCAGAGACGGAACGTGCGTGGGCGCCACTCGCGGCGTGCGTACTCGAGGCCGGCGTCGATGAACGGCTGCGCCAGCCCGCGGCCGGTGAGGTCGGGACGCATGCCGAGACCGAGCCGCACCTCGTGTCCCTCGGGGACGAAGTTGAAGAAGCCGACGAGCTCGCCGCCGTCGTCGACCACCGCGCGCAGGTGCGTCCGCCGCGCCGGATTCGCGAACAGGTCGATCCGCCGCGGGTCGGCCGACGTGTCGTACCACTCGTACGGGAACTCGTACCGCCACTCCGCGATCTCGGCCGCCTGCTCGTCGGTGATCGGCTGGACCTTCACGGCATGGAGCCTACGGTCGCCACGCAGCGGGCGGCCGCGTCCAGACCGCGGCGGGCTGCCTCCTCGAGCGAGCCGCCGAGCAGGAAACCGGCCGCGAGCGCGTCGCCCGCGCCGGTCGGATCCACGACCTCGCCCGGGACGGCGGCAAAGTCGAGCTTCGCATCCTCGCTGAACACGCTGCAGCCGCGTGCGCCCCGCTTGAGCACGCCGAGCGGCGCCGTGAGGTACGCGCCGCCGAGCAGCTCCCACTCGGCCTCGGTCGCGAAAAGGACGTCGGGTGCGAGCTCGTCGAGCAGCGCGCGGAACTGCACCGGCCCGTAGGAGCGGATCTCTGTCCACGCCGCGACGTCGACCGAGATGCGCGCACCACGCTCCCGCGCGAGACGCGCCGCCAAGAGCGCCGTCGTAGCGATCGGCTCCTGCAGCAACGCGTAGCCGGAGAGGTGGAGGACGTCGCACTCGACCCAGGCAGCGTCCAGCTCCTCCGGGGCGAAGGACGGTGCGACGCCGCGGTCGGACGCGAGCGCGCGGTCGCCGTCGCCGACGATCGAGACGACGACACCGGTCGCGCCGGCGGCCGTCGGGCCGACGAGCTCGACGCCGAGCCCACGGAGCTCCCGCGAGACGAGCTCGCCTGCGCCGTCGTCTCCGTGCTTGGCGATGCAGCGCGACTCCACGCCGAGCTCGGCCGCCCAGGCCGCGACGTTGGCCGCCTGCCCGCCCGCACCCGCCCGGTTCGCGGCGCGCACGTCGCCCCCGGGCGCGAGCGGCTCGGCCAGGAGCACGACCACGTCGAGCAATACGTCACCGAACGTTGCGATCCGCAAGGCACAATCGTCCCATGCAAGGGGAGAGAGGACGCGCGAGAGCGCGCGACTTTCTGCTGGGCGGCCTCGTCGGCGCCTCGGCGGCAGTCGCCGCTGCGCGACGCCGGCGGATGGTGCGACGGCGTCGCGAGCAACGGCTGGAGCAGCCGGCCGGCCTCGCCGCGTTCGAGGGCGCGCCGTGCTTCGAGGAGCTGCTCGAGGAGCATGCGGCGGGGATCGAACCTTGAACCCGTCGTTTCACATCGCGCTTCGGTGAGAATGGAGATCTGATGGTCCGGCCGGTCCGCCTTCTCGCTCTGCTCGCAGTTCTCGCCTCGGTCGGTGTCGCACTCGCGACCCCCGGCGGAGCATCTGCCCGTCTGACTCCGCGCGGCCAGGTCGTCCAGGCCGGAGTCGTCGTCGTCGACCGGATCAGCGACGCGACGTGGGCCACGCTCGCGAGGCGCGGGGCGGTGGGCCTCCTGCGCGCGGGGTACGGCCCGACGACGAACCGCCGCCGTGCGCTGGCGGAGCTCGTGCGCGGGACAGAGGTGAACGCGCGGCTCGGAGGCGTCCCGAGGGGCAACCCGCTGCTCAACACGAACAAGGCCAGCGTCTACCCGAACTGCCGCTCCTGCATCGTCGTCCAATTGCCGCCGCGCGGTGCACCGACGGCGAACAACCGCCTGTATCGCATCGCCGTGATCGGCGGCAGCTTCCACGGCCTGTTGACGTCGCCGACCACGCACATACCAGGGCTCGTCTCGATTGTGGACATCGCGCCGACCGCGCTGCCGGGGCACCCGTCGAGCACGCTCTCCTGGACTCCGTCGGACCACGCGATCGGCACGCTGAACCGGCTCGGCCACGCGATCCACGCCAACAACCGGCTCAAGTTCGCGGCGCTGTTCATCCTCGCCGGAGTCCTGCTCGCTCTCGCGCTGCTGGGTCTCCGCGCTGCGGTGACAGCCGTCCCGGCCGCGCTGCTCGTCAATCTCGCTCTCGGCATCGGCCAGGTCTCGAACGAGGTGCTCCTCTGTGCGGCGATCTCGGCCGGAACGGTGGTCGTCGCCCTCGCGCTGGCGCGCTTGTGTCGCAGCGAGCCGGCGCTCCTCGCGCTCTACGGCGGCGTGGTCGCGCTGTACGCGTTCGTCATGGTTACCCGTCCCGAGTGGCAGGCGGTGAACCCGTTCGGCCCGACGCAGAACTCGCGCTTCTGGGGGATCGGCAACCAGATCGAGACGCTGCTGCTCGCGCCCCTCCTCGCCGGAGCCTTCCTGGCCCGCCGGCGCTTCGGGATCGTCGGCTTCGCCCTGTTCGGCGTCTTCGGGCTGGTCGTGATGACCGACAACCGCATCGGAGCGGACGGCGGTGGCGCGATCGTGTTCGGGGTGGCGCTTGCCGTACTGGGAGCGCGACTCTTCCGCCTTGGCGCGAAGGGCTTCGTCGGCCTGCTCGGGTCGGCGGCGATCGCCGTGCTCTGGATCGTCTCGCGCGGCCTCGCCGAGCCTGGCCCGAACCACTTGCGAAGCGCGTTCGCGCACGGCGGCGGCGGCCTCTTCTCGTCCCTCGAGAGCCGCGTGCCGCTCTCGTACCTGCCTGCGCTGCACGCGTGGCAGATGGTCGTTCCGCTCATGTTCGTGCTCGCGGCCGCATTCGCGGTTGCGTGGCGCGCCGCGCGCCAGCAGTCGACGCGCGACGTCCTCCTCGCCTTCGGCGTGGCGATCGTCACGTCGCTGCTCGTCAACGACTCCGCCGCCTACGAGCTCGCCGGGGGAATCGCTGTGGTCGGCGCGATCGCGCGGTTCGCTCCCGCTCCCGCACCCGCGCGCGCACGGAGCCGCGTCCTGGCGCGGGTTCTCGCCCGCACGAAGCTCGGGCCCGAGCCGGTGCCGGTACCGGTGCCGACCGAAGCTCCGCCGGGCTGAGAACGCCTCCCTCGCTGGTACCGTCCTCAGCCGTGCCGATCTACGAGTACCGGTGCCCGAACGGACATCACTTCGAGCGCTTCCAGGCGATGACGGCGCCCGCGCCGGAGAAATGCGACGTCTGCGGCGCAGCCCCCGTCGAGATCGTGCTCTACCCCGTCGCGGTCCACTACAAGGGCTCCGGCTTCTACACGACCGACTACGGCAAGGGGAAGTCGGCGAAGAAGGAAGTCGACGGCGGCAGCTCGTCCGGCGGTGACAGCGGCAAGACCGACTCGAAGCCGGCGGAGAAGAAGGCCGCCGCCAGCGGCGACTAGGGAGCGGCTACTTCAGGCTCGCATTCGCGCCGGCGACGCAGCCGGGGGCGTACGGGTTGCCCTTTTCCGGGCGCTGTAGCGCCGACTGTCCCAGCACCTCGCCGATCACGCGGATGTTCTCCGGGCTGCCGATGACCACGTCGCCGAGGGAATCCGTGGTGCTCGTCCCGCCGAGGCGGCAGTGGATCGTCTCTCCGGCGCGGAACTTCACCCACGCGAGCTGCATGAGCTTCCAGGTCGAGAGGTCGGTCGCGATCGGCTTCAGCAGCGAGCCGCCGGAGAACGGGAGCGAGAAGAAGAGCGACGGGCTCGAGAGCTTGCTCATGGTCGCCTGCTCGACGAGCTGCTGGTCGCGCTGGCGGTTGAAGTCCGTGAACGAGCCGTCGAGCTGGTTGATGCGGACGCGGGAAAAGATCAGCGCCTGGTGGCCGGTCATGTGGGTCGGGCCCTTGTGGAAGCGCCAGCCCTTCCATTGCAGGCAGCGCTGTTGCGTCTTGTAGGGACAGTCGAACCGGTCGGAGACGATGTTCTCCGGCACGTTGACCGTGATTCCGCCGACCGCGTCGATGAGCTTCTCGAACTGGTTGAAGTCGACGATCACGACGTGATTGACCGGCATCGCCTTACCGAGCAGCGCGTCGAGGGTGCGCACGGCGAGCTTCGGGCCGCCGAATTGCATGGCCGCGTTGATCTTCTGCTCGCCGACGCCGGGGATGTTCGTCTGCAGGTCGCGCGGGATGGAGAGGTAGACGAGCCGGTGGCGGCCCGGATCGGTGTGCAGGAGCGTCATCGAGTCGCCATGCTCGTCGGCGCTCCTACCGACGCCCGCCTTGCCGGTCGCGTGGTCGGTCCCGAGCAGCAGGATCGTCGTCGGGCTGGAGAGGAGGAGACCGGTGTCCGGTGTGAGCGCCGGCCGCACGCTCTTCGGCAGGCGCTTGTTGGCGTCGCTCACGCCGCTCGAGACCGAGAGATACCCCGCGACTCCCCAGATCGTGAAGAGCGCGATCATGCCGAGGATGACGACGAGCGTCCAGCGCCGCCAGGTCCAGCCGAGCCAGAGCCGGCGGCGGCCGGGCTTCCGCTCGACGATCCGGCCGGAGCCGCGACCGTCGCTGCGGACGGCCCTCCGCGATTCCCGATCCCGCCGCGCAAGTGGCACCTTCCCCTTCGTGCGGCCGCCGCGATAAACGCGATACGGCTTCTCCCCGGGAGCGGCCATGCGGGGGATTACGGTACCCACTGTGCAAGCGGGCCATGCGATCGGGGTGGACCTCGGGGGCACGAAGATCCTCGCGGGCATCGTCGACCGCGACGGCAAGGTCGTGCGCCGGCACGAGCGGCCGACTCCCCAGGACTCGCAGGAGCACGTCCTCGCCGAGCTCGAGGCTGCGGTCGCCGAGCTGATCGACGATTCGGTGGTAGCCGTCGGCCTCGGTGCGCCTTCCCCGATCGACCAGGCCCGCGGCGTCGTCGTGCGCTGCACCAACCTGCCGCTCGAGAACGCGCCCCTGCGGGAGCGGATGCACGAGCGGTTCGGCGTCGCGGTCGGGCTCGACAACGACGCGAACGCCGCTGCGATCGGCGAGTGGCGGGCCGGTGCCGGGCGAGGCGAGGACGACCTCGTCATGCTCACACTGGGGACGGGAGTCGGCGGTGGAGTCGTCTCCGGTGGGAAGCCGTTCCGCGGCCGAGACGGCGCCGGAGCCGAGCTCGGTCACGTCGTGCTCGTGCACGGCGGCCGACCCTGCCAAGGCGTGTGCACCGGGCACGGTCATCTCGAGGCGTATGTGAGCGGCACCGCCGCGACGGCGGCAGCGCACGAGGCGTTCGGGCCGTCCGCGGACGCCCACAGGCTCGTGCGCCTCGCCGCTGAAGGCGACGCCAAGGCCAAGGAGCTCCTCGAGGAGGTGGGCCGTTATCTCGGCTCCGGCATCGGCTCGTTCGTCAACATCTTCGGGCCGCAGCTCGTCGTGCTCGGCGGCGGGTTCGGCGTCGCCGCGTACGACTACCTCCGCGAGCCGGCGGAGGAGGTGCTGCGGCGCGAAGCGCTCGAGCCGATGCGCAGCGCCGTCCGGTGGGCGAAGGCCGAGCTCGGCACAGCCGCCGGCCTCATCGGCGCCGCCTTCGTCGGCTTCGAGGCCCTGGACGCCTCCTGATGCCGCTCGCCGTCTGCGCGACGCCGATCGGGAATCTCGAAGACGTCACGCTCCGGGTCCTCGCGGAGCTCTCCGCCGCCGACGTCGTCCTCTGCGAGGACACGCGCCACACGCGCGTCCTGCTCGAGCGGCACGGCTTGAAAGCTCGTCTCCTCTCGTATCACGAGCACAACGAAGCCAAGCGAACGGCCGAGTTGCTGCCGCGACTCGAAGGTGGAGAGCGGGTCGCGCTGGTCTCCGACGCCGGCCTGCCGGGCGTCTCCGATCCGGGAGCGCGGCTCGTGCGCGCTGCGCTCGACGCGGGCGTGGACGTCACGGTGCTGCCGGGAGCCTCCGCGGTCGAGACGGCGCTCGTCGCCTCCGGGCTCGTGGCGGAGCAGTACCGGTTCCTCGGGTTCCTGCCCCGTGGCGAGAAGCGGCTCGCGATGCTGTGGGAGGAGCTGCGTGGTTGGCCCTGGCCGGCGGTTGCCTTCGAGTCACCGCAACGGCTTCCCGCGACCTTGCGCTCGCTCGCCGAGGCCGATCCCGAGCGAGAAGCCGCCGTGTGCCGCGAGCTGACGAAGCGGTTCGAAGAGGTCGTGCGCGGGGGGGCCGCCGAGCTTGCGGCACGGTTCGACACGCCGCCCAAAGGCGAGATCACACTGGTGCTCGGCCCGGCGCAAGTCGGTGACGATGCGGGCGAGGAGCAACGCGCGGTCGCGGCAGTCGCGGAGCTCGTCAGGGCCGGTGTGCCTCGACGCCGCGCGGCCGAGATCGTCTCGACGCTCGCCGGAATCCCGCGGAACCGCCTCTACAAACGCTCGCTGTAAGCAGATTTGACAACGACAGACTGCCGCGCTATCCTGCCGTCTACGTTGCTCATGTTGACAACAAAGACAGCAAAGCTCGTCGGCGCGATGATCGTCGCTTTCCTGGTCTGGACGCCCGCCGCATTCGCCTGGAGCTGGCCCGTTCAGGGGCCGGTGCTGCAGCCTTTTTCGTATGACGCCGCGCACCCCTACGCGTCCGGGCAGCACCGCGGCATCGACATCGGCGCCGACTCCGCGGGCGAGACGGTCGTCGCGCCCGCCGCGGGCCTGATCAGCTTTGCGGGGACGGTCCCGACGAGCGGCAAGTCGGTCACGATCCAGACCGCGGACGGCTACTCCGTCACGCTCACGCATCTCGGGTCGATCGTCGTTGCAGAGGGGGATACCGTCGCCGAGCAGGACGCGGTCGGCACGGTCGGCCCGAGCGGCACCGCGGAGGAGGACGTTCCGTACGTCCATCTCGGGATTCGCGTCACCGCTGATCCCGACGGGTACCTCGACCCCAGCACCTTCCTGCCACCGGTTGCGACCGGCGACGGCGCGGACGGCTCAGCTCCGTCACAGCCGAGCTCGACCGGCAACTCCTCGGCGGCACCGGCGCAGAAGCCGACACCTGCGACTCCGGCGGTGCCGAGCACGCACGACTCGACAACCGCACTGGATCGAGGTCGCGTCTCGCATGGACAAGACAAGCGTGATCAGGAGCCGCGCACCGAGGTCAGGACGCGTCCGGCCGCCCAACGACCGGCCGTACACGCCGACGAGCCAGCCACGCGCGCGTCACATCCCGCTAAGACGCAACAGCGTCACCCGGCTGCGCCCGAGAGGTTCCTGCGACGGCCGGTTGTCGAGACGGCGGCTCCGGTCGAGCCGGCCGCTCTCGGCGCCGGCCACGAGCTGCGGCCGAGCGCTCCTGCGACGCAGCGCGGAACAGGGACGGGGCTGGTGCCGCTTCTCCTCAACGGCATCCCAGCCATGGTCGCCCTTGCTGCAGCCCTCGCCGCGGCGCGCGGCCGGCGCCGCCGCTTGAGCGAGAGCGCTCAGGTGCTCCATCTGCCGCCGCCGATGGCCCAGCAGCGTCCTGTGTCGCGCGCCGCGTAGGAGTCCAAGCCGGCCATGACGGCCGTGCGGCGGCAGGCTCGTATGATTTCGGGCCTTCCCCGAGCTTCAGAAGGAGCTGTAGTCAGTGCCGGAAACGCCGCAGAAGATCCTCGTCGCGGTCGCGTGGCCCTATGCGAGCGGCCCGCGGCATCTCGGCCATGTCGCCGGGCCCGGCGTGCCGTCGGACATCTTCGCCCGCTATCACCGGCTCAAGGGCAACGACGTTCTCATGGTCAGCGGGACCGACGAACACGGCACCCCCGTGATGGTGTCGGCCGACCGCGAAGGCGTGACCCCTCGCGAGCTCGCCGATCGCAACAACGCGCTGATCCTCGACGACTACGTCCGTCTCGGGATGTCGTACGACTGCTTCACGCGGACGACGACGAGCAACCACTACGCCGTCGTCCAGGACATGTTCCGCACACTCTACGAGCAGGGCTTCCTCATCGAGCAGACGACGCTCGGGGCGATCGCCCCTGCGACCGGTCGCACGCTCCCGGACCGCTACATCGAGGGGACCTGCCCCATCTGCGGCTACGGCGAGGCGCGTGGCGACCAGTGCGACAACTGTGGCAACCAGCTCGATCCGGTCGACCTGATCGACCCGCGCTCGATCGTGGACGGCTCGACGCCCGAGTTTCGCGAGACGACGCACCTGTTTCTCGACCTGCCCGCGTTCCGGGAGCGGCTCGTCGAGTGGATCGAAGCGCAGACCCACTGGCGGCCGAACGTCCGCAACTTCGCGCTCAACCTCGCGCGTGAGGTGAAGCCGCGCGCGATGACACGCGACATCGACTGGGGCGTTCCCGTCCCCGTCGAGGGCTACCCCGAGGACACGAAGCGCATCTACGTCTGGTTCGACGCGGTGATCGGCTACCTCTCCGCCGCCGTCGAGTGGGCGCACAACGTCGGTCGGCCCGAGGCGTGGCGCGAATGGTGGCAGAGCCCCGATGCGCGCAGCTTCTACTTCATGGGGAAGGACAACATCGTCTTCCACGCCGTCATCTGGCCGTCGATGCTCATGGGCTACGGCGACGCCCTGCAGCTCCCGTACAACGTCGTCTCGAGCGAGTACCTGACGATGAGCGGCAGCAAGGCGAGCACGAGTCGCGGTCACGCAATCTGGGTCAAGGACTTCCTCGACCGCTACGAGCCCGATGCGCTGCGCTACTACCTCACCGCCGCCGGGCCCGAGACGCAGGACAGCGACTTCACCTGGGAGGAGTTCGTGCGGCGCACGAACGACGAACTACTCGCCAACTGGGGCAATCTCGTCAACCGGACCCTCGTGAACGCGCACCGAAACTTCGGCGCCGTCCCCGAGCCCGGTCCGCTCACCGAGGGCGACCAGACGCTGCTCGGCGCGGTCGAGCGCGCCTTCGACACCGTGGGTGAGCACATCGAGAACGCCCGGTTCCGAGCCGCGCTGGCGGACGTCATGGCGACGAGCGCGCTTGCGAACCAGTACATCTCCGACCAGGCTCCATGGGCTCTCGTGAAGACCGACCGCGACCGGGCCGCCACCGTCCTCTATGTCGCGCTGCGCGCGGTCGACTCACTGAAGACGCTCTTCACGCCGTTCCTCCCGTTCAGCTCGCAGGTGCTGCACGAGCTCCTCGGCCATGAGGGCTGGATCGCCGGGCCGCTCGAGCGCCGCAGCGTCGAGGAGGACGACGGCTCCACCCACGAGATCCTCACCGGCGACTACACGAGCTGGGTCGGCTCCTGGGCGCCGAGTGAGCTGCCGCCCGGCCAAACGCTGCTCGACCCGAGGCCGCTCTTCCGCAAGCTGGACGCTGAGGCGGTTCTCGCGTCCGAGCTCTCGTGATCGACACGCACGCGCACCTCGGCGCCCTCGACGACGCCGACGAGGCAGTCGCGCGCGCCGCCGAGGCAGGCGTGCAGCGGATCCTGACGGTCGGCACAGATCCGGAGGACTGCCGGCAAGCCCTTTCCTGCGCCGAGCGGCACGACGGCGTCTTCGCCATCCTCGGCATCCACCCACACGAGGCGGGGACGGCGACGACGGCTGACGTCGGCGTGCTGCGGGAGCTGCACGGACACCCGAAAGCCGTCGCGGTAGGCGAGACCGGGCTCGATTGGTTCCGTGACTACGCGCCGTGCGACGACCAGCGGAGGCTCTTCGCCGCCCAGCTCGAGCTCGCCGCCGAGCTCGGAAAGCCGGTCGTGATCCACACCCGCGCGGCCGACGACGACACGCTGGCGGGGCTTGCAGACTTCGCAGGAACCGTCGTCCTCCACTGCTTCTCGTCGCCGCACATGCTCCCGACCGCGCTCGAGCGCGGCTGGTACGTCTCGTTCGCCGGCAATGCGACTTTTCCGAAGGCCGTCGACCTCCGACTCGCCGCGACCCAGGTGCCCGCCGAGCGGATCCTTGCCGAGACCGACTCCCCGTACCTCGCGCCGCAGCCCGTCCGCGGGCAGCGGAACGAGCCTGCGAACGTCATTCACACGCTCGCGGCGCTCGCCCAGGCGCGCGGGGAGGAGCCGGACGACCTGGCGACGCAGATCGAGCGGAACGCGGCTGCATGCTTCGGCCTGTGAAGAAGGAGTACGGCCAGCACTTCCTGGTCGACCGCAACATCCTCGACGTGATCGGCCGGCTCGCCCAGCTCGGGGCCGACGACGTCGTGCTCGAGATCGGGCCGGGCCAGGGCGTGCTGACGCGCTACCTCGCCGAGCGCGTCCGCCTCGTCCACGCGGTCGAGATCGATCGCACGCTCGAGCCCGAGCTCGCCGGCCTGCCCGGTAACGCCGCAGTCCTTTTCGGAGATGCGTTACAGATCGAGCTTCCGCAGGACGCGACGAAGCTCGTCGCGAACCTCCCCTACAACGTGGCGACGCCGCTCGTCGTCGAGAGCCTCGACGGGCTCCCGAACGTCGGGCTCTGGTGCGTGATGGTGCAGCGAGAGGTCGCCGACCGCTTCTTCGCGGAGCCGGGGACGAAGGAGTACGGCGCGGTCTCCGTCCTCATCCAGCTCGCCGCCGAGCGCACCGGCTTCCACCCGGTCTCGCGCACTGTCTTCCGGCCGCCGCCGAACGTCGACTCGGCGCTCGTCGCGTTCCGGCGCACCGAGCTCCCGGCGAATTACCGCCGCGTGAAGGAGGTCGTGACCGCGGCCTTCGCGCACCGGCGCAAGACACTTCCAAACTCCCTCGCGCTCGCGGGCCGTGCGTCGAGGGAGCAGGCGGCGGAGGCGCTCGCCACGGTCGGCCGCGCACCGGAAACGCGCGCGGAGGCCCTCGCGCCATACGAGTTTCTCGCCCTCACCGAGGCGTTGGAATGAGTCGAGCTCCCGCACCGGCCAAGATCAACCTCGCGCTCGTCGTCGGCCCCTTGCGCGACGATGGCAAGCACGAGGTCCTGACCGTCCTGCAGCGAATCGATCTCGTCGACCGGATCGAGCTCGACGAGGCGCCCGAGCTCCAGGTCGAGGGCTTTGAGGAGGACACGCTCGTAGGCACGGCGCTTCGCGAGCTCGCGGACAGCGCCGGTGTCGAGGCGGGTTGGCGCGTCCGGATCGAGAAGAAGATCCCGGTTGCCGCGGGCCTGGGCGGCGGCAGCTCCGACGCGGCGACGGCGCTTCGGCTCGCCAACCAGACGCTGTCTGAGCCGCTCGCGACCGACGAGCTCTCCGAGATCGCAGCCTCGGTCGGCGCCGACGTCCCGTTCTTCCTCGCCGACGGTCCGCAGCTCGGCTCCGGCGACGGCACCGCGCTCGAGGCGCTGGACCTGCCACAGGACTTCTGGGTCTTCGTCCTCCTGCCGCGCGCAACGGTGAAGACGTCGACGGCCGACGTCTATGCCGCGTTCGACGCGCGCCGTGGGCCGGCGGGCTGGGCCGAGCGGCGGCAGACGCTTCTCGACGGGCTCCCCCGTGTCGAGCGGCCGCGCGACCTCGCCGACTTGCCGCTGAACGACCTTGCAAGCTCGCCGCTGGCGGAGGAGATTCTCGCGACGGGCGCGTTCCGCGCGGACGTCTCGGGAGCAGGCCCGGCGCTCTACGGGCTCTTCCACCAGCGGCGCGATGCCGACGCCGCCCGACGGAAGTTGCGCCGTCTCGGCCGGACCTGGGTCGCCGCACCAGCGTGGTACGGTTGACCGGTGTTGAGCGGCTCTTCGCAGGCGGCTGAGGGCTCGCCCGGACAGGCCGGTTGGTTCCACCGGCATCGGTACCGCATCGTCCTCTGGGTCGCGGTCGCCGAGGGGATCATCGTCGCGGTCACGCACGGTCTCCACGCCACGACGATCATCGTCCTGGGCGTGATCGCGTTCGCGTGCCTGCTGCTGTACCAGTTCACGAAAGAGCGGACGCGGTCGTCATTCCTGCGCGAGGTCACCTGGTTCATCGCTGCCTCGCAACTGGGAGCCACGATCCTCGTCGCCGCCGGCGTCATCCTGCTCGGAGCGCTGATCATCCTGCTCGTGATCTTCGCGCTCGTCGCCCTGGGCCTGCTCCTGCTCGACCGCCGGTAGACTTCCGTGCCCCTGGGCCACGAGCCCCCTCCTTAGACTGCAACCGGACAAAACTGTGGGGCGTAGCCAAGTGGTAAGGCAACGGGTTTTGGTCCCGTGATCCCAGGTTCGAATCCTGGCGCCCCAGCCACCTCTCCCTGACATGGCAGACGAGCTCGCAGCAGTCGTGATGGCCGCCGGAATCGGCACGCGCATGAAGAGCGCGACGCCCAAGCACCTGCACCCGCTGCTCGGCCGGCGGATGGTCGACTGGGTTATCGACGCGGCGCGTGAAGCGGGCGTCGAGCGAATCGTCGTCGTGGCGGCGCCCCAGACGGCCGACCTCTTCGAAGGCGTCGAGGTCGCCGTCCAGGAGGAGCCGCTCGGGACGGGTGACGCGGTTCGCTGCGCGCGCGGCGCGCTCGACGGCTTCGGCGGCGACGTGCTCGTCCTCAACGGTGACGTTCCGGCGCTTCGGCCCGCAACGATTAGCGCGCTCATCGACACGCACCGCGAGGTCGCCGCCGCCGCGACCGTCCTCTCCTTCGAGCCGGCGGACCCCGGCGCGTACGGGCGCATCGTCCGCGGCGGCGACGGCCGGCTCGCCCGGATCGTCGAGGCAGGAGATGCCTCTCCCGAGGAACTGGCGCTGGGCGAGGTCAACTCCGGCATCTACATCTTCCGTGCCGAGAAGCTCTGGCCCGCGCTCGAGCGCCTCGAGCCGCAGAACGCACAAGGGGAGCTGTACGTGACCGACACGCTCGGCCTGCTCGTGGCCGACGGCGAGCCGTGCGCCGTCCAGCTCGCGGACGACCCGCTCGAGGCCGAGGGCGTCAACACTCGCGCCGAGCTCGCGCTCGCCGCCGCCTTCCTTCGCCACAGGATCAACGAGGCGCACATGCTCGCCGGAGTGACGATCGTCGATCCGAATACGACGTGGATCGAGGCGGGCGTCGAGATCGAGCCCGACGTGGTCGTGCATCCATTCACCGTCATTCGCGGGCGCGTGCGCATCGAAGGCGGCGCGGAGATCGGGCCGTTCGCCTATGTTCGGGCGGTGAGCGTGATCGGCGAGCGCGCGAAGATCGGGACGTTCGTCGAGGTCAAGAACGCCGCGGTCGGCGCCGGCGCGAAGGTTCCGCACCTGTCGTATCTCGGCGACGTCGAGGTGGGCGAGGGGACGAACGTCGCCGCCGGCAACATCACCGCGAACTTCCCGCACGAGCCGGGTCAGCCGAAAGGCCGCACGAGGATCGGCCGCAACGTCAGGACCGGTGTGGACACTGTCTTCTATGCCCCGGTCGAGATTGGCGACGACGTTTGGATTGCAGCCGGCTCCGTCATCACGGATGATGTCCCTCCCGGTTCGCTGGCTGGATTTCCCCCGCGGCAGACGACGAAGGAAGGCTGGGTCTACGACAAGCATGGAAACCCCGACGGCGACTGAACTGGCCCTGCCGGGGCTGGAGGGGGGCGTCGTGACGAGCGACCCATCGCCGCAGCACTACATCGTGCGGGGCCCCGAGAAGCGGCTGATGGTCTTCTCCGGCCGCTCGCACCCGGAGCTCGCGGCCGCGATCGCCGACAAGCTCGGCGTCGAGCTCGGCGACGTCCAGCTCAGCACGTTCCCGAACGACGAGACCTACTGCCGCTACCTCGAGTCGATCCGCGGTGCCGACGTCTTCATCGTCCAGACGGGCGCTCCCCCGGTGGACAAGAACCTGATGGAGCTCGTCCTCATGATCCAGGCCGCAAAGCTCGCGTCGGCGAAGCGGATCACCGCCGTCATCCCGTGGTTCCCCTACTCGCGGCAGGATCGGAAAGCGAAGCCGCGCGAGCCGATCTCGGCGCGTCTCGTGGCCGACATGCTCCAGCTCGCCGGAGTCGACCGAGTGCTCACGATGGATCTCCACGCGGGCCAGATCCAGGGCTTCTTCACGATCCCGGTCGATCACATGACCGCGCTGCAGCTGTTCGCCACCCACTTCCGCGACCTCGGGCTGACGGGCGAAGGCGTCGTCGCGGTCGCTCCCGACGCGGGCCGCGCGAAGCACGCCGTCCGCTTCGCGGAGATGATCGAGGCGAGCTTCGCGATCATGCACAAGATGCGGGTCGCCACCGACCACGTCGAGATGACGGAGGTCACCGGCCGGGTGCGGGACAAGACCGCGATCGTCGGCGACGACGTCTCGACGACCGGCAGCACGCTCGTCGCCGGCGCGCAGGCGCTCAAGGAGCACGGCGCCTCCGAGGTGAACGTCTTCGTGACGCACGCGCTCTTCTCGGACCAGGCGCTCGAGCTCATCGCCGACTCGGAGATCGACCGCGTCGTCGTCACCGACAGCATCCCGATCGACCCGCGCAAGCGTCCCGAGAACATGACCGTCCTCAGCGTCTCGGGCCTGCTGGCGGAAGCGATCATGAACGTGTTCGCCGACGACTCGGTCTCGGCGATCTTCGGCGGCGAGAACCAGCTCTTCTAGGACGTACGGCTGACCCCAAGCGGGTAAACGGTGCTGCTCTTTCGACGGAACCGGCCGACAGTTCGGGGAACGTCGATCTGTCCTTCTGTGTCCTCAGCCCGATCGTTCGTTTTCGCGGATTGCATGCAGTAGGGCTTCCGTCTCGAAGTAGTCAAGGGCGACCCTGGTGCCGGCCCCGCTCGACCAGGTCAAGGCAGAACGGAGCTTGCCGGCAGCAGAGGTTGCCCCGCGCTGACGCACTCGCCCCAGGAGCGCCTCGTAGAGGTCTTGTGCCTCCCTCTTCGAGAAATCGAGCATCTCGCCATCGCTCAGTTCGATCCGCATCACGCCGCTGAAGGAGTGCCCGACCGCAAGCTTCCCTAGACGCGGAGGGGCTGCCTGCTCCGATCCAGGACGCGCGTCACCCGCATCCGAAGACGTTCAGATGCCGTTTTCTGATCGTGAAAACACTAG
>JAICJI010000016.1 GCA_025928515.1 Thermoleophilia bacterium
AGGTCGCGCTCGTCCGACCGGGGCCGATCCAGGGCAAAGCGGTGCACCCGTACATCGAGCGGCGGCAAAAGCTGCGCGAGGACCCGAGCTACGAGCCGCCCGCCGACCACGAGCTGCTGCGCGGGCCGCTCCGGGAGACGCTCGGCGTCGTCGTCTTCCAGGATCAGGTGCTCGACGTTGCGATCCATCTCGCCGGCTTCACGGTCGG
Source organism: Thermoleophilia bacterium (assembly GCA_025928515.1). Classification (GTDB taxonomy): domain Bacteria; phylum Actinomycetota; class Thermoleophilia; order Gaiellales; family Gaiellaceae; genus Palsa-739. The sequence goes on from JAICJI010000016.1 coordinate 209, forward strand.
CGAGGCGGAGGGGTTGCGGCGGGCGATGAGCCGCAAGCGCTCGCTCGCGGCGCTCGAGGCGTGGCGAGAGCGGTTCGTCGCGGGCGCGCTCGAGAAGGGGGTGGAGGAGGCGAAGGCGCACGACCTCTACGACAAGCTCGTCGCCTTCTCGGGCTTCGGCTTCCCGAAGTCTCACGCGGCGGCGTTCGGTCTGCTCGCGTACCAGTCGGCGTGGCTGCGGCACCACTACGCGGCGGAGTTCCTCGCCTCGCTCCTCAACGCGCAGCCGATGGGCTTCTACCCGCCGGCGACGCTCGTCCGCGACGGGCAGCGGCGCGGGGTGGAGACGCGCCCACCCGACGTGAACCTCAGCGACGCCGGCTGCACGATCGAGCAGGACGGAGCGGTCCGCGTGGGGCTGAAGTACGTGATCGGACTGGGGGAGGACGACGCGGAGGTCGTGGCAGCGAGCCGTCCCTACTCCTCGGTCCGCGACCTCGCCCAACGGACGGGGCTGTCGGAGGACGAGCTGCGCGCGCTCGCCGAGAGCGGTGCCTGCGACTGCTTCGGCCTGCGCCGCCGCGAGCTCCTCTGGCAGCTCGGGCTCGTGCCGCGGCCGGCGAGCGTGCCGGGCACCGAGGGAAGGGCGAAGCAGCTCGCCCTGCCGCTCGAGCCGACGGTCGAGACGCCTGAGCTGCCCGAGCCGACCGTGTGGGAGCGGATGCTCACCGACTACCGCACGACGAGCCTCTCGGTCGGCGTCCACCCGCTCGCGCTGCTGCGCCCGCACCTGCCGCCGCGGACACTGTCGACCGTGGAGCTACAGGAGCAGCCGCACCGGGCGAACGTGCAATTCGCGGGGCTCGTCGTCGCGCGGCAGCGGCCGGCGACGGCGAACGGTGTCGTCTTCATGCTGCTCGAGGACGAGCACGCGCAGGTGAACCTCGTGATCGCGCCGCAGGTGTACGAGCGGTTCCGTGCGGTCGTGCGCAGCGAGCCGCTCCTGCTCGTCCGCGGGCGGTACGAGCACTCCGATCGCAACCGGAACGTCCTCGTGCGCGAGCTCATCTCGCTCGCACCGCTCGCGCGGTCGCTCACGGACGGCGCCGACGTCCACGCGGCGCTCCCGCGCGCACACCACTTCGGGCACCGCTAGGCGGAGATTTCACGTCCACTGCCCGATCTGTGCGATAGCTTCTTGTCGACTGGGGGCCGCACTCAGCGGGGCGGCAGGTGCCGTGCGACAGGAGGGGTACAGATGAAGCGGGTTGTGCGTTTGCGAGCGCTCGTGGCAGCGTCGCTGTTGGCGTTGGTGTGCTTCACAATCTCGGCCGCGGGGGCAGGTGCCGCCGCGCCCACGGGCTCGAAGGTCGTGGCGCCGAAGCCGCTGATTCCGAGAGGCGCGACGAAGCTCGGGCCGGTGTCGCCGTCGGCGACCGTGTCCGGCACAGTCGTGCTGCAGCCGCGCGACGCGATCGCGTTGACGCGCTTCATCTCGCAGGTGACCGACAAGCATTCTGCCCTGTTCCATCACTACCTCACTCCGGCGACGTTCGCGGCGAGATTCGGCCCGACCCCCACGAGCCTCGCGGCTGTCAAGGAGCAACTGCGGGCCTCGGGGCTCACCGTCACGAATGTCGCTCCGGATGGCCTGCTGATCGACTTCAAGGCGCCCGCCGGCCGGGTCGAGACGGCATTCCGAACGGGGCTGGCGCGCTACAGGCTCGCGAACGGTTCGATCGGACGGGCGCGGACAGCTCCGCTCGAGGTGCCCGCGACCATCGCGAAGTACGTGACGTCAGTCGTCGGCCTCGATACCACTGTGAAGCTGCACTCGTCCGGGATCCTCCGGGCACCCAAGTCGGCGCGCCAGACCCACGTCGCCGCGACAGCGCCGAGCTTCACCCATCCGACCGGCTCGCCGACGGCCTGCTCCGACGCGACCGCTGCCGCGGAGGCATTCGGCGGCCTGACCGACGACCAGATCGCCAATGCGTACGGCGTGTTCGGGCTCTACGGCCTCAACGACACCGGCGCGGGCCAGCACATCGCGATCTTCGAGCTCGAGCCGTTCGCGAAGAGCGACCTCCTGACGTTCGACACGTGCTTCTTCGGCGCGACCAAGGCAGCGACGATGCTCACCCACGTCAACACGGTCAACGTGGACGGCGGGCCGCAGAACGGCTCCGGGTCGGGCGAGTCGATCCTCGACATCGAAGACGTGTCGGCATTCGCGCCCGGTGCGAACATCGACGTCTACCAGGCGCCGAATACGTCCTTCGCCTCGTTCGACCAGTACGCGAAGATCGTCAACGACGACACCGACCAGATCGTGAGCACGAGCTGGGGGATCTGCGAGCAGGCGATCCAGCAGGGGTCGCCCGGCGTCCAGCAGGCCGAGAACCTCGTCTTCGAGCAGGCGGCCGCCCAGGGCCAGACGGTCTTCTCCGCAGCCGGGGACGAAGGCAGCAACGACTGCAACGCCTTCCGGACGAGCGCACCGATCAGCCCGATCCTCTCCATCGACGACCCGTCGAGCCAGCCGTACGTCGTCTCGACCGGCGGCACGACGATCGACGACGCAACCCAACCGGCCGCCGAGCACGTTTGGAACGACGGCGCAGTATGGGGTGCAGCAGGCGGCGGCATCTCCGAGTCCTGGCCGATGCCGACCTGGCAGCTCGACACGAAGGTTCCGGGCGTGAACAACTCCACTGCCGTCGGGGCCGCGACGACCTTCGAGGCAACCGATCTGGGCAATTCCGGTTACGCCTTCTGCACGTCCGACAACCCGATCGGCGTCGCGGAGGATGCCTGCCGCGAGGTTCCCGACGTGAGCGCCGTCGCCGACGAGTTCACGAGCGGAATCACCATCTACATCGCGCCGTTCGGCTGGACCACCATCGGCGGCACGTCGTCGGCGGCCCCGATGTGGGCGGGCATGCTGGCGGACGTCAACGAGTCGCCGACGTGCCAGGCGAGCAACGCCACGAAGAACGGCGTCGGCTTCGTCAACCCGCTGCTCTATGCAGTGGCGTCGAACCCCACGGCCTACGCGGCGTCCTTCAACGACGTCAAGACGGGCAACAACGACCCGTACGGGAAGTCGAAGCTCTTCCAGGCGACAACCGGGTACGACATGGCCTCGGGCCTCGGCACCCCGCAACTGACCCAGCCGGGCGGAGGCTCGGGCCTGGCGTTCTACCTCTGCAGCCAGGCACCGGCGAGCACCCGGCCGACCGTCACCAGCATCACCCCGGCCTTCGAGTTCACCTCGGACGCCGGCAAGACGGTGACGATTCACGGCACGAACTTCTTCAAGAACGGCCTCCCGAACGTGAAGAACATCCAGTTCGGGGACGTCGAGTTCCCGTCGGTCGGCGCGTTCACCGTCGACAGCGACACGCAGATCACCGCGGACGTTCCGCCGGCCTCGGCGTTCGTCTCGCCGAACGACCAGACGAACGGGGCCGGACGGGTGCAGGTGACCGTGACGCTCGCCAGCGACGGCGAGACGAGTGCCGTCAACTCGAACAGCTGGTTCACCTTCGTCGACGACAACGGCTCGGCGGCACCGCTGCCGACCGTGACCGGAGTCCACTCGTTCACCGGGTCGGACGTGGGCGGCAACACCGTCGACATCTTCGGGGCCGGCTTCACCGGAGCGACCGACGTCACCTTCGGCGGCGTGAGTGCCGGCGGGGCCAACATCACGGTCGTCAACGACTCGCTGCTCAGGGTCAAGGTTCCGGCTTTCAGCAACGGCGTGACGACGTGCGACCAGGACGGCCATACCTTCGACGCGAGCCAGAACGCGACCAACGACATCTGCCAGACACAGGTCGTGGTCACGACGCCGAACGGCTCGAGCACCACCTCGACGATCCTGCCGCTGTACGAGGGAGCGATCGCGTTCGCGGACGACGGCGTGCTGCCGGCGCCGCCCGGCGACGAGGCCGCTCCGGCGGCGACCGAGTACGACTACGTGCCGGCGCCGCACATTACGTCGATCTCGACCACGGGCGGCCCCGCCTCGCTCGCGAGCGAGAACGGCGACTCGGTTGTCACGATCCACGGCACGGGCTTCAACCTCGCCTCGCTCGACTGGGTCAATTTCGGCGATCCGACGCAGGCGACCTCGCAGCAGTTCTTCAACCTCGTCGAGGTGACGGGCACGAAGATCGAGATCATCGCGCCGGGTTTCGACGCGCAGACCGTCAACACGTCGAACGTCCCGGTCAGCGTGCAGTCGGCCGCCGGGCTGTCGAACCAGACGACCGCGACCTACGCGGGCATCCCGACCATCTCCAGCGTGCTGGCCACGGCGGGACCGACCGCTCAGACGAACGCGGGCCCGGATACGGGCGGCACGCCGATCGACGTCAAGGGCCAAGGGCTCGCGAACCAGGTCATCGTCCTCACCTTCGACGACATCTCGCCGAACCAGTTCTCCTTCGGCACGCAGTACAACTTCACGCCGACCAGCAACACCGACCTCACCGCGAGCACGGTCTCGCAGAACCCCGCGATCGTGGACACGCAGGCGTGCACGGTCACCAACTGCTCGCCGCCCACGTCGCTCCAGAACGACCCCGCCGACGTGTTCATCCTCTACCCGCCCGGCGATCCGAAGATCGACTCGATCACCCCGAGCTCCGGGTCGGCGCTCGGCGGCACCGAGATCACGATCACGGGCGAGAACCTCGGCTGCGTGACGAACATCTCCTTCGGCAGCGTCCCGGCGCAGGACTTCACGAACGCCGAGGCGTTGCTCGACTGCGGATCGACGGACACGGTCACCGTCACCACGCCGGCCAACACAGTCGGCACCGTTCCGGTCACGCTGGAGACGGTGGAGAGCGAAGCCACCAACGCGCCGCCCGCGCGGGGCTCGTTCACCTACACGCAGCCGCCCAGGCAGACGGTGAAAGTTCACCGGTCCGGGAACGGCTCCGGCAAGGTCACGAGCTCGCCGAAGGGGATCAGCTGCGGGAAGACCTGCTCGCACCAGTTCGTGTTCGGGACGAAGGTGACCCTGAAGGCGAAGGCCGCGAACGGCTCGTCGTTCGCGGGCTGGACGGGAGCGTGCCGGGGCAGGTCGGCGTGCAAGCTCACGGCCAACGAGGCCCTCTCGCTCACGGCGAAGTTCACGCTCAAGAGCTGCGTCGTCCCCAGGGTCACCGGCAAGACCCTCGCGGCGGCAAAGCGCGCACTGAAGGCGCACTCCTGCAGGGTCGGCAAGGTCAAGCAGGCCTTTTCGAGCAAGGTGAAGAAGGGCCGCGTGGTCGCGCAGAAGCCGAAGCCCGGCAAGCACCTCAGGCACGGCGCCAAGGTCGCGCTGACCGTCAGCAAGGGGAAGTAGTAGGCGGCGAAAGCGCCCGCCCGCTCGACGAGGAGGGCCTGCACAGGCAGGCCCTCCGTACCCTGAGCCCGTGATCAAGATCTCGTGCGAAGCGTGCGGCTGGGTCGCGGTCACGGGCGAGCCGGTCAACGACGTGTGGCGGGAGCACGAGGCGGGCTGTCCTGCAGTCGGGGGCGCGGTGCGTCATCTGCCGGATCTGCCGCCCATCCGGCCCCGCCTGCCGGAGGTGAACCCATGTCGCCACCGGCTCGTGCGTCGTCAAATCGCCGTCATGGGCAACGGCGTGAAGAAGTACGCCGTGATGTGTGAGCTCTGCGGCCGCTTCGTCGGCTGACTCGACCGGCGGCGGCCGGGCCGCATCCCGCCGGGGGCTTTCTGCGTTGAGCTGAGGCGATGGCTACGGCCGAGACGACGGGCGGCGGCTTTGCGCGCGCCTGACGGCTTCGCGCCGGTCAGCGCGTACGCGGCGATCGGCGACGGTAGAACCGTCGCGCTCGTCGCGGCGGACGGCTCGGTCGACTTCATGTCGCTGCCGAGCGTCCACTCGCCCACCACGTTTGCGGCGCTCCTCGATCCCGAGCGGGGAGGACGCTTCACGCTCTCGCCTGCCGGCGAGTACGAGGTCGCGCGCCGCTATGCCGGACGCACGAACGTCCTCGAAACGACGTACCGCACCGGCGACGGCGTCGCCCGCGTCACCGAGGCGCTGACCCTGCAGGACGGCGGTCTGCTCCCCTGGGTCGAGCTGGCCAGGCGGATCGAAGGGCTGGAGGGCTCGGTACGGCTGGAGTGGCGGCTCGAGCCTCGCTTCGACTGGGGACGCCGACGGCCGGACATCGTTCGCCGCGGCGATCTCCTCGTCGCCGAAGGCGCCGGCCTGCAGCTCGCTGTCCATTCGTGGGACGCCGGAACGGTCACGCCCGAGGAGGATGCGCTCGCCGGCTCGTTCGAGATCGCAGCAGGAGAGCGGTCGCTGCTCGCGCTCGTCGCCGCGAGCGAGCAGCCGTTGCACGCGCCGAGCCGCGACCACGTGGAAGCGCGGCTCGACGCCACGAAACGCGTCTGGGAGCGCTGGCTCGGGCTGTGGGCATACGACGGCCCGTGGGAGGAGGAGGTGGCGCGAAGCGCGCTCGCCCTCAAGCTGCTCGTCTACGCCCCGAACGGCAGCATCGCCGCCGCCCCGACCACGTCGCTGCCGGAGGTGATCGGCGGTGACAAGAACTACGACTACCGCTACTCGTGGGTACGCGACTCGGCCTTCACGCTCGACGCCCTGATGCGGCTCGGGATCCCGGAGCAGGTCCAGGAGTCGTTCGCCTGCCTCCTGCGGGCCGTGCGCGAGACGGCGCCCGACCTGCGTCCGTTCTACGACCTCGACGGCTGCGTGCCTACCCGCCGCGAGACGCTGGACCATCTCCGCGGCTACCGCGACTCGCGTCCCGTCCGCTACGGCAACGCCGCCTCGAATCAGCTCCAGCTCGGCTCGTGGGGAGACCTCCTCGAGACGGCCGCGCTGTACTGCTCTGAGGGCAACGTGCTCGACGAGGCGACGGCGGAGATGCTCGCGAGCTGCATCGACCGCGTCGCGGTCCTCTGGCCGGACAAGGACTCCGGGATGTGGGAGCTCGAGGAGCTGCGCCACTACACGAGCTCGAAGATCGCGGTGTGGATGGCGTTCGATCGGGCGCTTCGTCTCGCGCAGGAGGGTCAGCTGCCCGACCGACACGTCGGGCAGTGGCGCGAGCAGCGCGACCGACTCCAGGCGTGGATCGAGGAGAACTGCTGGTCGGCCGAGCTCGGCGCGTACTGCGGCTGGGCGGGAGAGGATTCGCTCGACGCCGGAATCCTGCGGGCACTACGGATGGACTACCCCAACAAGGAGCGGCTCGGCCGCACCGTGGACACGATTCGGGAACGGCTCGTCGCGGCCCCGGGCCTCGTCTACCGCTCGAGCGAGCACGTGGGGCAGGAGGGCGCCTTCGTCGCCTGCTCGTTCTGGCTCGTCGAAGCGCTCGCCCGGCTCGGCCGGGTCGACGAGGCAGGCGAGACGATGGAGCTGATCCTCCCGTACGCCAACGACCTCGGGCTCTTCTCGGAAGAGATCGACCCCGAGACCGGCGAGCTCCTCGGCAACTTCCCGCAGGGCCTGAGCCACCTCGCGCTCGTCAACGCCGCCGGCGCGATCGAGGACGCTAGTGCCGGGTCGCGTGCCGGCGGTGCATCGGCGAAGGCAGGTGCGGCGCAAGATTGAACGCGGTGTTCACGAGCGCCAGGTGCGTGAATGCCTGCGGGAAGTTCCCCAGCATGCGGTCGGCTTTGGGGTCGTATTCCTCGGAGTAGAGCCCGAGATCGTTGCCGATCTCGACGAGCCGCCCGAAGAGCTCGTGCGCCTCGTCGTGGCGCCCGAGCAGCTCGTAGCAGTCGCAGAGCCAGAACGAGCACGGCAGGAACACGCCCTCGCCCGGCGGCAGCCCGTCCACGCCGTCCTCCTGCGTGCGGTAGCGGAGCACGAAGCCGTCCTGCAGCAGCTGGCGCTCGACCGCCTCGATCGTGCCGCGGATCCGCGAGTCGGTCGCCGGAAGGAAGCCGACGAGCGGCAGCAGCAGAAGGCTCGCGTCGAGCTCCTGCGAGCCGTACGACTGCGTGAACGAGCCGAGCTCCGCGTCGAAGCCACGCTCGCAGACGTCGGCGTGGATCTCGTCGCGCAGCGCGCGCCAGCGGTCGACCGGGCCGTCGAATCCGTGATCCTCGACCGTCCGCACGGCCCGGTCGAACGCCACCCACGCCATCGCCTTCGAGTGAACGAAGTGGCGGCGCCCGCCGCGGATCTCCCAGATGCCGTCGTCCGGCTCCCGCCAGGCGTCTGCGAGGTGATCGAGCAGGCCGAGCTGGATCTTCCAGCCCTGCGAATCGACCGGGAGGCCGTGCTGGCGCGCCTGGTAGAAGCAGTCGAGCACCTCGCCGTAGACGTCGAGCTGAAGCTGGCCGCTCGCCGCGTTGCCGACCCGGACCGGCTGCGAGCCCTCGTAACCGTCGAGCCAAGGCAGCTCGAACTCGCTCAGTCGCCGCTCTCCGGCGACGCCGTACATGATCTGGAGGTCGGCAGGATCGCCGGCGATCGCGCGCACGAGCCAGCGCCGCCATTGTCCCGCCTCGTCGGCGTGGTTGCAGTGCAGGAGCGCGAGCAGGGTCAGCGTCGCGTCGCGCAGCCAGCAGTAGCGGTAGTCCCAGTTACGCACGGAGCCGATCCACTCCGGCAGGGACGTCGTCGGCGCGGCGACGATCCCGCCGGTCGGGTCGTACGTGAGCGCCTTGAGGACGATGAGCGACCGGCGGACGAGCGACGCCCAGTCGCCGGGCAGCTCGATTGGGCACGCCTCGCTCCACTCCCGCCAAAACCTCTCGGCGTCGGCGAGCGCCTGCTCGGGGTCGATCGCCTCCGGCACGTCTTCGTGCGACCGGAACCACGTGAGCACGAAGGGAACGCGCTCGCCCTCGTCGACCGAGAGCTCCGAGATCGTGCGCATGTCCTCGCCGCGGGTGTCCGCCGGCGTGCGGAAGCAGAGGGCGTCGGGACCGGCGAGGGCGACACGGGTGTCTTCCTCGTGCGTGCGCTTGCGCACCCAGGGAACGATGCGGCCGTAGTCGAAGCGGATCGTCAGCTCCGAGCGGAAGCGAACGCGGCCCTTGACGCCCTCGACGATGCGGACGATGTCCGGGGCCTTCCCGCGCGGCGGCATGAAGTCGAGGACACGCGCGACCGAGCCGTCCCCCGTCTCCCACGTCGTCTCGAGAACGAGCGTCTCGTGGAGGTAGCGGCGCGCACTCGTCGCCGGCGACGACGGCGCGAGGACCCACCGACCGCAGTCAGGGCCGCCGAGGAGCGCGGCGAAGCAGGCGCCGGAGTCGAAGCGCGGGAAGCAGAGCCAGTCGATCGAGCCCCCGCGATCGACGAGTGCCGCCGTCTGCAGATCGCCCAGCAGCGCGTAATCCTCGATCCGCGGCATCAGCGGTTCCCGATCTCCAGCCCGAGCTCCGGCCAGCGCTTCTGGACGGCGCGGTTGAACGACTCCTCGTAGGTCTCGCCCGCATCCTCGTCGAGCGTGCGGCCAAACCGGTCACGCATGTCGGCGAGCGCTTCGGTCGCGGTCTCCACCGCGTCGGAGAAGTCGCCGTAGGCCTCCTCACGGTCCTCGCGGTCGGCGTGCTGGTAGAGGCTGAACTTCTCGCGGCACTCCTCGAGCAGGTCCGCCTCGTCCTCGACGAAGAGGTCCAGCTGGCGCGCGATCACGTCGCGGAACGGGTCGCGTCCCAGCCTCACGCGATCTCCACGTAGACGGCGAGGTGCGCCTGCGCGGCCGCGTCCCACGTGAGCTCCTCACGGGCGCGCCGGGCGCCCGCACGCGCCTGCTCGAGCGCGTCGTCGTCGGAGAGGAGCTCGTGGACTGCCGCCGCCAGCGCAGTGATGTCGCCCGCGGGAACCACGCGGCCGGCGCCGAACCGGCGCACCGGCTCGGCCACGCCTCCGACGTCGTACGCGACCGCGGGCACACCGGCCCCGAGCGCCCGCAGGAGCGCGCCGCTCTGGTCGAGCTCCGGCCGGTACGGGAAGACGGCCACGGTTGCATCTCCGAAGGCGCGGTCGGTCTCGCGGGGCGGGAGGTAGCCGAGCCGCCACTCCACCTCGAGCCCGTTCGCGGCGGCGCGGTACGGGTCGAGCGGCTCGAGAGGATCGCCCGCCACGAGGAGGCGCGCGTCCCCGGCCAGGCGCACCGCCTCGATCGCGTCGCCGAGGCCCTTGTACGGCCGGATCATCCCGAACGCGAGCACCGTCCGGCCGTCGTCGCGCCGCTCCGGCTCGCTCGGGAACACGGGGTGGGGGATGACGCGGAGCTTGTCCGGGTCGACGCCCAGCTCCGAGAGCGTCTCTCGGCCGTTCTCGCTGTGCACGACGATGCGGTCGAAGCGCCCGAAGAGCCGGCGCCACAGCTCGATGCGGTGCGCGGTGCGGCGCGGGAGAAGGTCGTGCGCGGTGAAGACCGACGGCAGGTGCGGCCGCAAGAGGAGCGCGTCGAGCTCGGGCGCCGGGAGCCACTGCAGGTGGAGCACGTCTGCACGAAGGCGCCGCAGCGAGGCGAGGCCGAGTGGGTGCTCCGCAACCTTGACCGGCAGCCGCAGCGGCGACCTGCCGAAGACGCGCGACGAGAGCGGATAGAAGAGCTCCCGCCGCCGGTAGCCGTCGGGCTCGGGCGCCGTCCCGAAGCGAAAGCGGGAGGTGACGAGCTCGACGTCGGCGCCTGCGCGGGCGAGCGCCGCAGCGAGCTCGTGGTCGTACGGCGGCGTGAAAGCCGGCGGATCGGCGAGCAGGACGCGCACGGCTCGTACGCTACGCCGTGGCCATGCTCGTGCGGACTTGGAACCTCTTCCACGGAAACGCGTCTCCGCCCGAGCGGAGAGCCTTCCTCCGCCGCATGATCGAGCTCGTGACCCGCGACCGTCCCGACGTCGTCTGCCTGCAAGAGCTGCCGGTCTGGGCGCTGCGGCACCTCGAGCGCTGGAGCGGGATGCACACGAACGGTGCCGTCGCGCGTCGTCCGCTGCTCCCGTTCGGCGCACGGGTCGTCACGGGGCTGCACCACGGGCTGCTGCGCTCGGGCGTGACGGGGGAGGCAGACGCGATCCTGACGCGGGATCCGGCGCGTGCCCTGGGCGTGCGCGTCGTGGGAGAGGAGCGGCTCCGGCGGATAGCCCACGCGGTCGAGGTCGGCGGCGTCACTGTCGTCAACTTCCACATCGACGGCGATCCCGCACAGTTCGAGCGCGTCGTCGCGATGGCACGCGAGCGGTCGATCCTGGCCGGTGATGCAAATCTCGTGGCGGCGGGTGCCGACGGCTTCTCGGCGCCCCTCGCCGGCAGCATCGACCAGATCCTCGTCCGGGGCTTGACGTTGAGCGACGGCCCGTCGGCGTGGCCGCTCGAGCGACGGGTCGTGGACGGGCGGAGGCTCTCGGACCACGCACCGGTCGAGGCGATCGTCGAGTGACGTTCGGGGAGGCACGCGCGCAGTTCCCGGTGCTGGAGCGCTTCGCCTACCTCAATGCCGGGTCGGCCGGCCCACTGCCGAGGGCTGCAGTCGACGCAGCGCGGGACCGACTCGAGCGCGACGTCGTGCAGGGGAGAAGCGGAACGGCGTGGATCGAGGAGCTCTTCGCACTGCGCGACGCGGCTCGCAGCGGCATCGCCGCGGTTCTCGGCACGACGACGGAGCACCTGGCGCTCACCGACTCGACGACGCGCGGCTGCCAGATCGTCCTCGCGGGCCTCGGCTTGAGCCCGGACGACGAGATCGTGACGACTGCGGACGAGCACTTCGGCCTGCTCGGCCCGCTGCACGCGAGCGGTGCCCGCGTCGTCGTGGCCGCGGCCGACGAGGAGTCGATCGTCGCCGCGGTGACTCCGCGCACGCGGCTCGTCGCCGTCTCGCACGTCCTCTGGACGACGGGGCGCAGGCTCGACCTCGCGCGGATCCGGGAGGGAAGCGGGGTGCCGCTCCTCGTAGACGGCGCCCAGTCGGCGGGCGCGATCCCGGTCGATCTGACGGGCGCCGACTACTACACCGTTTCCGCGCAGAAATGGCTGTGCGCGCCGGCCCCGTCGGGAGCCCTCTTCGTGGGCGATCCCGACCGGCTCAGGGTTGCTCTGCCGACGATGTTCTCGCCCGAGAGCTACGACACCGACGGCTCGTTCGTGCCCAAGGAGGGAGCCCGGCGGTTCGACTCGGGCTGGATCGCGGGACCGACGCTCGCGGGCCTGGACGCCGCGCTCGGGGTACATCCGGAATGGCGCTACGAGGCCGCCGCAGCGGTCGCCGACCGCTGCCGCGAGCTGCTCGCGCCGCTCGTCGAGATCGTCACCCCGCCGGGCCACTCGACACTCGTCTCCTTTCGCCCAGCGGGAGATCCGACCGAGCTCGTCGCGGCTCTCGGCGAGCAGGGAGTGATCGTGCGCGAGCTGCCGGGCCGCAACCTCGTCCGCGCCTCGTGCGGCTGGTGGACGAGCGACGACGACCTCCGTCGGCTCGTCGAAGGGTTAGGCGGGTAGCCCCAGCTCGGTCGAGATCGGTTGCAGCGCCGCGACGATCGTCCGGATGTGGTCGTCGAGCTCGACGCCGAGATCCTCGGCTCCCTTGTAGACCTCGTCGCGGTGGACGCCGGCGGCGAACGACGGCTGCTTGAGCTTCTTCTTGACGGACTTCGGCTCGAGCCCCTCGAGCCCGGTGGGACGCACGAGCGCGCACGCGTGGACGAAGCCGCTCAGCTCGTCGCACGCGAACAGCGCTTTCTTCAGCTGCGTGTCGCGCGGCAGGGCGAGATGCTCGGCATGCGACAGCACGGTCGCGACGACTTCCTCGGGATAACCCTCCTCGCGCAGGATCGGAGCGCCGTCCTGCGGATGCTTGTCGAGGGTCGGATGCATCTCGTAGTCGAAGTCGTGGAGCAGGGCCGCGACGCGCCAGAGCTCCTCGTCCTCGCCGAACTTCCTGGCGTAGGCCGCCGTCGATGCCTCGACGGCGAGCGCGTGCCGCAGCAGCGACTTGCTCTTCGTGTAGCGCGTGAGGGTCTCCCAGGCACGTTCGCGAGTCGGCTCCAAGACCCGGCTATCCTAGCCCGGCATGTCCGTCACGACGGCGCCGCAGGCCCTCGTCATCGAGGGCGGAAACCCGCTCAACGGCCGCATCCGCGCCTCCGGCAACAAGAACGGCGCGCTGCCGATCCTCGCCGCGTGCCTACTCGCGGACGAGCCCATCACGCTCTCGAACGTCCCACGCATCCGGGACGTCGACACGATGATCGAGCTCGTCGCGGCCACCGGCGCGAGCGCGGAATGGACCGGACCGAACGAGGTGCGGATCGACCCGGCCGGGCTCTCGTCGCACGAGGTCGATGCTGTGCTCGCCGAGCGCATCCGGGCGTCGTTCCTCCTCGCCGGCCCGCTGCTCGCACGCCTCGGGCGCGCGAGCGTGCCGCCGCCGGGCGGCGACGTGATCGGGCGCCGGCGGCTCGACCCGCACATCCATGCGCTCGAGAAGCTCGGCACGCGCATCGAGATCGACAGCGGCTACGAGATGGCGACGGACGGGTTGCAGGGAGCCGACATCTTCCTCGACGAGGCGAGCGTGATGGCGACCGAGAACGCGGTCATGGCCGCTGTGCTCGCGCCCGGCGAGACGACGATCGGTAACGCCGCCTGCGAGCCGCACGTGCAGGACCTCTGCCGGTTCCTCGTCTCGCTCGGCGCGCAGATCTCCGGGATCGAGTCGAACGTGTTGCGGATCCACGGCGTCGAATCGCTGCACGGCGGCGAGTGGACCATCGCGCCTGAGCACATCGAGGTCGGGAGCTTCATCGGCCTGGCTGCGGTCACGAACAGCGACCTGACGATCGATGGTGTCGTGCCCAAGGACATGGTCTCGATCCTCACCGCCTTCAGCCGTCTCGGGATCGAGGTCGAGCCCGGCGACAACTGGCTGCGCGTGCCGCCGCACCAGGAGCTCGTGATCCAGAACGACCTCGGCGACCAGGTGCCGAAGATCGAGGACGGCCCGTGGCCCGCGTTCCCGGCCGACCTGACCTCGATCGCGGTCGCCGTCGCGACGCAGGCATGGGGGGCGATCCTCATCTTCGAGAAGATGTTCGAGAACCGGCTGTTCTTCGTGGACAAGCTCGTCTCGATGGGCGCGCGGATCATCGTCTGCGACCCGCACCGCGTCGTCGTCAGCGGGCCGTCGCGCCTCTACGGCCAGCGGCTGACGAGCCCCGACATCCGCGCCGGGATGGCGATCCTCATCGCCGCGCTGTGCGCGAACGGCCGCTCGGTAATCGGCAACGTCGCCGAGATCGACCGCGGCTACGAGCGGATCGACGATCGCCTCCGCGCCGTCGGTGCGCAGATCGAGCGCGTCGAGGCCTGAGCGCGCCGTTACGCTCCGCGGGATGAACGGGCAGGCGGCGGCAGGCGTCCGCGTCAACGTCTACGGGCGTGGCGAGGCGACGGTGGAGACGGGCTTGCCCGTCCTCAACCGGCTGCTCACTCGGCTGGCCGAGACCGCGCGGTTCGACCTCGCTCTCGACATCGAGCCGGGGGACACCGAGGCCGAGGTCCAGGCGGCGGCTGCGGCGCTCGGGCACGCGCTCGCGGGGCCGCTGCGGACGGACGGCGCTCGCGGGTACGGCGCCGGCGCGATGACGTCGGCGGAGGCGCTCGCTTCCGTCGTGCTCGAGACGAGCGAGGAACCGCTCTTCGTCACGAACGTCGACCTCACGCAAGCTCGCATCGGCGGCCTCGGCACCGACGTCGTGCGGCGATTCCTCGAGGTTCTGGCCGAGAACGCGGGGCTCGTCCTCCACGTGCGGCTCCTCAACGGCACCGACAGCGGCCACGTGCTCGAGGCGATCTTCAAGGGGCTGGGCGTTGCGCTGGCCGAAGCCTGTGAGAGACAGGAGGCACGTCGATGACTGACAAGACCGTCGTCCGTACCGAAGCGGCTCCGGCCCCGTTCCAGGGCGCGCCGTATTCGCAGGCAATCGCCGCCGGTGGCTTCGCCTTCGTCTCGGGGCAACTCGGCCTGAAGCCGGGAGACACGGCAATCTCCGGCGGGATCGAAGAGCAGACCGAGCGGGTCTTCGCGAACCTGAAGGCGATCCTCGAGGAAGCGGGCACGAGCCTCGAGCGACTGGTGAAGACGACGGTCTTCCTCCAGAACCTCGACGACTTCCAGGCGATGAACGGCGTCTACTCAAGGCACGTCGGGGAACAACCACCGGCGCGGTCGACCGTCGAGGTCGCGCAGCTCCCATCCGGCGCGCTCGTGGAAGTAGAAGCGATTGCGATCCTCTAGTCGCGCCAGAATGGCGCGGTGCGACAAGAACTAGAGAAGTACGTTCGCTCGCTCGGGCTCGACGCCTATCTCGTCGGCGGAGCCGTGCGCGACGAGCTGCTCGGGCTCGACTCAAAAGACGCGGACTTTCTCGTGCCCGGCGTCGACACCGAGGGCCTGCGCGCGGCGCTCGCGCCCCATGGACGCGTCGAGGATCTCGTGGTCGCCGACCGGCTCGTCGGCGTCCGGCTCCACCCGAACGCCGGCCGGATCCGCACGTTGACGCGAGCGGGGATCGAGTTCGCGCCGCCGCGCAAGGAGGTCTCCACGGGGCCGGGGCGGCACGACTTCGAGATCGTCGCCGACGCGTCGCTGTCGGTCGAGGACGACATGCGCCGACGCGACTTCACCGTCAACGCCATGGCCCGCCGGCTCGAGACCGGCGAGCTCGTCGACCCACTCGACGGTCGCGCGGACCTCGAGGCGCGCCGGCTGCGCACCGTCTCGCCGCAGAGCTTTCGCGAGGATCCTCTGCGGCTCGTCCGTGCGCTTCGCTTCGTCTCGCAGCTCGGCTTCGAGCCCGACGAGGAGCTCCTCGCCCAGATGCGCGAGGAGGCATCCGCGGTGAAGCTCGTCTCGGGTGAGCGCATCGGCGGCGGCCTCGCCGCGGATGGGATGGGCGAGCTGTCGAAGCTCCTGCTCGGCGCCGAGCCCGCCCGCGCGCTGAGGCTCGCGCGCGATACCGGCGTGCTCATCGAGCTCCTGCCGGAGTTCGGGCCTGCGATCGGCTTCGAGCAGGAGAGCCGCTACCACGACTTGACCGTCGACGAGCACACCTTCGCCGTCGTCCAGGCCGCAGCCGACGAGGGCTTCTCGCTCGCAGTCCGGCTCGCCGCGCTCTTCCACGACCTCGGCAAGCCGGTCGTCGGCTGGCGCGGCCGCGACGGGCGGCTCCACTACTACGCGAAGCCCGGCTTCGCCGCACACGGGCACGACCAGATCGGCGCTGAGCTCGCAGCCGGCGCGCTTCTCCGGCTGCGGTATCCGAACGCGCTTCGGCAGCGCGTCGTGCGGATCGCGCGCCGCCACATGTTCCAGCCCGGGAAGGGGGACGAGCGCCGCGCACGGCGCTTCCTCCGCCGCAACGGCGACGAGCTCGCGTTCGAGCTCATCGACCACAAGCGCGCCGACCTGCTCGGCAAGCGGGGAAGCGACGGGGAGCCGCCACCGCTCGAGGAGCTCGAGCGGCTGGCGCGCTTCCGCGAGATGGTCGAGCAGGAGCGTTCGAGCCCGCACCGCCTGCGCGACCTCGCGATCGACGGGAACGACCTGATGGAGCTCGGCTTCAGGCCGGGGCCACGGCTCGGGCGCATCCTCAACGAGCTACTCGACGCCGTCGTGGACGAGCCCGTCCTCAACACACGCGACGAGCTGCTCTCGCAGGCCAGAGGGCGCCTGTGATCCACTGGCCGGTCGACGGCTACCAGGTCGCGTTCACGACCCGCCTCGGGGGAGTGAGCGAGGGGCCGTTCGCGTCGCTCAACCTCGGCCGCAAGAGTGGGGACGACGTCGGGCGCGCGGACGAGAACCGGCGCATCGCGTGCGCAGAGATCGGAGCCGACGTCGAGAAGCTCGCGCTCAACTACCAGGTGCACTCCGGCCGCGTGCTGCGCGCGAAGCCGGCGCTGCGCAACGAGCGCGCAGACGGGCTCTGGACGGACGAGCCCGGCCTGCCCATCCTCGCCATGTCCGCCGACTGCCTGGCGATCGCCCTGGTGCGGGTGGAGACGGACGAGCCCGCGGTGGCCGTCCTCCATGCCGGCTGGCGCGGGCTGCTCGGCGACATCGTCGCCGCCGGCGTGCACGCGCTCGGCGACGGCGAGCTCGCGGCTGCGATCGGGCCCGCGATCGGGCCGTGCTGCTACGAGGTGGGGGAGGAGGTCGCGCAGCCGTTCCGCGACCGCTTCGGCGGCGACGTCGTCCACGAGCACCGGCTCGACCTCTGGGCGAGCGCCGAGCGCGCCCTTCGTGCCGTAGGGGTCGAGCGCATCCACCGCCTCGACCGCTGCACGTTCTGCGAGCCGGAGACGTTCTTCTCGCACCGCCGGGACGCGGGCCGCACCGGCCGGCAGGGAGTGATCGCCTACGTCGCCGGCTGAGATCCGCGAGCGCTACGAGCGCATCCGCGAGGAGGTCGGCCCGTCGGTCACGGTCGTCGCGGCGACGAAGTACGCCTCCGTCGAGGAGATGGCTGCACTCGCCGAGGCCGGCGTCGAGGTGGTTGGCGAGAACCGCGCGCAGGACCTGAAGGCGAAGCACGACGCATACGGCGACGCCTTCCGCTGGCACTTTATCGGGCACCTGCAGAGCCGGAAGGCGCCGCTCGTGAGCGAGCTCTGCGAGCTCTGCCACTCGCTCGCCTCGGATTCGGCGGCGCGCAGGCTCACGATCCCGGCACTCGTCGAGGTCAACCTCTCCGGCGAGCCGACGAAGTCGGGCGTGAGCCCCGAGGAGCTGCCGGCGCTACTCGAGACCTACGCGCAGGTGCGCGGCCTGATGACCATGCCGCCTGCCACGGGCGCCCCGGAGGGCTCGCGGCCGTACTTCCGCCGCCTGCGCGAGCTCGCCGAGCAGCACGGACTGCGCGACCTCTCGATGGGAACGAGCCAGGACTACCAGGTCGCCGCCGAGGAGGGAGCGACCCACGTCCGGGTGGGCGCAGTCCTGTGGCAGCGCTAACATCGGCCGCGCGATGGGTGTTTCCGACGTCTGGGCCCGTACCCTCGTCTACTTCGGAATCGCCGAGGAAGAGGACTGGGACGAGGACGGCTACGTCCCCGAGGACGAGCTCGCCGACGACTACGAGCGCCCGAACGTGCGCCACCTGCGCTCGCGCCGGTCGCGGCAAAGCTACGACGACGACTGGACGGATCCCGAGCCCGAGGACGCGCAGCGGACGAGCATTCTCCGCCCGCGCGGCGACTCGCGGCGCATCCGCACCTTGCAGCCGGTGCAGGGGCCTGGCACGTCACGGGTGCACCTCATCCTCCCGCGCAGCTTCAACGACGCCCAGCAGCTCGCCGACCGCTTCAAGGTCGGCGTCCCCGTGATTCTCAACCTCCAGTCGGCCGACGCCGAGCTGTCGAAGCGGCTGATCGACTTCGCGAGCGGCCTCACGTACGCACTCGACGGCGGGATGCAGCGAATCGCCGACAAGGTCTTCCTGCTCACGCCACGCGACGTCGAGCTGTCCGCCGAGGACCGGGCGCGGATGCTCGAGCGCGGCTTCTTCAACCAGGCGTAGGGCATAGGAGAAGCGCCGCGGAGGGCGAACCAGCCGGAATGGGCTGGTCAGCCAGGTTCGTGCTGCTCGGCGACGTGATCTCGAGCGTGGAGACGTTCCTCAACGTCTTCTTCATCCTGTACGGGCTCGTGATCTTCGTCTACATCATCACGAGCTGGCTGCGGCTGCCGTATTCCGTCACCCTCAACCGGATCCAGCGATTCCTCTACGACGTCTGCGAGCCATACCTGCGCGTCTTCCGTCGCCTGCTGCCCGCGACGGGACCGCTCGACCTCTCGCCGATGCTGGCCCTGATCTCGCTCGGGGTGATCGACCGCTTCCTCATCTGGGTCCTCGACCACTTCCACTAAAGGAGAGACCGATGGCACTCACACCCGTCGAGATCAGGCACATGTCGCCGCCGCGCACGAACTTCCGGGGATACCGCGTTGCCGCGACCGACCGTCTGCTCGAGGAGATCGCCGCGAGCTTCGAAGACGTCTGGCGGGAGCGCGCCGACCTGGCGGACAAGGTCGAGCAGCTCGAGGGCGACCTCATCCGGTTCCGCGAGCTCGAGAGCCTGCTGCGCACGACGCTCGTCTCGGCCGAGCAGTCCTCCGCGAAGACGCGCGACCAGGCGCGGAAGGAAGCGGAGCTCATCCTCGGCGAGGCACACGCGCAGGCGCGGGAGGTGCAGCGTCGCGCGCACGCCGAGAACGAGCGGCTGACGCACGAGTCGCGCCGGCTGCGGGCCCAGCTGCAGGAGGCGCTCGCCGCTCTCGACGAGCCCGAAGCCGGTGAGACCGAAGAGCCGACGACACCTTCCGAGCAGAACGCGGAGACGGCGGAAGAGCGCAGCTGGTACGGCTATCCGAGTAGCGAGGCGTTGCCGGACGCAAACGCCGCTTGACGCACCGGCCGCGGGCACGGCCGGACGTAAACTGAGCGCATGACGGCGGAGACGACACGGCTGCGCGTGCGCGTAAGCCCGGGAGCGGGCCGGACTGCGCTCGTCGGGCGGCACGGCGACGCGTGGAAGGTTCGCGTCACCGAGGCGCCCGAGCGCGGGCGCGCGAATGAGGCCGTCCTGCGCCTTCTCGCCGAGACGCTCGCTCTCCCTCGCACCTCCGTGACGCTCGTTTCGGGTCACGGCGGACGGGAGAAGATCGTCGAGCTGACGGGGGTCGGGCCGACCCTGATCGAGCGGCGCCTCGCCTCTGCGGCAGGAGGGGACCGAGGCCGAAAGGAGAGGCGTTGACGAGCATCGACATCGAGGCGTTCCGCTCTGCGCTGGTCGACGAGCGCCGCCGAGTGGAGCACGCGCTGGCGACGCTCCGCGACGAGCATCGCGGCTCGCTCGACGACGAGGTTGAGGAGGTCGCCGCGACGAGCGAGAACCATCTCGCCGACAACGCATCGGCGACGCTCGGCCGCGAGATCGACTACACGCTCGGCGACAACGCCGAACAGGTCATCTCCGAGATCGACGCCGCGCTGAAGCGGATCGAGGACGGGACCTACGGCACGTGCACGAACTGTGGGCAGGAGATCCCGGTCCAGCGCCTCGAGGCAAATCCCTGGGCATCTCTCTGCATCGACTGCAAGCGAAGAGCCGAGGGAGCGTGAGCGAGCCGTTCCGACAGCTCGAGGTTCGTGTCGGTTCGGCGACTGACGCGTTGACGCCGCTCTCGCGGGTGACGCGCTCGTTCGCGGCGACGCGGCTGCAGTGGCTGGCGCTTGCGGCCATTGCGTTGTCGGCGATCGTCGCCGACCAGGTGACGAAGCACGTCGTCGCGTCGAATCTCCAGCTCGGCGACGGGCTCCACGTCGTCGGGCCGTTCACGATCCGGCACGTGCAGAACTCGGGCATCGCCTTCGGCCTCTTCTCGAACGCGACGGCGGCCGTCATCGTCGTCACGGCGATCGCGATCGGGTGGATGCTCGCCTACTTCGCGCGCTCGGGTGCCCGCCATCCCGTGCTGCCCGTCGCACTCGGCCTCGTGATCGGCGGGAGCGTCTCGAATCTCGCCGACCGCGTGCGGCTCGGCTTCGTCACCGACTTCCTCGACGTCCGCTACTGGCCGGCGTTCAACCTCGCGGACAGCTTCATCGTGATCGGGGTCGGAATCCTGCTCGCCGCGCTCGTCCTCGCCGAGCGCGAGCCCGGCGCCTCCAGGCGCTGAAGAAGCTCGTCGTCCCGCCGGAGGCCGCGGGCGAGCGGCTCGACCGCCACCTGGCGGGCCTCGCTGACGTGGGATCGCGTGCCGCGGCTGAGCGATTGCTCTCGGCCGGAGCCGTGCTCGTGGACGGGCAGGCGCGGGGGAAGAGCCACAGGCTCGTCGGTGGGGAGGAGATCGAGATCGAGCCGCCCGCCGCGGCCGCGGCTGCCCCCCCGGTTCCGCTCCCGGAGCTCACGCTCGCCTACGCCGACGAGCACCTCCTCGTCGTCGACAAGCCGGCCGGCGTCGTGGTGCACCCGGCGCCCGGGCATGCGGGCGGCACGCTCGCGCAGGCTCTCGCAGCCGCCGGCGCCACGGGCGGGGAGGAGGACCGCCCCGGAATCGTCCACCGCATCGACCGCGACACGTCCGGCCTGCTCGTCGTCGCGCGGTCGCAGGAGGCATACGAGCTGCTGCAGAAGCTCGTGCGGCGCCGGGCGGTGACGCGCGAGTACCTCGCGCTCGTCGTCGGCCGGCCACGGTCGCGGCGGGGGACGATCGACGCCGCGATCGGGCGCGACCGGCACGACAGGCTCCGCCACTCGCTCGACACGGACACGCCGCGCGCGGCGGTGACGCACTTCGAGCTCGAGGAGCTTCTGCCCCGGCATTCGCTGCTGCGCGTGCGGCTCGAGACGGGAAGAACGCATCAGATCCGCGTCCATCTCGCCGCGATCGACCTTCCAGTGGCGGGCGATCCCACCTACGGCGTAACCCGGGACCTCAGCCTCGAGCGGCAGTTTCTCCACGCCGCGCGGCTCGCCTTCGCTCACCCCGTGACCGGCGAGCAAGTCGACGTCTTCTCGCCGCTGCCGCGCGACCTCGCTGTCGCGCTCGAGGCTGCCCGCAGCTAACCTTCGTCGGCCAATCCCTACTCCCCGGCGGCCCAGCCGTGGCGCGCGTGCCTCTCGCTGCGAGAGGTGCGCCTCGGACTCCCGCCGGCGCACGAACGACAACGAATCGGAAGGAGCTCTTCAATGGCAGTCTCGACGAGCGCGGGCGCGGTCTCGATGCGCGAACTGCTCGAGGCCGGGGTCCACTTCGGCCACCAAACACGGCGCTGGAACCCGAAGATGCGCCGTTTCATCTTCGCCGAGCGCGGCGGCATCTACATCATCGATCTCACGCAGACGGCGGAGCGGCTCGACGAGGCGCAGCAGTTCCTGCGCAACGTCGCCGAGCGCGGTGGCACCGTCCTCTTCGTCGGCACGAAGAAGCAGGCACAGGATGCGGTCGAGAACGAGGCGAAGCGCATCGGCATGCCGTACGTCAACCACCGTTGGCTCGGGGGCCTGCTCACGAACTGGCGCACGATGGCCGACCGGATCGACCGGCTGCACGAGATGCGGCGCCTGCGGGACGACGGCCAGCTCGAGCTGCTGCCCGCCAAGGAGCGGATCTCGATGAGCGGTGAGCTCGAGAAGCTCGAGGCGAACCTCGGCGGTGTCGCCGACCTGCGCCGCCAGCCCGACGCGGTCGTGATCATCGACCTCAAGAAGGAAGCGCTCGGCGTGCGCGAAGCACGGCGGCTCGGGATCCCCGTGGTCGCGCTCGTCGACACGAACTGCGATCCCGACGAGGCTGACTACGTCATCCCCGGCAACGACGACGCGATTCGCTCCTGCAACCTGATCGTGCACGCGCTGGCGGAGTCCGTCAACGCCGGCAAGCAGAAGGTTTCCGCGCAGGAGCTTCAGCAGCAGCAACAAAAGCAGCAGGCGGAGGCCGCTCAGGCGGCTGCAGCGACCGAAGCCGCTTCTGAAGGCAACGTCGAGGAGCCGACCGGGGAGGACACGCCGCAAGAAGGCACGGAGGTCACCGAGGCGCCCGAAACGGCAGATGCCGACCCGACGCCCGAGAACACGGAGGAGGCGTGATGGCAGCGGAGATCTCGGCCCAGCTCGTTCGTGAGCTCCGCGAGAGCACCGGCGCGGGGATGATGGACTGCAAGCGCGCCCTCCAGGAGACGAACGGCGACATGGAAGCGGCGATCGTGCTCCTACGCGAGAAGGGCATGGCGAACGCCGCGAAGCGCGCCGACCGCGCCACGACCGAAGGGCTCGTCGGCTACCGGCTGGCGTCCGACCAGTCCCGCGGCACCATGGTCGCGATCGGCTGCGAGACGGAGCCGGTCTCGAACAACGAGGACTTCCAGGCGTTCGGCAAGAAGGTCTTGGACCTCGTCGAAGCCGAGGGAATCGACGCCGTCGCGCAGCTCGACGAGGAACGGGCCGAGCTGTCTGGAAAGCTCGGCGAGAACATCGCGGTCGCCGGCGCAGCCAGGTTCGAGGCCGTCGACGGTGGCCGCCTCGGCGCGTACGTCCACCCGCCCGCCAACAAGCTCGGCGTTCTCCTCAACCTCCGTGGGGGCGACGACGACCTCGCCCGCAAGCTCGCGATGCACATCGCGGCCTCGAACCCGAGATGGATCGGGCGCGAGGACGTCCCGGAGGACGCGATCGCCGCCGAGCGCGAGATCTTCGCGAACTCCGACGAGGTGCAGTCGAAGCCGGAGCAGGCGCGTGACAAGATCGTCGAAGGAATGATGAACAAGCGCTTCTTCGGGGCGAACGTTCTCGCCGACCAGGACTGGGTTCACGACGACAACCTCAAGGTCGGCAAGGTCCTCGCCGACGCGGCGGCGGAAGTGCTCGAGTTCCAGCGGTTCTCCCTCTCGGGATGACCGCGCGCGCGGAGACCGAGACAGGCACGACCGCCGTGCCGCCCAACGACCGTGCACCGGCATTCCGCCGGGTACTGCTCAAGCTCTCGGGCGAGGCGCTCATGGGCGAGCGCGACTACGGCATCGACCCGGATGTCACGCGCGCGCTCGCGAAGGAGGTCGCCGGCATCCGCGCCGAGGGAGTCGACGTCGCCGTCGTGGTGGGCGGTGGCAACTTCTATCGCGGTCTCGCCGCAGCCGCAGAGAGCGGGATGGACCGAGCAACGGCCGACTACGCCGGGATGCTCGCGACGCTCCTCAACGCGCTCGCATTGCAGGACGCGCTCGAGCGGGAGGGCGCCGACACGCGCGTCATGTCCGCACTCGAGGTCTCGGAGGTGGCTGAGCCGTACATCCGGCGGCGCGCCATGCGGCATCTCGAGAAGGGTCGAGTCGTGATCTTCGCGGCCGGCACCGGCAACCCGTTCTTCACCACTGACACTGCCGCGGCGCTGCGTGCGCTCGAGATCGGCGCCGACGCGATCCTGATGGCCAAGCACGGGGTGAGGGGCGTCTACGACGGCGACCCGCGGCAGGTGTCCGACGCCGAGTTCCTGCCGCGGATCACGCACCTCGAGGCGATCGAGCGCGGGCTGAAGGTCATGGACACGACAGCTCTTTCGCTCTGCATGGACAACCGGCTTACGATCCACGTCTTCGAGCTCGCCGAGGGCAACGTCGCCCGCGTCGTCAACGGCGAGGAGGTCGGAACGATCATTTCGACGGCTGGAAGCAAGGAGGGCTAAGGGATGGCGACTGCAGAAGAGCTGATCAACGGAGCGCAGGACAAGATGGTCAAGTCGGTCGAGCACGCACGGTCCGAGTTCTCGACCGTCCGTACCGGCCGTGCCTCGGCCTCGCTCCTCGACCGGATCGAGGTCGACTACTACGGCACGCAGACACCGTTACGCCAGCTCTCGACGATCAATGTCCCCGAGCCGCGCATGCTCACGGTGCAGCCGTTCGACCCCAGCTCGATCCGCGCCATCGAGAAGGCGATCCAGGAGTCGGACCTCGGGCTGACGCCGTCGAACGACGGCAAGCTGATCCGGCTGCCGATCCCGCAGCTGACCGAGGAACGGCGCAAGGAGCTCGTCAAGGTCGTGCGCAACATGGCCGAAGGGCACCGGGTCGCCGTCCGCGACATTCGGCGCGACGCGATGCGGCATCTCAAGGAGCTCGTGGACAAAGGCGAGGTCGGAGCCGACGACGAGCACCGCGCCGAGGGCCGTGTCCAGGAGCTGACCGACGAGCACACGAAGCAGATCGACGAGCTGCTGAAGCACAAAGAGGCAGAGGTGATGGAGGTTTAGCTGGATGGCCTCCGTCCCAGGCACAGGCACCGACGTCAGTCCCGAGGAACACCTTCCCGAGGCCGCGCACGCGGTCGCGATCATCATGGACGGGAGCGGGCGCTGGGCCACCGAGCACGGCGTCTCGGTCGCCGACGGCCACCGCGCCGGGTCGCGCGCGTTGCGGCCCGTCGTCGAGACGGCGATCGACCTCGGAGTCGAGTCGCTCGCGGTCTATGCCTTCTCGACCGAGAACTGGAGCCGTCCCATCGAGGAGGTCGAGGCGCTGATGGAGATCTTCGGCGAGACGATCGAGCGTGAACTCGAAGACCTCGCCGCGCAGGGCGTCCGGTGCCGGTTCGTCGGGCGTCGCGACCGTGCCCCCGACTGGCTGCGGGCGAAGATGGAGCAGCTCGAGGCGGCGACGTCCGCCAAGACGAGGCTCCAGCTCTGGATCGCCTTCGACTACGGCGGCCGGGCCGAGCTCGTCGACGCCGCACGCCGGCTGCTCGAGAGCGGCAGGGAGCCCGACGAGGTCGACGAGGCTGCGCTCGCTGCGAGCCTCTACGAGCCGGACATGCCCGATCCCGACCTCGTGATCCGCACCTCCGGCGAACGCCGCATCTCGAACTTCCTCCTCTGGCAGTCCGCGTACGCCGAGTACGTCTTCACCGACACCCTCTGGCCGGACTTCGGGCCGGACGAGCTGCGCACCGCGATCGAGGAGTACGCGAGCCGGCGCCGTAGATTCGGCGGGCGATGACCAACTTTGCCTCGCGTCTCGTGGTCGCGGCGGTCGGCCTGCCGCTCGTGCTCGGCGTGCTCTGGCTCGGCGGGTGGTGGCTCTTCGGGCTGCTTGCGGTCGCCGCGTGCGTCGGTGTGCACGAGTTCGTGACGACGGCGCGTCCCATGCGGCCGCTCGCGCCGGCCGTCTACGGCGGCGTTCTGCTCGCACTCGTCGGCGCGCGTCAAGGGGGAGTCGTGTGGCTGCTCGCCGGGTTTCTCGCGACCTTCGCATTCGCCTTCGTCCTCCACGCTCTGTCGAGCACGCGCGCGCCGACGACTGCGGCGGTGGGCTCGACCGTCCTCGGCTCGGCATGGATCGGCCCTGGGCTCGGCTTCCTGCTCCTCCTGCGTCAGATGCACGACCACGGCCGCCTGATCGCCTTCGCGGTCGTGCTCGCAGCGTGGGCGGCGGCGACGTTCGCGTACTTCGGTGGCCGGCTGACCGGCCGGCACAAGCTCGCGCCGCGCCTGTCGCCGGGTAAGTCGTGGGAGGGCCTGTTCTTCGGTGCTGCCGCGTGCACCTTCGTCGCGTTCATCGCGCTCTACAAGACGCGCGACCACTACCTCTCGATCTGGCAGGCGATCGTGCTCGGCCTCGTCCTCGTCGTCGCGGAAGTGATCGGCGACCTCTTCGAATCGGCGTTGAAGCGCGACCTCGAGGTGAAGGACACCGGGAGGCTGCTGGGCGGGCACGGCGGCATGCTCGACCGCATCGACGGCCTGCTCTTCGCCGCACCGGCCGCATATTTCCTCGTCGTCGCCTATGGTTTCCACTAACCGACTCCCTACACTGGTGCGGTGAAGCGCGTCGCGCTGCTCGGAGCTACGGGGTCGATCGGTCGCCAGGCGATCGAGATCGTCGAGGCGCATCCGGAGCTCGAGCTCTGCGCCGCCGCCTCCGGCTCGACGCCGCTCGACGACGTCGATGCGCCGCTCAAGGCCGTCGGTGGCGACCTGACCGAGCTTCTCGAGCGCGCCCAGCCCGATGTCGTGCTCAACGCCGTCGTCGGGTTCGCGGGCGTGCATGCGACGCTCTGGACGCTCGAGCGCGGGATCGACCTCGCCCTCGCCAACAAGGAGAGCCTCGTCGCCGCCGGAGAGCTCGCGCTCGCGGCGTGGGGGAGGGGCGGCGGCCGGATCCTGCCCGTCGACAGCGAGCACTCAGCCCTGTTCCAGTGCCTCGAAGGACGCGAAGCGGAGCAGATCGACACGCTCGTCGTCACCGGTTCGGGCGGCCCGTTCCGCGGCCGCCCGGGCGCCGAGCTCGAGGACGTCACGCCCGATCAGGCGCTCGCACATCCGACGTGGCGCATGGGCCCGAAGATCACGGTGGATTCCGCAACGCTCGCGAACAAAGGGCTCGAGGTGATCGAGGCGCACTACCTCTTCGGCGTGGAGTACGGACGAATCGAGGTGGCCATCCAACCGACGTCGATCGTGCATGCGCTCGTGCGCTTCCGCGACGGGGCATCGCTCGCGCATCTCGGCTACCCGGACATGCGAGTCCCGATCTCGTACGCGCTCACGTATCCCGAGCGCGCCGCCACGCCGCTTGCGCCGCTCGACCTGACCGCCCTCAGGCTCGAGTTCTCGCCGCCGGACACGGACACGTTCCCGATGCTCGCGCTCGCGCGCGCCGCCGGCGAGGAGGGCGGCAGCGCGCCGTGCGTTTTCAACGCCGCGAACGAGGTCGCGGTCGCCGCGTTCCTCGGCGGCCGGCTGCCGTTCCTCGGGATCCCCGAGGTCGTGGGGGAGACCCTCGCCGCCGCGGGGGCCGACGCCGTCGGCGATCTGGACGATCTCGTCGAGGCCGATCGTGCGGCACGAGCGCTCGCGGAAGGAGCGCTGGCCCCGGCATGACGTGGGTCGTCGCACTCGGTGGGCTCGTCCTGCTGGTCTTTCTCCACGAGCTGGGCCACTTCTGGGTCGCGCGCGCGGTGGGAATGCGACCGCGGAGCTTCTACGTCGGCTTCCCGCCGGCGCTCGTCAAGGTGCGGTGGAACGGAATCGAGTACGGGATCGGGATGATCCCGCTCGGCGGCCTCGTGCGGATTCCCGGCATGCACCGGCCGGCCGCCCGCGACCTGCGTGCGATGACCGAGCCCGCCGTGCGCGAGCAGCCGAGCCTCGCTCCGGTGGTCGGCGCCGTCAGGCGAGCGCTCGACGCGGAGAACTACGACCTAGCCCGGCAGGCGTATCCCGAGCTCGAGCGAGAGCTCGGCGCCGCCTCCCTCTCGGCGGGTGCGCGACGCTCGGCGGCGCGGGGACTTCGCGACGTGGAGGAGGGGACGGCTCCCGAGGCCTACTGGCGCGCACCGACCTGGAAGCGCGTAGCCGTAATCGCCGCAGGGCCGCTCGCGAACGTCGCGATCGCGTTCCTGATCCTCTTCTACGTCTTCGCCGTCGCCGGCGGGCCCTCGCAGCGCCCGACGTCGACGGTCGCGAATGTCAAGGCGGGAGCTCCGGCGGCGGCCGCGGGTCTCGAGGTCGGCGACCGCGTCGTGGCGGTCAACGGCCAGGCGATCGGAACGTTCTCCGACGCGTCACGCCTCATCCGGTCGAGCCGTGGAGGCCCGGTCACGCTCACGGTGCTTCGCGGCGGACAGCGTGTGACGGTCGGCCCCCGGCCGACCGTCCGTGAGAACGGCCGCTGGATCTTCGGCTTCTCGCCCGCGGCGAAGCTCGTCACGTACCCACCGGTCAAGGCCGCCCGCATCTCGGTGTCGGATCTCTGGGGGGTCGTGACCGGCACCGCGACAGGGATCAAGGGGCTCTTCTCGAGCCAGGGCCGCAGCCAGCTCTCCGGCCCGCCCGGAATCGTCCGCGTCGAGCACACGGAGCTTCAGGTCGGCCTGCCGTACTACCTCGAGATCCTCGCGTTCGTGAGCATGTCGCTCGCGCTCCTCAACCTCCTGCCGCTGCTGCCTCTCGACGGCGGCCACATCCTGTTCTCGCTGATCGAGGCCGTGCGCCGCCGTGCGCTGGCCCGCGAGGTCTACGAGCGCGTATCGGTGGTCGGCTTCGCGCTGATCCTGCTGTTGCTGGTGATCGCGTCCTCCAACGACCTCTCGGGCGGGGCGCACTGACCCTCCTCAGCGTCCTCTGAGGGCACGAGTCCCTCGGAAGTCGCCTGGCTAGACTGATTTTCGGATGGCGAGCAAGCGTCAGATCACGGTTGGAGCCGTCAAGATCGGCGGCGGCGCGCCCGTCGTCGTCCAGTCGATGACGACGACGAAGACGCACGACGTCGAGGCGACGACCGCGCAGGTGGCTGCGCTGGCGAGTGCGGGCTGCGAGATCGTGCGCGTCGCGGTTCCGAAGACCGAGGACGCGGAGGCGCTCTCGAAGATCGTCCGCTTCTCGCCGGTCCCGATCATCGCCGACATCCATTTCAACGCGAGCCTCGCGCTGAAGGCGATCGACCAGGGTGTCGCCGCCGTCCGCATCAACCCGGGCAACATCGGCGGGGCGGACAAGGTCGCCGAGGTCGTCCGGGCCGCGAAGGCGAAGGGGATCCCGATGCGGATCGGCGCGAACTCCGGCTCCCTGCCGAAGCACCTCGAGGAGCTCGCGCAGAAGGATCAGGCGGAGGCACTCGTCGAGGCGGCGCTCGAGGAGGTTCGCCTGCTCGAGAGCCTCGACTTCTACGACTTCAAGATCTCGGTCAAGTCGAGCCATGTGCCCACCATGATCCGCGCCTACCGGATGCTGTCGGAGAAGGTCAGCTATCCGCTCCACCTCGGCGTCACCGAGGCGGGGACCGTCTTCGCCGGCTCGATCAAGAGCGCCGTCGGGATCGGGACACTGCTCGCGGAGGGGATCGGCGACACGATCCGCGTCTCGCTCTCCTCCGATCCGGTCGAGGAGCCGAAGACGGCGTACGAGATCCTCAAGGCACTCGGCTTGCGCGAGCGCGGCCCCGTGATGATCGCCTGCCCGAGCTGCGGCCGCGACAACGTCGGCGTGCACACGCTCGCCGAGGAGGTCGAGCGGCGCCTGCAGGAGTATCCGCAGGCGTTCGAGGTCGCGGTGCTGGGCTGCGCGGTGAACGGCCCCGGCGAGTCGGGCGACGCAGACTTCGGGATCGCGGGCGGTCGCGACGTCGGCTTCATCTACGCGCATGGCCGCGTGCTGAAGAAGGTCGAGTCGGGCATCCTCATCGACGAGCTCTTCACCGAGATCGACAAGTGGATCGCCGACGGGATGCACCGTCCGAAGCGCCTCAAGATGGCGAAGCCTGCGGCCCTGGCTATGGCTGAGGCCTCGATGATCCCGCTCGAATAGCCTAGGGCGACAGCGCCGATGATTGCCCGGGCCTCACAGCTCTTCCTACCGACCCTGCGCGAGCCGCCTGCCGACGCGGAGGCCGCGTCGCACCAGCTGCTCGTGCGCGGCGGCTTCATCCGCCAGATCGGAGCCGGTCTCTGGAGCTTTTTGCCGCTCGGCTGGCGCGTGCACATGCGGATCGAGCAGATCATCCGCGAGGAGATCAACGCGATCGGCGGCCAGGAGATGCGCGCTCCGACCCTCACGCCCGCGGAGCTCTGGGAGACGACCGGCCGGATCGACGTGCCGATCCTCTTCCACCTCGAGGACAGCGGCGGCCGGCCGTTCGTGCTCTCGTGGACACACGAGGAGTCGATGACCTTCCTCGCGCGCGAGATCCAGTCCTACAAGCAACTGCCGCAGGTCTGGTACCACTTCTCGAACAAGGACCGCGACGAGCCGCGCCCGCGCGGCGGCCTGCTGCGCGTGCGCGAGTTCGTGATGAAGGACTCGTACACGTTCGACGCCGACTCGGCCGGGCTCGACGCAGCGTTCGCGCGGCACGAGGAGGCGTACAAGCGGATCTTCGAGCGGTGCGGTCTCGAGGCGTATCTCGTCGAGGCGGAGTCGGGCGTCATGGGCGGGAAGGAGTCGAAGGACTTCCTCGCGCCGACGGGCTCGGGCGAGAACGAGCTGATGCGCTGTGAGAACGGCGACTACTTCGCCGATGCCGAAGCGGCACGCGGCGCGCCCCCTCCGGCCGAGCTGCCGCCGGCGCTGGCCGCCCCCGAGCTCGTCGCCACGCCGGGTGTGGGGACGATCGACGAACTGGCCGACTTCCTGTCGATCGCCGCGTCTGCGACGTCGAAAGCGCTCCCTGTCGTGACCGGCGACCGGCTCGTGCTCGCGCTCGTGCGCGGCGACGACAAGCTGAGCGAGGGCAAGCTCGAGACCTTCTTCGAGGCGGCGTTCCGGCCGGCGACCGACGAGGAGATCCGCGCCGCGTTCGGAGCGGGAGGAGGGTCGCTGGGTCCCGTCGGTGTCGACGTCGAGGTGA
The DNA here is from genome assembly GCA_025928515.1 of Thermoleophilia bacterium. Classification (GTDB taxonomy): domain Bacteria; phylum Actinomycetota; class Thermoleophilia; order Gaiellales; family Gaiellaceae; genus Palsa-739. The sequence goes on from JAICJI010000016.1 coordinate 31,053, forward strand.
TCGCCGACGAGGCGCTCCGCGAGGGCCAGTACGTCGCGGGCGCGAACGAGGACGCCAAGCACCTCCGCGGTGTCCGGGCCGGCCGCGATTACGAGCCGACTTTCGCCGACATCCGCCAGGCGAAGGACGGCGACGCCTGCCCGGAGTGCGGCGGCACGCTCCACATCGAGACTGCGATCGAGGTCGGCCACATCTTCAAGCTCGGCACGTTCCACTCGCAAGCGTTCGGGGCGACGTTTCTGGACGAGGACGGGAGGGAGAAGCCGCTGATCATGGGTAGTTACGGCATCGGCCTCGCGCGGACGATGGCTGCAGTCGTCGAGCAGTCGCACGACGAAAACGGAATCGTGTGGCCGCAGGCGGTTGCGCCGTACGACGCGCACGTCGTCGCGCTCCCAGGAGCCGAGGAGATCGCTGCGCAGGCGGCCGAGACACTCTCGGAGGCAGGGCTCGACGTCCTCCTCGACGACCGCGACCAGCGAGCGGGGGAGAAGTTCGCCGATGCCGACCTGATCGGCTGCCCGCTTCGCGTGACCGCGGGGCGCAAGAGCCTCGAGGACGGCAAGGTCGACGTCCGCGACCGCGCAAGCGGCGTCGAGAAGCGATTAGATGTTGCCGAGCTCGGCAAGGAGGCGTAGGTGGCGAAACGGCGGCGGTTCAGCGAAGAGGGATTCGGCGAGACCGTGCAACGGCTGATGGACGAGCAGGGGGTGACGTACCGGCAGCTCGCCACTCGGACAGGGCTCTCGGCCGGCTACCTCAACCACCTCGTGCACGGAAATCGGCCCGTGCCGTCCAACGACGTCATGGGCACGCTCGCCAATGCGCTCGAAGTCGAGCCCGAGCACTTCCGCGAGTACCGGCTCCGTACGATCACCGAGCGCCTCGAAGCCATGCCCGCGCTCATCGACCGGCTTTACCGACAGCTCAGCAAATAGCTCGCGAAGCGGAGCTTCGCTCGCTGGGATAACGGAACTGCGCGGACGGGAGACACGGTCTCCCGTCCGCTCCGTGCTCTTTTCGCTTGCAGTCGATGGGCGGGTTGGTTGTGTTTGTGCGCTCGCGCGCGGCGGCGGCCGGCGCGCGCGGTCCGGCCTCCGGCCAAGCCCGCTGCGCGAGGCTTCGCCTCCGGCCCTTCGGCTTCGCGCGCTAGCGCAGCGAGTAGCGCAGGAAGAGATGGGAGCCGTGCGTCCGCACCGAGCGGAGTCGTCCCGCGACTCGGGTTTGCGGGACGAGCTCGACGCCCTCGACGAGGCCGAGGCGCGCGGTCGCGGCGCGGCCGGCGAGCACGGGAGAGACAGTGAGGAAAAGCTCGTCGACGAGGCCGGCGGCTACGAAGGAACCGAACATCGAGGGCCCGGCTTCGGTCAGGACGATGGAGCAGCCGCGGCTGCGCAAGACCTCGACCGCGGTGGCCAGGTCGACCGAGTCTCCGTCGTTGACAGCGACGACTTCGGTCGCGCCGGGCAGGGCGGCTCGAAGACGAGGGCCGGCGGCTTCGGTCGTGAGGACGAGCGCGCCGGTCTCGAGCACCGGATGGGCCGGGTCGAGCGAACCCCCGGCGGACACGATGGCGAGCTGCGGTTGCTCGGGCCGGCCGCGCCGGGCGCGAAGCTCGCGGAGGTCTTTCGCTGCCGGCGGGTACGCGCGGTCGATCCGCCAGGTGCCTTGTGGCGAGGCGAGCAGCGTCCCCGAGCCGACCACGACCGCGTCGGCGCAAGCGCGCACGAGCGCCAGGACGAAGCGGTCGGCGTCGCTCTCGTCACCGAGGATCGCGTGCGACCGCGGCAGTCGCGGCACGGCGACGACGCCGTCGAGGGACTCGACGAAGTTCGCGACGACGGATGGCTCGTCGAGGCCGATCGCGCCGCCGTACAGCTCGGCGAGCGCGGTTGGGACATCCCAGCGAAGAAGGTCATCGTCTTCCGCGAGGACCGTGAACGGTTCGATCACCGCGTCAGCGTAAGGAACTCCGAGCGCAACGAGTCGCTCTCGTCGTAGAGGCCGCGCCAGACCGTCGTCACGGTGACGGAACCGTCCTCCTCGACGCCGCGCATCGCGGTGCACATGTGCGCCGCCTCGAGCTTGACCGCGACGCCGCGCGCGCCCGCGAGCTCGCGGAGACCGTCCGCGATCTCCTCCGCGAGCCGCTCCTGCACCGTGAAACGGCGGGCATAGAGCCGCACAAGGCGCGTGAGCTTCGAGATGCCGAGGATCTCGTCGCCGGCGACATAGCCGATGTGGGCACGTCCGTGGAACGGGAGTGCGTGGTGCTCGCAGAGCGCGTAGAACCCGATCGGCCCTTCCACGATCTGCGCGTGGCGCCCTTCGACGCCTTCCGGCCGCTCGCTCGGGAAGACGGTGCGCAGCTTCGGATCGCCGTCGTAGCCGGCCGTCGCGTCGAAGAGTGCCCGCACGAAACGCCGCGGCGTCTCGCGCGTGCCGGGCGTGTCGAGATCCAGGCCGAGCGCCTCGAAGATCTCGGCCGCATTGCGTTCGAGGCGCGTCCAGTCCGCGGGCGTAAGGTCGCGCGGCTCGGCGTCGTGGGCGAGCAGCTCGAAGACGTTGCTCATGCGACCTCCTCCTGCGGCACTCGTCTGGGGAGGAGCACGAGCGCGATGACGACCAGCTCCGTGAGTGCCAGCCAGGCGAACGCGAGTGGGTGTCCGAGTGCCATCAACAGTCCAAACGCAGCAAGCTGCGTCGACATGCCGAGATTCGCGAGCAGCGAGACGGCAGACGTCCCGGCCAGCGCCGGGCGCCGCACGACGATCGCCTCCGCGAGCCGGTCCTGAGGCGCGTACACGAGGCCGTAGACGTGGCGCAGGAGGGCGGTTGCACGGCCGCCGGCCTCGGGCTCAGCCACTGCCGCGCGGGAGAGCCGCTCGGCGTTGAAGTTGAGGCTGAGGACGCTCGTGAGCGCGAGGAACGCGGCAAGCACGAGCGGCGCCTGCCCTGCCCGCCAGCCGAGGGCGGCGAACAGCCCCGCATTCACGAGCAGATCGACCTCGGAGTCCAGATAGCGGCCGAAGGCGCTGACACGGCCGGTGAGCCTGGCCAGCTGGCCGTCTGCGTTGTCGAGCAGCGTCTTCAGCTGGACGAGCAACGCGGCCGCGAGCAGAGAGCCGCGCCCAAGCTCGACCGCAGCTGCGACGCCCGCGACCCCCGCGGCGGCAACGACGACCGGAGGCGGCACGCGGAGTCGTGCGAAGACGAGCACGAGCGGATGCGCGAGCGGCCGAAAGACCCTCTCGCACACGAGCTCGGACCCGCGCCGCGGCTTCCGCGACCGGGTCAAGGCGCTAGACCGCAAGGGCGCCTTCCCCGGCGACGATCAGCTCGCGGGCCGCGTCGAGCTTGTCCCAGACGTTCCAGAGCAGGACGCCGCGCGGGCGCCCGTCCTCGACGTAGGTGACGACGCCTTTGCGGAACGGCTCCTGCCAGTCCTCGAGGGCCTCGAGCCGCGAGTCGACGAGCCCGACCGCCTCGTACCCGAGGTCGAAGAGATCGGAGTAGAAGAACGGCAGGTGGTCGTACGGCTTGTCCGCCCCGGCCATGTTGGCGCCCACCGCGTGCCCGTGGCTGTTCGCGTGATCCTCGTGCTCGATCCTCAACGCGATGCCCAGCGCCGCGACCGGGAAGCGAGCGACGTCGCCGGCGGCGAAGACGTCGTCGTGACTGGGGACGCGCCCGTACTCGTCCACCACGATTCCGTCGTTCACCTCGAGGCCCGCTGCCTCCGCAAGCTCCGTGTCGGCGACGACGCCGAGGCCCGCGACGACGGCGTCGGCCTCGATGTCGAGGCCGGACTGCGTCTGCACCCGGTCGCCCGAGGCCGAGGAGACCATCTCGCCCGCGAGCACCTCGATGCCCTTCTCGCGGTAGTAGTCGGTGACCGAGGCAGACAGGTCGGCCGGGAAGAGGCGGTGGCCGATCCCGGGCTCCGGGAAGAGCATCGTGACGCGGCAGCCGTTGCCGTCGAGGCTGGCCGCGAGCTCCGAGCCGATGAACCCACCGCCGATCACGACCACGTGCGCCCCGTCGCCCGCGACCTCGCGCAGACGGCGATAGTCGGCGAGATCGCGGAACCACACGACACCCTCGGCGCCCGGGATCTCCCGTGGGCGTGCGCCGGTCGCGAGCAGGAGCTTTTCCCACGAGTACTCCTCACCGGCGTCGTCCGTCGCGGTGTGCGCAGCCAGATCGAGCGAGACGATGCGGCGGCCGGTGACGAGCTCGGCGCCCTCGGCCGGCTCACGCCAAAGCTTCTCCTCGGGAGCGCCCTGCCACAGGCCCTTCGTGAGCAGCGGCCGCTTGTACGGCGGGCTGGGATCGGCGCCGACGAGCGTGATCGAGCCGTCGGAGTCGTGCTCCCGGATCCCCTTGGCAGCCATGTCGCCGGTCATGCCGGCGCCGACGATGAGGTACTTGGTCGTGTGCATCTCTAGGCCTCTTTCAGGAGGAGGAATCGAGCTCGAGCAGCGCACGGAGGCTTTCGTGCTCCTCCGCGCAGGCAGGGCAGCCGACGAGGTGGGCCCGCAAGCCGGGGACGAGCGTGTCCGCCGGGGCACCGGCGAGCTCGAGCTCGACGTAGCGATCGAGTTGCTCGAAGCACTCGTCGCAGCCGATCTCCGGCTCGCCGCTACCGAGCAGGCGCAGCAGGGTTGGATCGAGGTCGCGTCCGGTCATTCGTTCGCCTCCGGGAATCCCGCCGCGGCGACATGGGATCGCAGCCGCCGGCGCGCGTCGTGGAGCAGCTTGTAGAGCGCGTTCCGGTTCGAGTCGAGGCGCTCGGCGAGCACGTCGATGGGCACGCCTTCGAGCACCGACGCGACGAGTACCTGCCGCTGTCTGGGCGTGAGCGCTGTGCGGATCCCGTCCCGCACCGCTGCGAGCAACGCGGCGTTCTCCGCGTCGTCGTCCGGCCCGGGGCCGGCGTGCGCGAGGCTCTCCCACTGCTCCGGCTCGAGCGTGACCTCGCGGTCGCGCCACGCGCGGCGGCGCACCTTCACCGAGGCCTCCAGCAACGCGAACTTGTACGCCCACGTGCGGAAGCTGCTCTCACCGCGGAAGTCCGGGAGCCGGCGCAGAACCGAGACGGCGGCGTCGTCGGCGGCATCCTGTGCGAGCTCGTCCAGCTCTGCCGCGGAAAGCTGGGGGATCGACCCACGCCGCCGGAACACCTCGAACCGAGCAGCTCGCAGGAGCAGCCCGTGTAGCCGGGCCACGGCCTCGTCGCGCGTGGCGCCGTCCGCGTGCAGGTCGAGGTGCCACTCCTCGAGGCCGGGGGCTGGTGCGAGCGCGCTCACATCAGGATTAGTGTCGCCGGGCGGCACGGTCTTACCTTCTACCGCCGCGGCTGCGCGCTATGCGGCGGCAAGGGCGGACGTCCGTTCCGCCATCTCGCGATCCTTCGCGGTGATCCCGCCGGCCGAGTGCGTGCTCCACGAAACGGTGACCCTGCGGTACCGGATGTCGATGTCCGGATGGTGATCTTCGGTTTCCGCCAGCTCGGCGAGCCGATCGACGAACTCGATCGCGGCGGGAAACGACGGGAGCTCGAACTCCCGCACGAGCGCGTTGTCCTGCTCCTGCCAGTCGTCCATGCCAGCACTATTCCAATTCCCGGGACGCGCAAGCGGCGCTCGTCCGTAGAAGACTGTGAAGGAGTGCGTGAACCGAGTGACCGGGACCTCGTACGGAAGGCGCGGCGCGGCGACCGCGAGGCTGCCGCTTTGCTGTTTCGCCGCTACTGGCGCGACGCGTGGCGCGCCGCCTTCGCAATCACCGGAAGACGCTCGCTTGCGGACGACGTGGCCGCGGACGGGTTCGAGCGGGCGTTCGCTGCGCTCGGGCGGTTCGACGAGCGCCGCCCGTTCGGGCCGTGGCTGCATCGGATCGTGGCCAACCGCGCCCTCGACCTCCTGCGGGCCGAGCGCCGCCTGTCCGACGAGGAGCTGCCCGATCTGCCGGACGTTGCCCCCATCCACGCTTCCGGAGACCACGGACTGCTGGCCGTGGTCGCGGCGCTGTCGCTCGAACGGCGTGTGGTGGTCGTCCTGCGTTATGGGGTCGGCATGACGCCGAAGCAGATCGCCGCCGCGCTCGATCTCCCGGTGGGAACCGTCAACTCCCGCCTCGCGCGTGCCCTGGAGCAGCTCCGTGAGTCGGTGGAGGTCGAGCATGTCGAGTGAGCTCGAGCAGCGGCTCGAGGCGATGCTGGCCGACGCCCCGGAGCCCGAAGCGGGAGCGGGGGAGGAGGCGCTGCACCGCGCGCTGCGCGCACTCCATCCGGTCCACACGCCTCGCCGCGGGTTGCGCGGCGCGGTCCTCGCCTTTGCGACGGTTGTCGTCCTCCTCGTGATCGCTGCGGGCTCCCTCGGTGCTGCGGGCGCGCTTCACGTCAGCATCGGCGCAAAGCCGAAAGAGCCCTCGCCGATGACGGAACTGATGCGCCCGAAGGGCTCGAACGGGGTCGCAGCAATCATTGACGGACGGCTCTCCGTGGTCACGAAAGACGGCTTGCACCTGCAAGGTAAGGCCGTCAGCGCAGCGGCCCTGTCCCCACGAGCGCTCTACGTGGCTGCGGGCGTCCGCGACTCCCTCGTCGCAATGGCGCCGAACGGGCGCATAGCCTGGTCGCGTCCGGCCGGCGGAAAGGTGGTCGCCGTTGCCTGGGCGCCCGACGGCTTCCGGATCGCGTACGTCGTCCACGCCGGGCGTCGCTTCGTGCTGCACGTCATCTATGGGAACGGAGTCAACGACAAGATGATCGACCGCTCTGCGCGGGCCGTGAGGCCCTCGTGGCGGGCCGACTCCCTCGCGTTTGCCTACGTCGGCGGAGGCGGCCGGGCGGTCGTCTACGACGTCGGCCACCGGCGGCACATCCTCGTCGGAAGCGCGGCTCCGGTCACGCGGGTCGCGTTTGCGCCGGTGGGCAAGATGCTCCTCGTCGCCACGCCTGGGGCCATGGTTCTCGATGGGAAGACCCTCGCCACCGGGGAGATCGAAGCGATCGGGTGGTTGCACGGCCGCCCCTCCGCTGCACTCGAAGAGAGCGTGAGGCCGCCACTCGTCCGCGCCTATACGCGCGCCGGCCGGCCCCTCGAAGGCTTTCGCGTGCCGGGCAGGGTAATCGCGCTGACCGGCGGCCTCGTGGTCGCGCGGGAACAGCACAAGATCCTCGCCGGCTGGCGAACGAAGACCGTCAGCACCCTGCTCAAGGTCGGGCCGACCGCGTCGGTCGACGATGTCTCAATCGGCTAGCGCGGCCAGAGTGAGATCGCCACGTACCGCGTCTCCGGGGCGACCTTCGCCGTCCAGAACCGCTTCAACGTCCCGGCCTCGAGCTCCACGACCTGGCCGGTGAAGAGAGACGAGGTCACGACCTTGCCGCCGAAGGTGGCGAGGTTGAACGAGCCGTATGGCATCCGGACGGTTCCGAGCCTCCGGTAGGTCCGCCACAGCACCGCCTGGAGCGAGGATCCATAGCCGCTCGTGAGCAGCGCCCGCGCGCCGGAAAAGGCGACCTCCTGCGGCGCCCGCTCGGTCCGAAGAACTTTCACCACCTTGCCGCTCGCGGCGTTGTAGACGGTGACATAGCGCGCACGTGACGAGCTGACCCAGACCGTGCGGCCGTCTGGCGCGAAGCCGATGCTGTGCGACAGGAAGCGCGGTTGAAGCCGGCCGGCGACGTGCGGTCGTGCCGGCGTCGAGGTGTCCAGCCGCACGATCGTCGTCGCGACCTCGCCGAGGACGACCCAGAGACGCTTGCCGTCCGGGCTGAACGACATGTGGTGCGCCCGCACGCCGACATAGACGCGATCCACGATCCGCCGCCGAACGAGGTCGATCACGGAGATCTCGCCGCTGCCCCCGTCCGCGACGTACGCGAAGCGGTCTCCGGGAGCGATCCTCGCCACCTGCGGGTTGCTGAAGCCGTGGAAGACCTTGAGCGGCCGGAGCGAGTGCCAGCCGAGCAGCGTCACTGTCCCGTGCGGGTCGAGCACGACGGCCGGACCGTGGAGCGGAGCGGCGACCATCAACGGATCCGGGACGTGCACACGCTTGAGGATGTGGCCTCCGTGCTGGCCGAGAGAGACGGCGAGAACCTCGTTCGCTGTCTCGGCGACGACGATCGCAACGGGCCGGTTCGCGGGCACGCCGGCGGACGCAGCGGGAACGAGCAACAGTGCTGCGGCGATCAGGAGAAGTCTGCGCATGCCACCGATACGGCGCCGGGGTGCGCGCAGGTCCGATGAGCTACGGTTGATCTCCCCGCGGGGCGTGGCGCAGCCTGGTTAGCGCGTTGGTCTGGGGGACCAAAGGTCGCCGGTTCGAATCCGGCCGCCCCGATTCGACGGTTGTCGCGCGATCAGGCGGTCGTGACGTTGGTCCGGCCGCAACGCAGCTTCCCCTTGTGCACCGGGCCGAAGCGCTTGCCGATGTTCTTGAAGTAGGGAGAGCGGACGAACAGCACGAAGCGTCGCCACTGATGCGTCTCGGCCAGGTGGGCCGCCCGGCGCATGGCTCCGTCGGCGACGTCAAGGTTGCTGCGCAGGCGCTGGATGAACGGCGCTGCGGAGGGCGGCGGGAGGAGCCGATCGATCTCTCTCGTCATGCGATCGAAGACCGCCGTGATCCTTCTCATGCCGCTCGAGACCTCCCGGAGGCTGTGCGGCTTCTTGTTCACGATCGGCTTGAGCTGCAGGCAGACCGATCGGCCGATGCGCTCCCCGGCCTGACGGAACTGCGCAGGCGTGAGGATCTTTGGGGTGGCGGGGGAACGGGTAGCCGATGTTCCGCCGAACGCGGTCATTGCCGCGAAGATCAGCGCGAGGCCCACCACGACGACAGCAGTGAACGCGACCAGCGGCTTACGAAAGAACGACGCCACGAACCTGATGTCGGGCGTACAGCCAGTGCTCGCTCCCCCCATCCGAGGGACTCGTCAGCAGGAGCAGTGCGGCGAGCTAGGAGACTTCGACGAGCTCGGCGCCAGCCCGCTGAGGCCACCAGAGAGCGGGCAACGGGAGGTCTTCCGGGTAACCGTGGTAGCTGAGCCGAGCGCGCTCAGCCGTGAGCGCGTTGCCGACTTCAGCGTTGGCATCGCCCAGCGTCTGCAGCAATGCCCGGCCGATGGGCCAACCGCGCACGAGCTCCTGAGTTGCAGGGTCGTCGCCGACCCAGAAGACGTGCGGTCTCGCAGCAGCAGTGACCATGCCTGATACGTAGGTCGGCGCCGCCCCCCCGACCCACACCCGTTCGGATAGCTCGGGGGCACCGTACGGCTATGAACGACCACCCGTCAGGCCACGAGGACGTCGGCGGAACACGAGGCCACCAGTGCGTTTCGCCAGTCTTCGACGCCAGCGAGCTGAGGGTGGCCGACGTCGACCCCGACCTCCGGCCAGGAGTCGAGGATCAGCGCTCGCGCGCCGACCGCCGAGCCAATCGCGAGCAGGTCGTCGACCGCGAATACGTCCCGTCTCCCGGACTGGCGCCTTGCGATCCCGTCGAGCTCGCGCAGCTCCTCGAGCGGGTCGATCCGGACGTTCGAGTCGGAGCCGATGCAGAGCTCGATCCCGCGGTGGAGCAGGCGCTCGACGGGGAGGAAGCCGTCACCGAGGTTCGCCTCGGTCGTCGGGCAGGCGCAGACGCAGGCGCCGGAAGCCGCAAGCAGGTCGAGCTCGTGGCCGTCCGCATTTGTCGCGTGGACGACGGTCGTGCGCGGGCCGAGGCAGCCGCACGCGTCGAGCAGCTCGAGCGGCCGCAGCCCGTGCTCCGCGACGCATTCCTCGATCTCGCGCGGCTGCTCGTCGGCATGGACGTGGAGCGGCAGTCCGTGCTCCGCGGCGTAACGGCCGAGCTCCTCGAGCCACTCCCGCGGGCAGGCGCGGACGGAGTGGGGGGCAACGCCGACGTGCACTCCGGCCTTACGCAGCTCCTCCAGCTCGCGCAGGTAATCCGCCACCGAGCCCTGCCGGAACCGCTCGATCCCGCCGCGGGCGTACGCGACGTGGAGCAGGACGAGCTCGATTCCCGCCGCGGCGGCAGCTTCCGCCGCAGCGTGCGCCTCCGCGAGGCCGAGATAGTGGAACTCGCCCACTGCGGTGTAGCCGGCCGAGCGCAGCTCGCCGTAGACGTCCGCGTAGCTCGCCCGGACGTGCTCGGGCGTTTGACCGCGAGCGAGCTCGAGCATCGTCTCGCGCCAGGCCCAGAAATCGCCGCCTTCGACGCGCCCGCGCAACGCCCGTTGGAACGCGTGGCAGTGCGCATTCACAAAACCCGGGACCCGAGGCAGCTGCGGCACGCCCGTATCCTTTCCACATGGAGGCCCCTGCTGTGTCGCAGCCGCTCGCCCAGCTCCCGAACGCGCTCACGATCGCGCGGCTCGCGCTGATCCCCCTCTTCGTCGTGCTCATGGTGGCTGCAGGCCACAAGCCGAGCTGGCCGGCCGGAGTCACCTTCGGCATCGCCGGGATCACCGACCAGGTGGACGGCTTCCTTGCGAGGCGCTGGCGTGTGGAATCGCGCTTCGGCAAGCTCGCCGACCCGCTCGCCGACCGGCTGATGATCGACGCGGCCGTGATCCTCCTCTTCGCCTACGACCGGCTGCCGTGGGCGGGTCTCGTCGTCATCCTCGGGCGCGACGTCGTGCTGCTCGCCGGCTCCGTTTTCCTCGTCCCTCGAGGGATCGAGGTCGACGTGAACGCAATCGGCAAGGCCGCGACTTGGGTGCTGTACGCGGCGATCTTCCTGCGCATCGTCACGCACCGCGCGACCGACTGGCCCGTCGACCTCTTCTGGGCCGGCCTCGCGCTCGCGCTCGCGGCCGGGTTGTTCTACTTGCGGACGGCCTGGGGAGAAGTGCGCAGATGAAGGCCGTCGTCATGGCCGGGGGAGAGGGCACCCGGCTCCGCCCGCTCACCTCGAATCAGCCGAAGCCGATGGTGCCGATCGTCGGCAAGCCGTGCATGGAGCACATCGTCGAGCTTCTCAAGGCTCACGGCTTCGAGGACGTGATCGTCACGGTCGCGTTCCTCCCGCAGGCGATCCGCAGCTACTTCGGCAGCGGGGAGTCGCTCGGCGTCGACATCGGCTATTCGGTCGAGGAGTCGCCGCTCGGCACCGCAGGCTCCGTCAAACGCGCGGCCGGACGGCTCGACGACACGTTCCTCGTCATCTCCGGCGACGCCCTGTGCGACGTCGATCTCACGCAGCTCGTCGAGGCGCACCGTGAGAGGCAGGCGTCGGTCACGATCGGGCTCAAGTCGGTCGACAACCCGCTCGAGTTCGGCATCGTCGTGACCGACGAGGACGGCCGCGTCGAGCGGTTCCTCGAGAAGCCGTCGTGGGGCCAGGTCTTCTCGGACACGATCAACACCGGCATCTACGTGCTCGAGCCGGAGGTGCTGAAGCACATCCCACAAGACCGGCCGTACGACTTCTCGAAGGAGCTCTTCCCGCTGCTGCTCGAGATGGGCAGGCCGATCTACGGCCACGTCTTCGACGGCTACTGGCAGGACATCGGAAACCTCGACCAGTACCGGCAGGCGAACTTCGACGCGCTCGACGAGAGGGTCCGGCTCGAGATCCCGGGCATCCGCATCCGTGGCAACATCTGGCTGGGGGACGGGGTGGACCTCGACGACCTCGACGCGATCGAAGGGCCCGCCTACCTCGGCAACTACTGCCGCATCGGGCGGGGCGCCCATATCGGCCCGTACTCGGTGCTCTCGACGAGCGTCACCGTTCGCGAGCGCGGTCGCGTCGTGCGCTCGATCGTCGACACCTCGACCTACATCGGTCGGAGCACCGAGGTCGTGGGCGCGATCGTCGGCCGTAGCTGCGACCTGCGCGCGCACGTGCGCGTCCACGAGGGTGTCGCGGTCGGCGACGAGGTGACCGTCGGCGCCGAGAGCGTGATCCTCCCGGGTGTCCGGATCTACCCGTTCAAGGAGGTCGAGACCGGCTCCCAGCTGCACGAGAGCCTGATCTGGGAGTCGCGCGGCACGACCCGGGTCTTCGGTAAAGGCGGGGTGGCGGGCATGGTCAACGTCGACCTGACGCCGGACGTCGCCGTCAGGCTCGCCGCCGCGCTCGGGACGGCCCTGAAGCGGGGTACCCGTGTCGTCGCCAGCCGTGAGGGCGCCGCCGCCTGCCGGATGATCAAGCGGGCAATGATCTCCGGGATCTCGTCGACCGGCGTCCACGTCGAGGATCTCCGGGTCAGCCCCGCGGCGGTTGCGCGGCATCTAGTGAAGTCCGAGGCCCACGACGCCGGCTTCCACGTCGGCGTCAGCCCGAGCGACCCCGAGGTGATCCGGATCCAGTTCTTCGGGCCGCTCGGCGTCGAGATGGGCGCCGCCATGCAGAAGGAAGTCGAGAAACACTTCACGCGCGGCGAGTTCCGCCGCGTCGCCGCCGGCGAGGTGGGAGGGATCTCCTACCCGGCGCGGGTGCGCGAGACGTACGCCGCCGACCTCCTCTCGACCATCGACGTCGAGGCG
>JAICJI010000007.1 GCA_025928515.1 Thermoleophilia bacterium
ACGTTGTTGCGGTCGCCGGCCTGCTGGACGATGCCGGTCACGACCTCGGTCACGCGGTCGATGTACTCGTCGTACATCATCCGGCGCTCCTCCTCGCGAATGCGCTGCAAAATGACCTGTTTTGCGGTCTGTGCGGCGATGCGGCCGAAGCCCTCCGGCGTCACGTCCTCGCGCGCGACCTGCTCGTCGGGGATGTCGGACCAGTCGATGTCGAGGTCGTCGTCGGAGATGAGTGTGTGCTGGCGCTCGCCCGTCTCCTCCTCGAGCTTCTCGAGCTCCTCGAGCTTGCGCTCGCGGGCTTCGTCGAGCAGGCGCTCCTCGATGTCGGAAGGCAGCTCGACCGAGAAGACGCGGAAGTCTCCGGTGTGTTCGTCCATCTCGACAGTCGCGTGACGCGACGCGCCCGGCGTCTTCTTGTAGGCCGCGAGCAGCGCGTCCTCGAGCGCCGCGACGAGCGCGCCCTCCTCGATTCCCTTGTCGCGCTCGATCTCGCGGACGGCCTCGATGATCTCCTGGCTCATGTCACGCTCCCTCGTCGATCAGGTTCGCCCGCACGATGTCGTGGTACGGGATCTCGGTCTCGGCGCCGTCTGACGCGGCCACCTTCACGCTCTCCTCGCCGGCGGAGAGGACTTCCCCGCGCACCTTTCGCCCGGCGGTGCGAAGCCGGACACGACGGCCGAGCGCCGCCTCGAAGTGCTCCTGCCGGCGCAACGGCCGGTCCAGCCCGGGCGAGGACACCTCGATGCTGTACTCGCGCAGGTAGTCGCGCAGGACGTCGGTGACCCGCTGGCAGAGCGCGTGGTCGACGCCCTCCGGACGGTCGACGTAGACGCAGAAGCGCGACGGTGTGAGCAGCTCGACCGCGAGCACGTCGACGCCCGGCAGGTCGTCTTCGACCCGGCGGGCGATCTCTCCCTGCAACTCGCGTTCCTTCTCGAATGTCGTGGCCATACGCGCCTCCGTCACAAAAAATGGGCCCGCAGGCCCATTTCAGTACCGCCGAAATGTGGTGAGGCGAGTGTAGCAGCGGCCCTTCGGCTGCCGCCCAGCCCGATCAGGGAGCCCACCAGTCGCGCTGCCCGTCGACGTCGTCGCGAGGGTTCTCACCGAGGTTGGGAGCGCCGATGACGAGGAGCTCGAGCCCCTCCGGTCCCGCCTCGTAGCCCCGCCACCTGCCGGGTGGCACGCGCACCGCGTCCCATTCCTCGAGCTCGACGATCTCGTCGTCGAGCTTCATCCGCCCGCTGCCTCGCACGACCACGTAGACCTCCTCCTGCGTCTCATGCGTGTGGCCGTAGGGAAAGCGATAGCCGGGCGGGACGCGCTGGTGGGTCAAGGCAGATCGCTCGAGATGAAGAGCCTTGGTCGCCGCGCGGAACTCGAGGTCGGGCGCGCCGTCGAACACGGAGCCGATGTCTTCCAGATCCGCCTTGAGGTTCCGGAGCGTGAACGCCACCACGCAATCCTAGGTCGCGCTGATCAGGCGTCGAGAACGATCGTGACCGGCCCGTCGTTCACGAGCTCGAGCTCCATCTTCGCGCCGAAGGTGCCCGTCTCCACCGGCACGCCGAGAATACGCAACTCCGAGCAGAAGCTCTCGTAGAGCGGCTCGGCCTCGTCGGGCGGTGCGGCCTCGGCGAAACTCGGCCGGTTGCCCTTCGCCGTGTCCGCGATCAGGGTGAACTGCGAGACGACGAGCACAGCGCCCGCGACGTCCGCGACCGAGCGGTCGAATCGCCCCTCACCGTCCGGGAAGATCCGCAGCGTGGCGACCTTGCCTGCGAGGCGCGCCGCCTCCGCCTCCCCGTCGCCGCGGGCGACGCCGAGGAGCACGCACAGGCCGCGGCCGATCTCGCCGCCCGGCGAGACCCGGGCGCGCGAGACCCGTTGCACCACCGCCCTCAACTCGTTGCACGCACCTAGTCGAGCTCGCGGATGCGCTCGCGGTACTGCGCCGAGTCCGGCTGGAGCGAGCTCGCCAGCTTGTAGTGCCGGTTCGCCTCGCGGTCCCGTCCCTGCTTCTCGAGGGAGCGGCCGAGCGCGTAATGCGCGTAGTCGTTGACCGGCGAGATCTCGAGCACCGCGCGGAACTCCGCCTCGGCCTCGCTCCAGCGCCGGATCCGGAAGTACGCGATCCCGAGCGCCTCTCGGATCGAGGCCTTGTCGGGCTCTCGCCGCTTTGCCTTCTCCAGCGCGACGGTGGCCTGTGCGGCCATGCCCGCCCGCAGGTGACGGCGGCCTCGCTGGAAGAGGCTGTAGGTCGATTCGCTCATGCGGCATCGGCGGGGGCGACGGGACGCGTGAGCGAGCGAAGTGAGAGCAGGCCGCGGAGCCGCTCGCGCAACGTGAGCCCGCGGCGCGCGGACTCGAGCAGGGCCCGCAGCTCCCGCCGTGCGGTAAGGGCTCCGGCCGCGGCCGCCTCAGGTGGGCCGAACCGGGCAGCGGTCGCCGAGGCCACGAATGCTTCCGGTCGCACGCCGAACTCGCGGTGCAGCAGCTCGCCGAGATCGCCGAGGGTCGCGCTGCGCGGCGCCTCGATCCGCTGATCGACGAGGAACGCGGTGAGCTCCTGCCGGCAGGCCGCGGCAACTCCGCGCGGGTCGCGGCGGACGCTGCGCGTCATGCGGAACCCGACCTTCGTCAGCACGATCGCTCCGACTGCACCGGCGAGCACCGCGAGCAGGAGCAACACCAGCCGGCTGCGATCGCCGCCGCGTCTGCTCCCGTTGCCGAGGCTGCTGTCCGAAGCCTTCCCCGAGCCGTGAACGCGGCGGCGCGAGCCGACTCCGTTCGTGTCTCTGAGCTTCGTCTCGACCGGCGACGTGTCGCTGCCGGCTCCGCCCTTCGACTGCCGGGGCGTCGGCGTCGAGCCGGCGCCCGTCAGCCCGGCATCCGCGCCGGCCTGGTTCAGACGCGGCGCGGCACCGCGAGCGGCCGGCGTCGGATCGAACGGAACCCAGCCGTAACCCTTGAACCAGACCTCGACCCACGCGTGCGCCTCGCGGTCGCTGACGTTCCAGAGGTGCTGCTTCGGATCGTAGGCCCCGCCGGCGAAGCCGACGGCAACCCGGGCGGGAATGCCGAGATAGCGGAGCATGAGCGCCATGGCGCCCGCGAAGTACTGGCAGTAGCCGGCATGCGTGTTGGCCACGAACCCGACGAGCGCCGGCGACGTGTGGGTCGGGTGGTTCGAGTAGCGGAAGATGCCGGAGGAGAGGAACCAGTACTCGAGGCGCGAGACGGCTCCGTACGGAGTGCCCGCACCGCCGGCCACCCGCTCGGCGAGACGTGCGAGCGGCAGGTACGCGCGGAGCGCGGGGTCCAGGCGAACGGTCGTCAGCATCCGCTCCGCACGACCCCGGGTGCCGAAAGGCTGCGGCGCGTAGCCGACCGGGAGGTCGACGTCCAGCATCCCCTCGTCCGCGAGCTCCGCGGGGTATCTCGCCGGCGCGCGGCGTAGGGCGGCCGCGCTCGGCCGGGCTGTGTAGCTCCAGACCGTGTACCGGAAACCGTGCGGAAGGTTCTGATTCAGGGCCGCAACCCCCGGCTCCCGCACGAGCTGCACCCCGGCGGGGACCTGATAGCGGATCGGGATGCTGCCGCCAACGAGGTGCGAGTCGGCGAGCGCATTCACCGTCACGACCTCGCTCGTCTGGTTCTTCCGGTTCAGAGCAGCCGACGGCTCGAGCGCGTCGCTCGGTCGAGGCGTGCCGACTCCCCACGCGTCGTTGCCCTTGAAATCGTCGAGCACCGCCGCCCGCAGGTAGGACGGCGGCTTGTCCGACTGCACCTGGAGGACGGTGGTCTGATGGCCCGACCACTTGAGGCCGCCGTATTGCGCGTTCCAGACGAACCCGATGTCTTCGGGGCCTGTGGCGACGTGCGCGAGATTCCACGTCTGCCAGTGCACGAGCCCATGCCGCGCAGCGGTCGCGGAGCCGACGGCAACGGCCGCGATCGCCACGACCGCGGCCGACGGGAGAGCGAGCGCGGGCACGCGGCGCGAGCCGAGCCCGGCCAGCACGACGAGCAGGGCACCGAGGATCGCTGCGCCCATGGCGACTCCGTGCGACGGGCCGAGGAGAGTCGCCGGCCAGCCTGCGCCCAAGAGGAGAGCGAGAGCCGCTGCGACAGGCTTCCGCGCGGCCACGAGCAGGGCGATCCCGAGTGCGAAGACGAAGATGGCCGAAAGCACGAGCTCGGTCATCGCGACGTGCACGCGTGGATCGAACGGGAGATGGGTGCCGTAGAAGTCGTCGAAGCCGGTCCCGAAACGCGTCCCGAAGGTGGAGAACGCATGTGCGAGACCGAAAGCCGAGCCTGGGTGGTCGAGGCGCCACGGGACGAGCACGATGCCCACGGCGATCCGGGCCGCAGCGACCGTCGCGACCACTACGGCTGCGACGCGGAGCCAGCGGTGGCGAGGAAGGGCGGCCGCAAGCGCCGGGCCGAGGAGCGCGAGCACGCGCCAGAAGGACGACAGCGGCTGCTCGAGGCGCAGCCAGGCGGCCGTGACGACGGCGAGCGCGGGCACGCAAACCGCGACCGTGCGCGCCGCGCTACGCACGCGCCACTGCCTTCGCGACGTTCGCTCCGCCCAGCGCGGTCGCGAGCTCATCTCCCTGCCGCACGACCGCGATCGGCACCCCGACCGCCTGCAGGCGAAGGAGATCCGGCTCCCGTCGACGCTCGGCCCCGAGGAAGCTCTCGGGCTCGACGTAGACGAGCGCCACAGCCCGGCGCGTGAGCGCGCGCTCGAGCAGGCGGTCGACGAGCGACCGCTCGATGCTGGACGTGACGACCACGAGCTCGAGAGACCGCACGGCTGTGCTTTCCGCCGACTTGAGCAAAGAAGACGCCGGGCCCCGGGCGTCAGGCTCGGCCGCCGCGAGCAGCTCGAGCGCACGCTGCCATCCCGGCCCGTCCGACGACACGGCTTGGGTCTCCCGGCCGGCGGTATTGAGCACGAGCACACAGCGCCGCCCCCGCCGGATTTGCGCCAACAGGATCGAGCCGGCGACGCGCACGGCGACGTCGAAGGACGAGTTCGGCGACGAGCCGGCCACCGTGCCGGGATCTCCGTCGAGCAGCACGGCGACCTCGTCGCGCGGGGAGTCCTCGAGCTCCTTCACCATCAGCGACCCGCGGCGTGCAGTCGAGGGCCAGTGGACGCGCCGGAGCGACTCGCCCTGCTGGTAGTCACGGACGCTGTGCAGATCGAACCCGACGGGTCGCCGCAGGAGAAGCCGCCGCCCGTGCTCGGGTCCGGCGCCGCCGTCGAAGAAGATCCGTTCGAGCTCGACGAGGCGCGGATAGACCATGAGCGCCTGCTGCTCCTCCAGCGCCAGCCCCGCTTCCGCGAGGCCGAACGGATCCGAAATCGAGAGGCGCACCGGTGCAAAGCGGTGCCGCCCACGCGGCACGTCGCGAAGCTCGTAGGAGCCCGCGTAGCGGCCGTGCCCGCGGGACCGCAGCTCGACCTCGGCGGCACGCAGCCGGCCGACCTGCTCGTGCGCGACGACGTTCGGCAGCGGCAACCCCGGCTCGCGGGCGAGCACGAGCTTGACGGTCACGTCGTCCCGCTCGAAGAGGTTCCGGCCGGGCCAGAGGCGGCTCACGTGCGGTTGCCGCAGCGTGATCCGCACCCAGGCGAGCGCGAGGGGCACGGCGAGGACGAGACCGGCCGCGACCGGATAGAGAGCGGGCGAGCCGAAGACGATCGCGACGATCCAGCAGAGGACGCCGAGTGCCAGTACCGCTCGACCCCGGGCGGTCATCAGACCGGGACCGGCGTGTGCGCGAGCGCGTCCTCGATGAGCGCGACCGGGCCGAGCGCGGCCGAGCGCGCCTCCGGCGCGAGGATGAGGCGATGGGCCAACACGGGTGCTGCGACGGCCTTCACGTCGTCGGGCGTGACGTAATCGCGCCCGTCGGCAAGCGCGCGCGCCTTCGCCACTCGCAGCAACGCGATCCCGGCACGCGGGCTGGCTCCGAGGTACAGCCGCGAGTCGCTGCGCGTCTGCCGCAGGAGCGCGACGACGTAACGGCCGAGGCTCTCCTCCACGTAGATCGCGCGCGCGCTCTCGACGAGCCGGAGCACGTCCGCCGCGTCGGCAACCGCGGGCAGGGAGGCCAGCGGTGGCTCACTTGTCTGCTCGTCGAGCATCCGCGCCTCTTCCGCGAGCGGCGGGTAGCCGAGCGAGAGCCGCATGGTGAATCGGTCGAGCTGCGCCTCGGGCAGCGGATACGTGCCCTCGTACTCGATCGGGTTCTGGGTCGCCATCACCATGAACGGCGGCTCGAGCGGGTAGGTGACGCCGTCGACCGACACCTGCCGCTCCTCCATGCATTCGAGGAGTGCCGCCTGCGTCTTGGGCGACGCGCGGTTCACCTCGTCGACGAGCAGGAGGTTCGCGAACACGGGGCCGGGACGGAACTCGAACTCGTTTTGCTGCTGGTTGAAGACGTTGACGCCCGTGACGTCCGACGGCAGCAGATCCGGCGTGAACTGGAGGCGCGAGAAGCGGCAGTCGAGTGACCGCGCGAGCGCCTTGGCCAGCATCGTCTTGCCGACGCCTGGGAAGTCCTCGATGATCGCGTGCCCTTCCGCGACGAGACAGAGAACGACGAGCCGCAACGTGTCGTCCGGCGCGTGCACGACGCGGCCGAGGTTCTCGACGATCGTCGAGATGAGCCTGCCGGGAGCCGGTTCGACTGCGCGCTCAGCCATCTAGCAGCAGCGCCTCCACTTCGTCGAGGATTACGGCGGCGATCTCCTCCTTCGGAGCCTTCGCCACGGTCCGCTCGGTTCCGGCCGCAAGGAGCGTCACCTCGTTCTCGTACGCGTCGAAGCCGATGTCGGTTCGCGAGACGTCGTTGAGGACGAAGAGGTCCGCTCCCTTGCGGGCGAGCTTCTCTCGCGCGCGCTCGAGGCCGGTTGCTCCCGTCTCGGCGGCGAAGCCGACGAGGATCTGGCCGTCGTGGCGGTGCTCGCCGAGGGCCGAGAGCACGTCCGTGGTCGGCTCGAGCTCGAGGGTCCACGCCGCTTTGTCCTTCGGCCGCTTCGCCGCGAGCGCCTCGGCGGGCCGGTAGTCCGCCACAGCCGCAGCCATCACAATGACATCGGCCTCGACCCCGCGACCGAGCGCCTCGCGCTCGAGGTCGGCTGCGGTAGGCGTCTCGACGAGCTCGACTCCGGCAGGCGCCGGCACCGCGAGGTTCGCGGCGAGCAAGGTCACCACCGCGCCGCGTCTCTGCGCCCCGGCGGCGAGCGCCACGCCCATCCGGCCGGACGAGCGGTTGCCGACGAAACGGACCGCGTCGAGCGGCTCCCGAGTGCCGCCGGCGGACACGAGGACGCGCTTGCCAAGCAGCGGGCCCGTTCCCATGAGGAGGTTACGAGCGGCGTCGAAGATCTCGTCCGGCTCGGCCATCCTCCCCACTCCGAGCTCTCCCTCCGCCGTCTCGCCCTCGTCCGGGCCGACGAGGACGACGCCGCGCTCACGGAGCGTCGCGGCGTTCGCACGAGTTGCGGGATGCGCCCACATCCGCGGGTTCATCGCCGGCGCGACGAGCACCGACCCGCGATGCGCGAGCGCGGCCTCGGCGAGGACGTTGTCAGCCAGCCCGTGCGCGAGCTTGGCCAAGGTGTTCGCCGTGCACGGCGCGACGACGAGCAGATCGGCGCGCGTGAGGTGGAGGTAGACGTCGTCGCCGGGCGGCCGCCGCGCGAGTGCGCGAAACGTCTCGGCCGTGACGAAGCGCTCGGCGCCAGGAGTGACGAGCGGGACGACGTCGTGGCCGTCCTTCACGAGCAACCGGCACAGCTCACATGCCTTGTAGGCGGCGATGCCACCTGTCACGCCGAGAAGGACGCGAGCCATGCCGAAATGATGCCTACCCGCCGCAGGAGTGGTAGACGCGCGGGTGCCGGGCGCCGGCTAGGCCGTGTAGTCGTACTTGAGCATGCCCTGGGAGGTCTCCTCCAAGGCCATGGTCAAATAGTTCTTCGACCGGCTCTCGACGAGCGGCGGCAGGTTGTCGCCGAATGTGCCCTCGCCGAGCTGGTGGTGGTAGTTGTTGATCTGCCGGGCGCGCTTCGCCGCCACGATCACGAGCGCGTAGCGCGAGTCCACATTCTTCAGCAGGTCGTCGACACGAGGTTCGATCATCGCCGCGGCATGGTAGCTGCGGGAGTCATGAGGCTGCGGACGAGGTCGGTCAGCTTCGCGACGGCCAGGTCGAGGTCGTCGTTCTCGATCACATGGTCGAACTCGCCGGCCTGCTCGAGCTGCTGCCGCGCGAGCTCGATCCGCTCTCCGATCTCACCGGCGCTCTCGGTCGCCCGCTCGCGGAGGCGCCGCTCGAGCTCGTCGACCCGCGCGGAGATGAAGATCGTCACGGCTCCCGGCACCCCGTGCTTGACGCGAAGGGCTCCTTCCGTCTCGAGCTCGAGCAGCGGCACGTGGCCGTTGGCGGCGATCCGCTCGAGCTCGGAGCGAAGCGTCCCGTAGCGGTGGCCCGAGACGTACTCGACGTGCTCGAGGAACTCGCCACGCGCAACGCGCTCGAGGAAGTCCTCGTCGGTGAGGAACCAGTACTCCCGGCCGTCCTGCTCCCCGCGCCGCCGGTCACGTGTCGTGGCCGAGACCGTCACCTCGATTCCGGGCACGCGGTCGACGAGCTCGCGGATCAGCGTCCCCTTGCCGGCGCCCGACGGACCCGTGACGACGAGCACCGCCGGCATCCGACCGTCCACCACTAGCGGCTGTTGAAGAGCCCGATGAGCTCTGCGCGCTGGCGGTCAGACAGCCCGCCGACGGTCTTCGACTGGCTGATCCGGCAGGTGTTGAGGAATCGCGCGGCCTTCACGCGCCCGAATTTCGGCACGGCCATGAGGATGTCGATGACCTTCGCCGTCGAGACGTACTCGGGCGGGTTAGACAGGATCTTTTCGATCTTGACCGTGCCCTCTTTGAGGTCCTTCTTGAGCTTCGCGCGCTTGACGCGGACGTCGTTCGCGCGTTTGAGGGCGTCCATCCGCTGGTCGAGTGAACGGAGCGGAGCATGCGCCTGCGTCTTGGTCGGACTCACGGCCGGCCGATCTTACCAATGCATCCGCTCGCTTCAAGCCGGGACTTTTCGCTCGGTTTCCGGGCTTTTTGCCAGGCTCCTCACGTCGTCCGGAGTGGCAACGCCTGCCTCGGCGCAGGCGGCAGCGAGCTCGGCACGGACCCGCGCGGGTGCCCCGGGGTCGGAGAACAGGACCGTTCCGAGGGCAACGTCACGCGCTCCGCAGGCGGCGAACTCGAGCGCGTCGCGGCCGGATTCGATCCCACCCATGCCGACGATCGGCAGGCCCGTGGCCTCGTGGCAGACGCTCACCGCATGGAGCGCGATCGGCTTCAGCGCCAGGCCCGAGAGGCCCCCGCTGCCGCGCGCGAGCGCCGGGCGAAGGTGCTTGTCGAGCGCGACGGCCCGCAGCGTGTTGATGAGCGAGAGGCCGTCCGCTCCGGCCGCAGCGACGGCGCGGGCAACCTCCGCGACGTCGGGGTGCGCAGCCGATAGCTTCGCGTACAGAGGCAGCTCGGTCGCGCGTCGGCACGCGGCAACGATCTCCGCCGCCGAGTCGGCGGCCTCGTCGACGTTCGGGCACGAGAGGTTGAGCTCGACCGCCTCGATGTTTGCAAGACCCGAACATGTCTCGGCGTAGTCGGCCGCGCAGAAGCCGCCGACGCTAACCCAGAGCGGAACCCCCAGTTCGCGCAGCCTCGGCAGGTGCTCCGCGAGGAAGCGCTCGCGGCCCGGGTTCGCGAGGCCGATCGCGTTGAGCATCCCGTGCGCTGTCTCCGCTATCCGAGGGGGTGCGTTGCCCTCACGAGGCAGCGGCGTGACGGTCTTCGTCACGAACGCGTCGAGCTGCCGCGCGACCTCGGGCGCGGCGAGAGCGTCGAGGCAGCCGCTCGCGTTGAGGATCCTCACGCCTCGGCACCTTGTAACAACTTGTTACTAGCACGCACTTTCGTCACACGTGCCGCGTCGAGAACCGGGCCTTCGAGACAGAGCCGCTTCAGCGCGCCGTCGATCTCGACCACGCAGCCGTAGCAGGCGCCGTAGCCGCAGGCCATCCGCGCTTCCCACGCGAGCTGTGCGGTCGGGCACAGCGCGGCGACGGCGTGGAGCATCGGCTCCGGCCCGCAGGCCATGACGTCGTATCCCGGCTCGATCAGCTCCGTGACGAGAACGGGGTCGACGACGACCTCCGAGCCGGGGAGAAGCGCCGCCGCCTCGGCATGCTCGTCGCTGCGGAAGCCCAGGAGCGCGGGCGGCGAGCCCCCGAGCTGCTCGGCGAGATACGGCAGCGGCGCGATACCGATCCCGCCGCCGACGAGCAGCGGCCGCTCGACGTCGAGCCGGTAGCCGTGCCCGAGCGGGCCGAGAACGTGGATCTCGTCGCCGGGCCCGAGGGCACACAGTGCTTCCGTCCCCGGCCCGATGGGGTCGACGAGGAACGCAAGCTCGCCGGGCGGCGCGAGGCAGAGCGAGAACGGCCGCGGCAGGAGCCGGCCGGGAGCCTCGAGCATGAAGAACTGCCCCGGAGCGCCGGGCTCGAGCTCGCCGCGCTCGAGGCGCAGCAGCGTGTATGGCCCGACCCACTCGGAGCCGGTGACTCTATGCCGACTGGGTGAGACCGAGCTCGGCATCGATCCGTTCCTGAAGGGACATCGCCTGCTCGGCACGCGCGGCCGCGATCGCGTGCACGGCGGCGGCAGCACCGGAGAGGGTCGTGATGCACGGCACTCGCCGCACGAGCGCCGCCTCGCGGATCGCGTAACCGTCCGACCGCGCGTTGCGGCCCTCGGGCGTGTTGATCACGAGGTCGCAGCGGCCGCGCCGGATGAGATCGACCACCGTGGGCTCGCCTTCGCTGGCCTCGCTGAGCTTCCGCACCGGCTCGACGTCGATCCCCGCGGCGGCGAGCGTGGCGGCCGTCCCCTCCGTCGCATAGAGCTCGAAGCCGAGCCCGACGAGCGTGGCGGCAATCGGCACGGCCTGCTGGTGGTCGGGCTCGCGAATGGAGATGAAGACGGATCCGGAGCGAGGCAGTCTGCGCCCGGCCGCCCGTTCGGCCTTGTCGAGTGCGGTCGAGAGGTCGGCGGCACTCGCCATCACCTCCCCGGTCGAGCGCATCTCGGGGCCGAGCACCGGGTCGCTGCCGGGGAAACGCGCGAACGGGAGGACGGCGGCCTTCACGCTCCACTGCCGCGGTGGGCGCTCCGGCGGGAGGCCGAGCTCCGAGACCTTCGCGCCGAGCGCAAGCCGGCACGCAGACTTCACGAGCTCGACACCCGTCGCTTTGCTCACGAACGGGACCGTCCGCGACGCGCGCGGGTTCGCCTCGATCACGTACACCTCGCCGTCGCCCGTCACCGCGAGCTGGACGTTGAGGAGCCCGACCGCCCCGAGCGCGCGACCGAGGATGCGCACGACGTGCGCGATCTCCTGCGCCTCAGCGAACGAGAGGCTCGGCGCCGGCAGGACACACGCGGAGTCGCCGGAGTGGACACCCGCCTCTTCGACGTGCTGCATCACCGCCGCGACGTACGTGTCGACGCCGTCGCAGAGCGCATCGACGTCGACCTCGACCGCGTTCTCGACGAAGCGGTCGACGAGGATCCGCTCGAACGGCGGCATCTCCCGCACCTCGTCGGCCGTGTAGCAGACGCGCATCGCGCGGCCGCCGAGGACGTAGGACGGCCGGACGAGCACCGGATAGCCGATCCGCTCGGCGATCTCGACCGCCTCGTCGGGCGACGCCGCGATCCCCCACTCCGGCGAGCGGAGCCCGTGCGCGCGCAACAGGCCGGCGAAACGCTCGCGGTCCTCGGCGAGGTCGACTGCGTCGAACGGCGTCCCGAGGATCCGGTAGCCGGCGTCCTCGATCGCCCGCGCCAGCTTGAGCGGCGTCTGGCCGCCGAACTGGATCACGACGCCGTCGGGCTTCTCCCGCTCGCAGATCGCCAGCACGGACTCGGTGTCGAGCGGCTCGAAGTAGAGCCGGTCGGAGGTGTCGTAGTCGGTCGAGACCGTCTCGGGATTGCAGTTGACCATGACCGCCTCGTAGCCGAGCTCGCGGTACGTCGTGACGGCGTGGACGCAGCAGTAGTCGAACTCGATTCCCTGCCCGATCCGGTTCGGGCCGGAGCCGAGGATGACGACGCGAGGGCGGTCGCCCGTCGGCGGCGCCTCGTCGGCCTCGCCCCAGGTGGAGTAGAAGTAGTTCGAGGCCGCCTCGACCTCGCCCGCGCAGGAGTCGACGCGGCGGTACACCGGGCGGACGCCGCAGTCGCGCCGACGTTGGCGGACGACCGTCTCGGTTGCGCCCGCGGCAGTTGCGATCTGCGCATCGGAAAGACCGGCGCGCTTCAGCCGCACCCAGTCGGCGGCGCCGAGCGACTCCACTGCACCGATGCCGTCGAGCGCGACCGCGATTTGGTCGAGCTCGCGCTGGAAAAACGGGTGCACGTCCTCCGGGACGTCCGCGAGCGCGTCCCACGGCGTCGCGGCGCCGGCGTCGAGCTCGCGCGAGCGGTACGCCTTGAGGAACGCTTCGGCGAACGTGCGGCCGATGCCCATCGTCTCCCCCACCGACTTCATCTGCGTGCCGAGCGTGCGGTCGGCACCCGGGAACTTCTCGAAGGCGAAGCGCGGGAACTTGACGACGACGTAGTCGAGCGTCGGCTCGAAGCTCGCGGGCGTCGTCCCCGTCAGGTCGTTCGGGATCTCGTCGAGCGTGTAGCCGACCGCGAGCCTCGCTGCAACCTTCGCGATCGGGTAACCGGTGGCCTTCGACGCGAGCGCCGACGAGCGCGAGACGCGCGGGTTCATCTCGATCACGCGCACGTCCCCCGTCTCGCGGCTGCGGGCGAACTGGATGTTCGAGCCGCCGGTGTCGACGCCGACCGCGCGGATCACGGCGGCCGCGGCGTCCCGGAGCTCCTGATACGCCTCGTCCGGGAGCGTCATCTGCGGCGCGACGGTGACGGAGTCGCCGGTGTGCACACCCATCGGGTCGAGGTTCTCGATCGAGCAGACGATGACGACGTTGTCGATCCGGTCGCGGACGACTTCGAGCTCGAACTCGTCCCAGCCACGCACCGACTCCTCGACGAGCACCTGGCCGATCGGCGACTCCGAGAGCCCGCGCTCTACCTGCCGGTACAGCTCCTCCGCCGTGTACGCGAAGCCGCCGCCGTGGCCGCCCAGAGTGAAAGCGGGACGCACGACCGCGGGCACCATCAGCCCGTCGAGCTCGTCGAGCGACGTGACGATCGCGGAGGTCGGTACCTGAAGCCCGCAGGACTCGACCGCCTCCTTGAACTTGAGCCGATCCTCCGCGCGCTCGATCGCGTCGAGCCGGGCACCGATCAGCTCGATCCCGA
Source organism: Thermoleophilia bacterium (assembly GCA_025928515.1). Classification (GTDB taxonomy): domain Bacteria; phylum Actinomycetota; class Thermoleophilia; order Gaiellales; family Gaiellaceae; genus Palsa-739. The sequence continues at coordinate 13,446 of JAICJI010000007.1, forward strand.
GCTCGTCGAGTACGCCCTCGTTCGCGAGCTCGCGCGCGAGGTTGAGCGCCGTCTGGCCGCCCATCGTGGGCAGGAGCGCGTCGGGCCGCTCGAGCCGCAACACCTCGGCCACCGACTCCACGTCGAGCGGCTCGAGGTAGGTGCGGTCGGCGAAGCCGGGGTCGGTCATGATCGTCGCCGGGTTGGAGTTGACGACGATCGTGCGGAACCCGTCCTCCCGCAGCACCTTCAACGCCTGGCAGCCCGCGTAGTCGAACTCGGCGGCCTGGCCGATCACGATCGGCCCGGAGCCGACGATGCAGATCGACTCGATGTCCTCACGCCTAGGCATTCGCCACCTCCTCGACCCAGGCCTCGAGCAGCGGCCACGCGTCGTGCGGCCCGGGCCCGGCCTCGGGATGGAACTGCAGCGACCGTGCGCGCAGCTCCGGCAGGTCGAGGCCCTCGACCGTCCCGTCGTAGAGCGAGACATGCGAGACCTCGGCCGCCTCACTCGGCTTCACCGCGAAGCCGTGGTTCTGGCTCGTCACGAGCACACGGCCCGTGAGCCGCTCGTGCACCGGGTGGTTCGCGCCGCGATGGCCGAACGGGAGCTTGTACGTCTCGTGGCCGGTCGCCCGCGCGATCAGCTGGTGGCCGAGGCAGATGCCCATCACGTGCGTCCGGCCCAGCAGCTCCTGCACCGTCGCGGTCTCGGCCGCGAGCGGCTCCGGGTCTCCCGGGCCTGGCGACAGGAGGACGCCGTCGTGGCGCGCGAGCTCGCCGGCGCCCGTGCCGTGCGGATGGACGGTGACCGCGGCGCCGGCCTTCGCAAGCCTGCGCAGCACCGAGTTCTTGACGCCGTAGTCCACGACGCCGATCGAGACGCGCCCCTCAGAGGCAAACACGTACGGCTCGTCGGTCGACACGTCCTCGATCAGGGCGCGCCCGAGCATCGACGGCTGCCGCCCGGCAAGCTCGACCGCCTCCTCGACCGCCAGGTCGGAAGCGACGGCGATGCCCGGAGCGGAGCCAGCATCGCGTAGGTGGAGTACGAGGCTTCGCGTGTCGATCCCGGTGAGCGCGACGATGCCGCGCTCGCGCAGCCAGTCGGTCCACTCAGGCCCGCGCGCCTCGCGCATCAGCACCGCCCGCGCGTGTGTCCGCGCCGACTCGCTCCGCTCCTCGGCCACCCCGTAGTTGCCGATCATCGGCGCCGTGAAGCAGATGAGCTGATCCTCGAAGCTCGGGTCGGTGACCGCCTCCTGGTAACCCGACATGCCGGTCGTGAAGACGGCTTCGCCGAGCGCGTGGCCGTCGGCACCGACCGATTCGCCGTGCCAGACCGTTCCGTCGGCGAGCGCGAGATAGCTCATGCGAGCTCCTTGCTGTCAAGGACGAGCCCTCCACCGGCGAGCGTCATGCGCACCGCGCCGCTGAGCTTTGAGCCGAGCAGCCAGGAGTTGGCCGACCGCGAGCGGAAGGGCTGTTCGCCGACCGTCCACTTCCGGTCGAGGTCGAGGAGGACGAGGTTCGCCCGCGCACCAGCCGCGACCCGCGGCCGATCGAGCCCGAAGATCCGTGCCGGCCCGGCGGACATCCGCTCGAGCAGCGTCTCGAGCGGCAGCAGGCCGGGCTCGACGAGATGCGTATAGAGCGAGGCGAACGCGGTCTCGAGACCGGTCACGCCGAACGGCGCCGCCTCGAACGGCACCTCCTTCTCGTGCGCGGCATGCGGCGCGTGGTCGGTCGCTATCGCCTCGATCGTCCCGTCCCGCACGGCGTCGAGCAGTGCCTGCCGATCCTCCTCGGCCCGCAGCGGTGGGTTCATCTTCACGTTCGGATCGAGCGAGCGAACTGCGTCGTCGGTGAGGACGAGGTGATGCGGCGTCGCCTCACCACTCGCCGCGACGCCGGCCTCGCGCGCACGGCGCAGCGCGTCGACCGACTCGACCGCCGAAAGGTGGAGCACGTGGATGCGGCCGCTCTCGTAGCCGGCGAGCGCGAGGTCACGCTCGACCGCGACCGACTCGGCCACGGACGGATAGCCCGCGAACCCGAGCTCGGCCGCGACGCGTCCCTCGTGCACGTGACCGCCGCGCGAGAGCGTCGGCTCCTCACAGTGGAGCGCGAGCGGCCGGTCGGTGATCGAGGCGTACTGCAGAGCGCGACGCATGAGGCCCGCGGAGGCGACCGGGACGCCGTCGTCGGAGAAAGCGACCGCCCCCGTGTCGGCGAGCTCGCCCATCTCGGTCAGCTCCTCCCCGCGCTGCCCGCGCGTGATCGCTGCGAGGAAGCCGACCGGAATCTCGGCCTCGTGACACGCGGTCTCGACGAGCGCACCGAGCGTGGCCGCCGAGTCGACGATCGGCTCGGTGTTCGGCATGGCGAGGATCGCGCAGTAGCCGCCGGCCGCCGCAGCCGCGGTCCCGCTCGCGACCGTCTCCTCGTCCTCGCGGCCGGGCGTGCGCAGATGAACGTGCGAGTCGACGAAGGCCGGCGCGAGCACGAGCCCCTCCGCCTCGATCACGCGGTGCCCGTTCGCGTCCACCTTCTCGGCAACCTCCGCGATCGTCCCGTCGTCGATCCGCACCTCGAGCCGCGCGTCGAGTCTCTCGGCCGGATCGAGCACGCGCGCGCCGCGGATGACGAGGCTCGCGCCCGGAAGCTCACGCTGCCAGAGCATCACGCCACCTCCGCCGCCGCGAGGGCTTGTACTCCGACGGGGCCGCCGGTGAGGACGTCGTAGAGGACTGCCATCCGCACCACGAGCCCCGAGCGCACCTGCCTGAGGACCAGGGAGTCGGGCGAGTCGGCAACGAGCGGATCGATCTCGACGCCGCGGTTGATGGGCCCCGGGTGCATCACCTTCTGCCCGGGCCTCAGCCGCTCGGGTGTGATCCCCCAACGCGCGGCGTATTCACGGAGGCTCGGGACGAAGTTCGCACCCGGCTCCATTCGCTCGTTCTGCATGCGTAGGACGTAGACGACGTCGGCGTCGCGGATCACATCGATGTCCGTCGACGTCTCGGCGGGCAGCTCGCGGGGCAAGAGCGCGGGCGGGCCGACGAGCGTCGCCCGGATCCCGACGAGCGCGAACGCCTGCAGCAGCGACCGCGCGACGCGTGAATGGAGAACGTCGCCGACGATCGCGACGTGGAGGCCGTCGAGCGGGCCGACCTCCTCGCGAATCGTGTAGAGGTCGAGCAGGGCCTGCGTCGGGTGCTGGTGCTTCCCGTCACCGGCGTTGACCACGTGTGCGTCCGTGACCTGCGCGACGAGCTGCGGAGCGCCGATCTGCGGGTGGCGGATCACGATCACGTCGGGGCCGTACGCGCCGAGCGTCAGCGCGGTGTCCTTCAGCGATTCGCCCTTGTCCACCGAGGAGCCCGTCGACTTGACATTGAGGGTGTCCGCCGAGAGCCGCTTCGCCGCGAGCTCGAACGAGGACGACGTGCGCGTCGAGGACTCGTAGAAGAGATTGACGACGAGATGCCCCTTCAGCGTCGGGAGCTTCTTCACGTGCCGCTCGAGCGACGCCTCGAACGTTCGGGCGGTACCGAGCAGGCGCTCGACGTCGTCGCGCGTCAGGTCGGCAACTGAGAGGAGATGTCTCCTCGGCGGATCGCCAGGCGGACGGAGATCGTCGGTGACGAGACGGATCATCGGCTCTCCTCCTCGGGGCTCTCGACCAGCAGGACGGCGTCGACCTCGTCCACCTCGACGAGCTGCACCTGGATGCGCTCGCCGCGCGCGGTCGGCAGGTTCTTGCCCACGTAATCGGGCCGGATCGGGAGCTCACGGTGGCCGCGGTCGGCGAGCACGGCGAGCTGCACGCGCGCAGGGCGGCCGTAGTCGAAGAGCGCCTCGATCGCCGCGCGGATGGTGCGGCCGGTGTAGAGGACGTCGTCGACGAGGACGACCGTCCGTCCGTCGAGCGGGAAGTCGAGCTGCGTCGCGCGAACGAGCGGTTGCGCCGCGAGCGGAGCCTCGCCGCCCCGGACGGTGACGTCGTCGCGGTAGAAGGTGATGTCGACCGCGCCGAGCTCGGGTGCGACGCCGGAGCGTTCCTCGATCAGGCGCGCGAGCCGGTGCGCGAGCGGGACACCGCGCGTCTGGATCCCGACGAGCGCGACGTCGGCGAGTGCCGGGTTGCCCTCGATGATCTCGTGGGCGATTCTCGAAAGGGTTCTCCCGAGCCCGTCGGCGTCGAGGAGCGATTTCCCCTGAACGGGGGCGTGCGTATTCATCCGACTCCTTTCCGGCCTCGCTGGACCGGGTTAAAGGGTTCGTGCTCGGCGGACTGTAGCTGCCCCGCCGGATGAACGACGGGGCAGCAGCGATCTCTCAGGCAGGCGTCTCCGCCATCACGCCGGTCGTGCTGCCGGCGGTCACCTGCGGCGGGAGCTCCGCGAGCTCCGGCAGGTTCTCGCGAACCCACGCGCGAGCTGCACCCGTCGACTCGAGGGCGATTTCCTCCGACTCGAACACGGTGATCGTCGCGAGGACACCGTCGCCGGCGTCGATTGCCCAGTACCCCTGGAAGCCGGGACGGTCGCGGAGCATCGGCCCGAACTCCGCTACCGCGCGCCGGCATACCTCTGCGCTGTCGCCGGCGCCCTCGTACCTCCGAATGACTGTGTACATCGCCTTCCTCCTTGAGCAGCGGATCGGTACGAGCCGACTCTCCTCTCCTCCCCCGCGTCAAGCGAGAGTCGAGAGGAGCTCGAGCGCGGTCCGCTGTGCGGGATACGTCTCGTCGGCCGCGAGGACGATGGCCACCGCATCGGCACGGGGCAGCGCGAACACGCCCGCCGCATAGCCGGGACCGCCGCCGCCGTGGCCGACGACCGTCCCGAGCGGGTGCTCGGGGTCGGCCATCAGGCCGAGGCCGTACGACGGGCGGAAGAAGCCCGGCGCGTCGGCTCCGATCGGGACGAACGTCCGTGGATCGAGCATTTCCGCCGGCAAATCACGCCAGAAGCCCAGGAGGTCCTCGGCGCGGGCGACGAGCGTGCGGTGCCCGACCCAACGCGGGTCGTAGACGCTCCGGACGTCGTCGACGCCGTCGAGGAGCAGCGCGCTCGGCGCCGGGACGGCAGCGCCCAGATCGTTGGTGCGCTCGGCGACCGTCGCGTCCCCGAGACCAAGGCGCGGCAGGAACGCCCCGAGGCCACCGTGCTCGTCGAGGAGCCGGCGCAGGAGCAGATAGCCCGTGTTGGAGTACGCCCAGCCTTTCCCGGGCTGGAACTCCGGCCCCGCCGCATCGGCGCGGGCGAGGAGCTCGTCGTCGTCCCACGCGGATCCTGGCCGTGTTCGCACGGCCTCGTGGTACTCCGACAGCGAGCCGTAGTCGCGGACACCGCTCGTGTGGTCGAGGAGCCTCCGCACCGAGCCGAGCTCGATGGCTCCCTCGCGCGCGAGGTAGAGCACGGCGGCGGCGACGGCCGTCTTCGTGACGCTGTAGATCGGGTACCGCGCGGCCCGGTCTCCGAGGATCTCAACGTCGTGCCCGACCGCGACGAGCGTGCTGACGCTCACGGGAGCTGCCGGAACCACTCGGGCGACGCTACAGCGTCAGGTCGCTGAGCGACGACGTGGCTGGAGCGTGCCGCGTCTGACGGCGGCGTAGAGCCCCGCCCACTGCCGCGCGTCGAGGTCGCGCGCGAAGGCGCGCCGATCGAAGCCGTGCTCGAGCGCAACTCGATGGACCTGGCCACGCGGGAGGATCCGGCCGAGCGGCGCCTGAGTCGCGAACGCCCGGCGGAGCAACGCCTCGTACGCTGCGACCTCCGCCGGCGGGACGAGCGGGTGCGAGCGGCGCGTCGCGCGCAGCACCGCGGCGTCGACGCTCGGCGGTGGCGTAAAGCACGCCCGAGGCACGCGCCGTACCAGCCGCAGCTCGTACCACGCGCCCCAGGTGCAGCCGAGCAACGTCGAGGGCCAGACCGCCGTCCGCTTCGCGGCGAGGCCCCATTCCACGATCGCGTCGAGCTGCGTCAGCGGCACGTGCGGGTCGCCGAGCAACCGGCGCAGGATCGCTGTGCCCGCAGCGAACGGCAGGTTCGCGACGACGGCGAACGGCTCGCGCGGCAGCGGCACCGCGGTCGCGTCGCCTTGCACCACCGCGACCCGCGGATCGGCTCCGAAGCGCGTCCTCAGCTCTCGCAGCGCGGTCGGGTCGAGCTCGATCGCTCGCACGCGCGCGCCCGCGTCCGCGAGTGCACGCGTCAGCGCGCCGGAGCCGGCACCGAGGTCGAGCACGAGCGTGCCGGGCTCGACGCCGGCGTCGCGAACGAGCTCGTCGACGAAGGAACGGCTACGAAGAGCGTGGCGGCCGCGTGGCCGCGCCTGCGGTGAGGCGCGCCCTACGGACACGAACCATCATTGGCATCGGTTAAGGCTCCGAAATGAGTTCGTCGGGCTCGGTCAGGGCCTCGATCGCTTCCTGCGCCGTCTCGAGCTCGGCCTCGGGGACACGAACGCTCACCGCGTCGTCCTCGGGCGACTGCTCGATCGAGGAGTCGATCCCCGCGTTGCGGAGGATCTCCTGCATCTCCTCCGCCTCCGCGACGTCACCGGCGACCGCGACCTGAACCATTCCGCTCATGACGGCTCGATCATAGGCGCTTCGACAGATCGCGGCGGCCGCGCGCCGCTCCTGACGAGGCTGGGCGCGCCGCGCTCGGGGAACGGCACCTCGATCAGGTCGAAGTCGCGTGGCACGACGGTGTCGGGAAAGACCCCGCGCGCCTCCTCCGCGAGCTCGGGCCCGAAGTAGCGCGGCGAGACGTGTGTGAGCGCGAGCAGGCGCACCTGCGCGAGGCGGGCAACTTCGGCCGCCTGAGCCGCAGTCGAATGCATCGTCTCCCGCGCGCGTTCCTCCTCCTCGGCGAGGAAGCTCGCCTCGTGCACGAGCAGATCCGCGCCGTGTGCGGCTTGCACGACGAGCGGTGACGGCGCGGTGTCACCGGTGAGGACGAGCCGGCGCCCCGGGCGCGGCTCCCCGAGCACGTCCGCCGGGGTGACGGTGCGCCCGGACTCGAGGGTCACGTCCTCCCCGGCCTGCAGCCGTCCACGGTCGGGGCCGTCGGGCACGCCGAGCGCGTCGGCGGCGCTCACGTCGAACCGCCCGGGCCGCTCCTGTTCAACGACCGCGTAGCCGAGCGCGTCGGCGCCATGCTCGACCGCGAAGCTCTCGATCGCGTAGTCGCCCCGCTCGAGCGTTTCCCCCGCCTCGAGCTCGACGGGGGTCAGCGGGTACGGGAGCCGGCCGACGAACGGCTGCAGCCTCTTGAAGAGCTCCCGCAGCCCACGCGGCCCGTAGACGGTGAGCGGCGTCTCGTCTCGGCCGCGCAACGCGAACGTCTTCAGCATCCCCGGCAAGCCGAGGAAGTGGTCGGCGTGGAAGTGCGTGAAGAAGATCTCCTCCAGGTCGGGCAGGCCGACCGCCGACCGCTGCAGCTGCCGCTGTGTCCCCTCGCCGCAGTCGAAGAGGAGCCGTTCGCTGCCGCGCCGCACGAGCAGCGCCGCCGGCCCACGCTGCGCCGTCGGCATCGAGCCGGCCGTGCCGAGGAAGACGACGTCGAGATCCACCCGGCGATTCTAGGAAGCCCGGCGATAGGGTCTCCGTATGGCCGACCCGACCGTGCTCGAGGTCTACCGCCGCGAGGTGACGCCCGAGCTGTATCGCGACGTGCGGGAGCTCTACAAGAAGCACTCGCTCGCAGAGGACGCGCGCGACCTCGCGGGCCTGATCTCGACGCTGACACCGGACTGCGTCTACGAACTCGTCCAGACCGGGCACCGCTGGGAGGGCCACGAGGGCGCGACTCGCTTCTACACCGAGCTCCTGACCGCGTTCCCGGACATCCGGTTCGACCTGACCGACATCGTGATCGGCCCGCAGGGAGTCTGCGAGGAGGCGAACGTCACGGCAACGCAGCAGGCGCCGTGGCTCGGCGTCCCGCCGGCGGAGGGACGGCTCGAGTGGAAGGTCGTGATCTGGTTCCCGTGGGATCCGGAGCTGGGGCTCTTCCGCGGCGAGAAGGTCTATTCGACCGGGATCGACCTGCCGCCGGCGACCGGCTAGGGCAGAACGAGCTTCTCGCCGGGGACGATCGTCGCGGAAGCGAGGCGGTTCCGCTGCTGGAGCTTCCACACGCCCTCGCGCGGATCGCCGGCATACGTGCGCTCGGCCACCGCCCAGAGCGTGTCGCCCGGCTTCACGACGTAGGTCTGCCTCGGCCCTGCGCCGTTGGAGCCTCGGGCGGCGAGGCCCACCGCGAGGGCCGCAACGCAGAGCAAGATGAGGAACCTACCGAACATCTGTTCGCATGATAAGCGAACGTCTGTTCGGTTGTCAAGAGGGCAACTATCCCTTCAAGGGAGAGAGGCGACCCGCCTCTGACGCCGTTGCGGCGGGTGACGGCTGCTAGGCGCCAGGTAGCAGTGGCTGGAGGAGCTTGTCTGGCTTCGGGGCGAATTCGCCGAGAACACGAGCGATGTTCCTGGCGGTCTGCTCCCACCATTCGTTGAACCAGAAGCGCTCCTCAATATCTGGTTTGACGGTGAGGTCCGCCTCCACGTTCAAACGCCAGATGTGCTGCAAGCACGTCTCATGGTCCGGGAACTCGCGGAAGAACTCCAGGACGTTGCAAGTCGATTCGGAAGAGGCGACGCGGATAGGGTTCCGGCGGTCAACGGGGGGGCATCTGACGCTCCTTGTTGGCAAGAGCGCGCGTCGGGCTGCTACCTGGCGCGCGTTCGCGTTATCTAAGCCAAATCTTGGGGTCAGACCGGACGGACAAGACCCGCCAACTAGGCCCGATTGTCACTCGTCACGCTCGCGCTCGCGGCGGCGAAGCTCTCCACCGAACACGTACATCAACCGAAGCACTCCGACCAGGACAAACACCACGCCAGCCACGATTTCCAAGATGAACCGCGTCGATCCGCTCGCGCCGAACTCCGCGGAAATCACGATCACGGCGAGCAGAAAAGCCCACCACCACAGGTACGGCTTCACAAGGAGCATGTGGCTCATTTTCAGCGCCCAACACCAGATCCCCTCTCCCTCGAAGGGATAGTTGCCGTCAAGAGAAGTGGATCAACTCGGGCGCGATCGCGTCGCCCACGATCTCGAGCACGAGCATCGTGTGGGAAGGCGCGCGCCGCCGTTCGGTCGGCGAGCCAGGGTTGAGGATCCAGGTCTCCCCCACACGCGCGACCTGCGGCTGGTGCGTGTGGCCGTAGACGACGGCCGCGCAGCCGGGAAATCGCGCCGCCAGCCGGCTCTCCCGCCCAGGCCGTGGGCCGGGGTCGTGCGTCATCCCGATGCGAAGCCCGCCCGCGTCGACCACGAGCGTCTCGGGCAGCCTCTCGCACAACGCCAGGTCGTCCACGTTCCCGTGCACGGCGCGCAGGGGCGGCCCGTGTGCGGTCAGCTCCTCGAACACCTCCTCGGCGACGATGTCACCGGCGTGGAGGATGAGGTCGGCCGCGCGGAGCCGCTCCACGCAGGCATCCGGCAGGCGCCGCGCGCCGCGCGGCATGTGCGTATCCGAGATGACGGCGACGAGCATCGTCAGGGCGCGGCGGCAAGCACGGCGTCGACGAGCTTCGAGGCACCGAAGCGGACCGGGTCGTCCGCAGGGAGCCCGGTCTCGGCCGCAGCGCGTGCGATCGCTGTGCGCGCTTCGGCCTCCCCGAGCACCGAGGTGTTGAGCGCGACGGCGGCGACCCGCGCAGGCCGCACGGGCAACGCGAGCCGCTCGTGCAACTCGACCAGATCGGGCAGGGGCGGAATCGGGTGCGGCCCGCCGCCGGCGCCTTCGATCTCCGTGCGGCCGCACTCGTGACAGAGCACGAGCAGGTGCGGGGCGCTCCCGTGGTAGAGGCCAAGCGTGACGCCCGAATAGACCGGATGCAGGAGCGAGCCCTGGCCCTCGACCCAGAGCAGCTCGCCGCCGCGGCTGCGACCCTCGACGACGAGCCGTTCCGCAGCGCCTGCGATGAAGTCCGCTACGACGGCGTCGACCGCGATTCCCCAACCGGCGATCGCCATGCCGGTCTGTCCGGTCGGGACGAAGACCGAGCGCAGCCCGCGCCGCCGCGCTTCGAGGTCGAGCTCGAGGGAGACGGTCATCTTCCCGATCGCGCAGTCGGAGCCGACGGTGAGCACGATCGTCGCGTCGACCGCGAGATTCTCGCCGGTCGCGGTCGAGAGCTCGGCCGGCGGGCGGCGCAGGTCGCGCAGCTCGACCCCCCGGCGCTCCGCCAGCTCCAGCAGCTCCGCGGCGTCGGCGAGAAAGACGTGGAGGCCGTTCTCGACGTCGAGCCCATGCTCGACGCAGGCGCGGAGGATCGCGATCCACTCGGGCGGGAAGCGGCCGCCCTGCGTCGCAACGCCAACGAGCGCCGTGTTCGGGCCGAGCGGCAGTGCCTCCTCGACGCTCGACACCACCGGGGCACCGTCCTCCGTCTCCCCCGCGCGCGTGGAGTCGAGGATCGCGACTACGTCATCCCGCCGGTAGCGGAGCACGCCGCGCATCGTCTTCCCGTAGTGCGGGTCGCCCGAGAAGCCTTCAGCGAGCAGTAAGTACCTGGTGGACACCGAGGCCCGGCTCCTCCGGTGGAAGCTGCACGCCGTCGACGAACGGCACGCCCGGCCACGGGTCGCGCGCGAGCAGCAGGTTGCCGTCGAGGTCGACATGGTCGAAGAGGGACGCGACCTGCGCGCCGGCCGAGATGCCGAGCCCCGACTCGACCATGCAGCCGAGCATGCACCCGAGCCCGAGCGCGCGAGCGGCGTGCACCATCTGCACGGCCTCGTGGATCCCGCCCGACTTCGCGAGCTTGACGTTGATTCCGTGCGCGCGCTCCGCGCAGGCCGCGACGTCGCCGAGCGTGTGGCAGTCCTCGTCGACGAAGATCGGAAGCGGCGATCGCTCTTTCAGCTCCGGCCCGCCCACGTCGCCGGCAGGCAACGGCTGCTCGCAGTACTCGACCCCGAGCTCGGCGAGCTGCGGCAGCGCCTCGAGCGCTTCCTCCAGGCTCCACGCCTCGTTCACGTCGACCTGCAGCGGCACGTCGCCGACGACGCCGCGGACCGCTCGGACGCGGTCGACGTCGCGCCCGTCCCGGCCGCCGAGCTTGAGCTTGAGCCGACGAAATCGCCCGAGCGCCTTCTCGGCACGGCGGGCCATGTCGTCGGGATCGCCGAGCCAGATCGTCCAGCTCGTGGGCGGGCCGGCGCGGCGGAGCCCGAGCAGGCGCCAGACCGGCTGGCCGAGCAGCTTGCCCTGCAGGTCGTGGAGCGCGGCGTCGAGCGCGGCTCGGGCGGCGAACTCGCGGCCAGGAAGCCGCTTCATCACCTCCTCGAGCGCGAACGGGTCGTTGCCCAGCAGCTCGGCGCTCTCCTCGACGTACGCCCGGGCCGACTCCGCCGACTCGTCGTAACGGTCGACCGGCTGCGCCTCGCCGAAGCCCGAGACGCCGGAGTGCCGCAGCTCGACGACGACGACGTCCTCGGTGTCGCGCGCGCTGCGGGAGATGACGAACGTCTCCGCGAGCTCGAGCGTGACGATCCGCGCGGAAACCTCCACGAAGAGCCAGGCTACACTGGCTCATCCCAGCGCCAGTAGCTCAGGGGATAGAGCGCGCGCCTCCGGAGCGCGAGGTCGCAGGTTCGATTCCTGCCTGGCGCATTACGGGACGCATGGGCAAGCGGGTTTAGCTCAACCATGCGACCCGGGTGTGCCGCGAGGGTCCTGAAATCGCGGATGGTGCGTACACCGGTGTGCACACCGGGTCTAGGCCGCTTCGATCTGCAACAACCCGCGGTGCTCGATGCCTAGGACGTAGAACCGAGGCGGTCGATCACGTACACGGCAACCTCCACCAACAGGAGGAGGCTCAGACCCATCAGCGCGAGCGTTGAGAGCGCCCAGACCATCAGAGCAGCGTCCCCTGTGCGCTGGTTGTGGTTATCGCAAAGTGCATGACGAGCAAACGGGACTCAGCCGGCGGAGGGTACGGCCGCTGACTGTATTCCGGCACACGCGACGGATGGACGAGGCGGTCACCTATTGCGTGGGTAGCTGCGGACGACCAATCCTGGACCGCGCAGCGCCCGACATTCGGCCCGTGGAGCGCAGCGTCGACTTCGAGACATTCGGCTGAACAGTCTCTTAAATCCGGCGGCTTCCCGAGACCCGCCCGTCTAGGTTCCAGCACATCGTCTCGCGAAGGGGGCCAACATGAGGTTCGCACGCCTGGGCCTGGGCGTTCTGTTCATGAGCCTGATCGCCGTGTCCGCCAGTTTCGGCTCGTCGGGGACTCGTGCGGTGCTCAAGCACGTTCCGCCCGCGCGCCTGCTCAGCAACGCGACGTCGCTCAACTGGTCCGGCTACGCCGCGATCAATTCCACGTTCAGCGATGTCACGGGCAGCTGGACACAGCCGGCCGCGACCTGCAACGGCAAGTCGACGTACTCCTCGTTCTGGCTCGGCCTCGACGGCTTCAGCTCGAGCACGGTCGAGCAGTTGGGCACCGAGGCCGACTGCTCCAAGGGCAAGCCCGTCTATTACGCCTGGTGGGAGATATTTCCCGACCCGTCGCGCATGATCAGCCGCTTCGTAGTCACGCCCGGCGTCACCTACACCGCCGAGGTCAAGGAAGACGCCGGGGACCTGACGCTCACGCTCTCCGGCGGCGGGAACCAGCCTTTCAGCCTCGGCACGGGCCAGGGATCCGCATCGCTCAGCTCCGCCGAGTGGATCGCCGAAGCGCCGTCCATGTGCACGAAGAGCGGCTGCCGCGAGCTTGCGCTCACCAACTTCGGCACGGTGAACTTCAGCGGCGCGTCCGCGAACGGAGACGCGATCGACGACCCCGCGTGGAACTTCGACCCGCTGACGATGGTCACCGGCAACGGAACGGTGAAAGCGGAACCGAGCAGTCTTAACCCAACGGGTTCCGCCTTCTCGGTCACCTGGCACCACAGCTAGCGGCGCGGCAGTTCCGCCCTCCGGGGCGGAACTGCGGGGTCGTCCTCCACACTGGTGCCCTTGAGTCAGGAAAGGCACGTCCCCGGTTCGTACTCGCCCCCTTGAGCACCGGGCGTTAATGGCTAGTCAACGTGCCATCGCCGCAGCAGGTTCCTGACCCTGCTCGCTACATAGGCGACAAGCCGCACATGACCCTCCCCTGGACGGCCGGGAACGTCCACGACCTAAGTAGGTTCAGGCGATGCGCCCGCTCGCGGCCTACCTCCGCTCGCTCGACCCGCGCCTGCCGCGCGACGTCTACGTGCTCGAGCTCGGGGCGCTCGTCAACGCATTCGGGAACGGCGTCGTCCTGCCGTTTCTCCTCATCTACCTGCACAACGTGCGCGGGATCCCGTTCGGGCTCGCCGGGAGCGCGGCGGCGGTGCAGTCGGCCGCGGCGCTCGCGAGCGGCTTCCTCGGCGGGACGCTCTCGGATCGGCTCGGGCCGAAGCGCGTGTTGCTCGCCTCGCTCGTCGTGATGACGGTCGCGTTCGCGCTCATGCCGACGATCCGGACGGCGTGGCAGACGTTCGCGATCTACACGCTCTGGGGCGTCGGCAGCGGCTCGTTCTGGCCGTCGCAGTCGGCCCTCCTCGCCGCGATGACCCCGGCGGCGCGGCGCGCGCCCGCCTACGCGCTGCAGCGGCTCTCGATGAACGTGGGCGTTGCGCTCGGGGGCGTCGTGGCCGGGTTGATCGCCTCGGTCGGCGATCCGGGCTCGTTCACCATCCTGTTCGGGATCGACTGCGCGACGTTCGTCGGCTACATGCTCGTGCTCGCGCGTGTCCGCGCGCCCGCCCTGCACGAGGGACGGCTCGGCGGCAGCTGGCGCGCCGTCCTGCGCGACCGCGTCTTCACGGTCTACACACTGCTCAACGCCGCGTTCATGACGGCTGCGATCTCGCTCGTCGTCGAGCTGCTGCCCGCGTTCGGCAAGAACGTCGCCGGAATCAGCGAGAAGGAGGTCGGCATCGTGTTCGCGCTCGACGCCGTCGGCGTGGTCATCTTCCAGCTTCCCGTCGTGAAGCTCTCGGAAGGCCGGCGGCGCATGCACGGCTTCGCCCTGATGGGAGCGCTGTGGGCGGCGACGCTCCTCGCAGTGTGGGCCGCCGGCTCGTGGACGAGCGCCACCGCGGCCTTCGCGATCCTCGCCGGCGTCATGCTCGTCTTCGCCGTCGGGGAGTGCCTGCACGGAGCGATACACACACCGCTAAGCGTCGACCTCGCACCGCCGCAGCTCGTCGGGCGCTACACGGCGGCCGCGAGCATCTCGTGGCAGATGGGCTGGATCGTCGGCCCCGCTGCCGGCGGCTTCCTCCTCCAGCACCGGCCGCTCCTGCTCTGGCCGATCGCGGCGGGGATCAACCTCGCCGCCGCCGCCGGCGCACTCGCGCTCGAGGCCCACCTGCCGGAGAGCGTGCGTCGCACACCGCGCGGGGAGCCGGCGGTGTTGCCAATTCCGGCCAACGGGTAGGATTCCCGCGCCATGCCAGCGACCGTCGACCCCCTCAGTACCTATGCCCAGCCTGCCGCGCATCCGTTCGCGCCGGGTCGTCCCGGGCACCCCGGTCGTCGAGACGCGGCCCGGGCCGGCTGAGCTCCGCGCCGGCGGCGTCACCTGGGTCCACCTCCTCTCGCCGACGGCCGGCGAGGCACAGCTGCTCTCGAGCCGCTTCGGCTGGCATCCCCTCGACATCGAGGACGTCCTCTCGCGGCGCCAGCGCCCGAAGGTCGACCTCTACACCGGCGACGAGGACGGGCAGGGTGGCTATCTCTTCACCGTCCTCCATTTCCCGGTCTACGACGCCGCCGTCGGCCGCCTGAACGCCGGCGAGCTCGACGCGTTCGTCGGCCCCGGCTACCTCGTCACGCTGCCGGCGGTCGAGCTCCGGCCGGTCAGCCTGCTCTTCCGCCGCTGCGAGGAGAACGAGGAGTACCGCAACCAGCTGCTCTCACGCGGCTCGGGCCGGCTCTTCTACGAGGTGCTCGACGACCTCTACGACTACTGCTTCCCGATCCTCGACAAGATCGGCTTCAAGCTCGAGCAGATCGACGAGTCGATCGGCGAGGACGAAGGGGCGCGGGAGCTCGTAACCGACATCCACAAGGTCAAGCAGGAGATCATCTCCTACCGCAAGATCATCAAGCCGCAGCGGCCGACCCTGAGGCAGCTCGAGCGGCAGATCGAGCGGTTCCTCCCGGAAGAGCTCGAGCTGTACTTCGACGACCTCGTCGACGCGAGCGAGCGCATCTGGGACCTGCTGGACAACTACAAGGAAGTCGTGGAGGCGCTCGAGGACACGAACGAGTCGCTCATCTCGCACCAGCAGAACGACATCCTCTACGTGCTCACGATCTTCAGCGTCGTGATGCTGCCGCTGACCTTCCTCACGGGCTTCTTCGGCATGAACGTCCACTTCCCCGGCTTCGACTCGTGGGGCGCGTTCTGGGGCAGCATCGGGCTGATGGCGGTCACCATCGCCGGCATGCTCGCGTTCTTCCGCTGGAAGCGCTGGCTCTGAGCCTCGGCGCCGGAGCTTCTTAGGCGGGCGCGTCCTCGGTCGAATCCTCCGCACCCGCGTCGGCGGGCGGAGCCGCAGGCTCGGAGGGCATCGACGGAGGCTCGGGAGCTGTCGCAGGCTCGGGAGCGTCTCCCGAGGACGATCCCGATCCACCGAACAAGCGCTTCAACCAGTTGGTCATGAGCGCGATGCTACAAGACCGCCCAGCCGGACGCCGTTACCTCGGCGCAGCCAGGCGCGGCAGCCGGCGAGCTCGAACGGCCCAGTCCCGGCGTCCGGGTACGGGAGAGCGTCGATAGGGCCGTCGTTGAGCCCCATCCAGCAGCCCGGCAGCTGCTGCCCGGCGATCCGGTAGCGGACGCGATAGGGCCGACTCGGAAACCCGGGCGTGAAACTTCGAGGCCGCTCTGACGCGCGCGTATGCGGCCCGCTGTTCGCGCTCCAGGATCCTCAGGACGACTGCAGGATCGCCACGCTCCGGTGTCCGCTCCGGGATCGGGAGCACGAAGGGCACCTGCGCCGTGCGGGCAGTGGCCGAGCCCGCCAGGACGAAACAGCTCGTCAGTACCAGAAGACCCCCGAGGAGTGAGAGGCGACGCCCCACGCTCACTCATCGGCCTCTCGGCCGGGCTCCTGAGGCCGTGCGTCTGCTCTCCGGCCGGGCTGCACTGGAGTAGGTTCCGCCGATGAAGCAGCTCTGGGCGCCGTGGCGGCTCGAGTACGTGCAGCACGCGGACGACGGGGACGACTGTGTCTTCTGTCGCGCCGCCGCGCTTCCCGAGGACGAGCCCGAGCTCGTGATCCAGCGCGGCGAGCTCGCCTTCGTGCTCCTCAACAAGTTCCCGTATGCGTCCGGGCATCTCATGATCTCGCCGTACCGGCACGGCTCTGCGTTCGACGACCTCGAGGACGCGGAGACGCTCGAGGTGCAGCAGCTCGCGGTGCAGGCGATCGAAGCGCTGCGAGCCGTCTTCGCGCCTGAGGGATTCAACGTCGGCTGGAACCTCGGCCGCGTCGCGGGCGCGGGCATCGTCGACCACGGCCATGTCCACGTCGTGCCGCGCTGGAGCGGCGACACGAACTTCATGCCGGTGCTCGCCGACATCAAGGTCATCCCCGAGCATCTTCTCGAGACCCGCCGCAAGCTGGCCGACGCCTGGCCGACGCGGTAGCGCAGGCTGGTCGAACGGCTGGAGTCGACAAGCGCGGTTCGGGGTAAGACGAGGGTGATGCTCGTAGACGTGGTGGCGGTGCTCGTCATGGTCCTGATGGCCGGAGACGTCGTGCGCATGTTGTTCGTCGACTCTGAGCCCCACGGCGACCCGGTCCGCCGGAACGACTCCTAGCGCTCAGGCCCGCCACGACCCCGCACCCCGAGGTACGCCGCGAGCGCGACGACGGCCGCAGCCTCGGCAACGAGTGCGACGACGATGCCGAGCCGGTAGCCGTGCTCCTGGAAGCCGAACAACGGCTGGTGCTCGCTGATGAACAGGAAGACGAACGACGTCGCCGCAAGCCCGATGCCGCCCAAGGCAAGCGGGAGCTGCAGCGGCCGCACGCGCGCCGCCGGGACCAGGAGCCCCACCCCGATCGCCGTTGCCCCCACGAAGTTGAGCAGGAAGAGCGGGCCGATGGTCGACACGGAGCTGTAACCGTCGGCGTACTGCTGCAGGTGCACTGCACCGACCACGAGCACCGCGATCCCTCCGAGCGTCCGCAGTACGGCGGGCGCCCGACCCCGAGGATGCTCCCGAGTCCCGGTGAGCACCGCCTCGTCCGGCAGCGGCCTTGTCGATGTTCTCGTCCGTTCACGTAGCTGGCTCATGCGTAGCCACCTCCCAGTCCGAGCTGGGAATCGCGCCATCGCAGCCGGCGGCAACCACCGCACGGCCCATCGCCCCCACCACGACCGCGTGTAGAGGACGCAAA
The DNA here is from genome assembly GCA_025928515.1 of Thermoleophilia bacterium. GTDB lineage: Bacteria > Actinomycetota > Thermoleophilia > Gaiellales > Gaiellaceae > Palsa-739. The sequence continues at coordinate 30,925 of JAICJI010000007.1, forward strand.
GCGAACCCCCCTCTCGCGTAGTGGTTTCAGCGTTCTACGCAGCGATTCGCGGACCGGTTCTCCGCGACAACGTTCCTAGTCCGACGACTCGCGCGCCAGCGGCTCGTCCTGTGCCGCAAGCGGAGCCCTCCTGCTACTCGGGACGAGCGAGAGGGTCTCGGGCGGAACGGCCACGGCGTGGCTGTCGCCCCAGTGTCGGATGATCGCCACGCCGCCACTCATGTGCAGGAACGTCGCGCGGCGGCCGGCGTGCAGCACCGGCTGCTCCGGAGCCAACACCGCAATCGGCGAATCCATGACGAGGTGCTCCTTCCGCAGACGAAGGTTCCTCGTTGTGCCCGTCACAAGCCGATTGCTAACCAGCCGCCGCGGACGCTAGGGATGGATGAGCTCGTGGACTGGGAACTCCTTGATTTCCGGGGCCGCCTGCATCTCGATGCCCGCAGCCGCCATTCCTTCCGCGATCCGGGTCTGGAACGCGTCGAAATCGGCCCGTGTCTCCCAGAAGTCGATGATCCCCCAGCCACCGTCGATCGGGCCGGACGCGTGGAACAGCAGGCCCGGAGGCGCCGACCGATCCGGATTGATGTGGTCGTGCCCACTGTCGAACTCTTCTTGCGTCATGCCGGGGAGCTTGACGCGGATGCCTACTGCCAAAGCGACTCCTTCGTTCGCTTGCGGGACGGCGCGACTCTACGACAGTGACGCGCTCGCGTCCCGATCGAGCTGCGGCCAGCCGTATCCCGTCTCGGACGAGATCGAAGCCGCCTCGTCGCGCGCGGGCTCGTGGTCGGGGAGCTCCTCGTCGTGCCGCTCGAAGTGCTCGAGCTCGAAATCGTCGACGAGGGAGTCGTCGATTGGCGACGTCTCGCGCGCCGGGCGGAGCCGGGTGGTGCCGGCGCGCTCGCGCTCGACGACGTAGACGACGCCGTAGCCGAGAGCCGCACAGAGCAGGACGAGGATCGCCGAGCCGACGCCCACCGTCATCCACATTGCGCCAAAGCCGAAGCCGACCGCAGTTCCGAGATAGCGCATCGAGCTGGTCACGTTCGTACCTCCTGATTCGTAGACCCCTGCCCGGCGACGATTCGATCCGGCGGCTCAGCCTCCTGCAGCGGATCACACAGACCCACAGCGACTCGCGGCGGGTCATCGTCTAGATATGTGCAAAGCGGGAGACGGGACTCGAACCCGCGACCCTTGGCTTGGGAAGCCAATGCTCTACCAACTGAGCTACTCCCGCCGGAACCGCGATTGTAGCCCGGCCATAATGGAGCCCCAGACCAAGCGAGAGAAGCGAGACAGGGAGATTTCATGTCGAACATCGAGCTCCACGAGACCGCGGCCGCGCTCGTCGCCGAGGGGAAAGGGATCCTCGCCGCCGACGAGAGCACCGGGACGATCAAGAAGCGCTTCGACACGATCGGCGTCGAGTCGACCGAGGAGAACCGCCGCACCTACCGCAACCTCCTCTTCACGACGCCTGGCGCCGAGGAGTACATCAGCGGCGTGATCCTCTACGACGAGACGATCCGCCAGTCGGCCGACGACGGGACACCGTTCCCGGAGCTGCTCGCCTCGAAGGGCATCATCCCGGGCATCAAGGTCGACGTCGGCGCGAAGCCGCTCGCCGCCGCCGAGGGCGAGACTGTGACGGAAGGGCTCGACGGGCTGCGCGAGCGGCTCGAGGAGTACCGCGGCCTCGGCGCGCGCTTCGCGAAGTGGCGTGCGACGTACTCGATCACCGACACGATGCCGAGCGAGTACTGCATCTGGACGAACGCGCACGCACTCGCCCGCTATGCCGCGCTGTGCCAGGAGGCCGGGATCGTGCCGATCGTCGAGCCCGAGGTGCTGCAGGACGGGACGCACTCGATCGAGCGCAGCGGCTTCGTCACCTCGCGCGTCCTCGCCGCGGTCTACACCGAGCTGTTCGACCAGCGCGTCGACGTCGAGGGGACGCTGCTCAAGCCGAACATGGTCCTCTCCGGCTACGAGGCGTCGGGGCGCGCCGGCGTCGAGGAGGTCGCCGAGGCGACGCTGCACACGCTCACGAAGCACGTGCCGGCAGCGGTGCCGGGCATCGTCTTCCTCTCGGGCGGCCAGTCGGACGAGGACGCGACCGCGCACCTCAACGCGATGAACGCAACCGGGCCGCACCCGTGGCAGCTGTCGTTCTCCTACGGCCGCGCGCTGCAGGCGCCCGCGCTGAAGGCGTGGGGCGGCAAGGAGGAGAACGTCGAGGCGGGCCAGCGCGCCTACTACCACCGCGCGAAGATGAACGCAGCCGCGCGCACCGGCGCGTACGCGCCGGCGATGGAGGAGGAGGCCGTCGCCGTCTAGCGGCCAGTGCGCGACGCGATGACGAGAGGTGGAAAGGCCACGCGGCCTTCTAACTCTTCTACGTGTATTCGAACCCGGTCAGCGCCGACAGCTTCGCGAGCGACTGCTGGGCGACGACGCGACGCACCGTGCCCGACCTCGAGCGCATCACTATCGAGTCGGTCTCGGCGCCGCCGGGGGCGTACGCGACGCCGCGCAGGAGCGGGCCGTTCGTCACGCCGGTCGCGGCGACGAAGACGTCCTCGCCCGAGACGAGATCGTCGGTGTGGAGCACGCGGGCCGGATCGAGGCCCGCGGCGAGCAGCTGCTGCCGCTCGTCGTCGTCGCGCGGCCACAGCCGTCCCTGGATGCCGCCGCCGACACACTTGAGCGCCGCGGCGGAGATCACGCCTTCGGGCGTGCCGCCGATCCCGTAGAGCATGTCGACGTTCGTTCCGCGTTGCCCGGCGGCAATGGCCGGGGCCACGTCGCCGTCCCGAATCAGCCGGACGCGCGCGCCCGCGTCGCGCAGCTCGGCGATCAAGTCGTCGTGGCGGTCACGCTCGAGGACGATGACGTCCACCTCACGGGGAGACTTCCCGAGCGCCTCGGCAACTGCGCCGACGTTGTCGGTCGGGGTCTTCTCGATGTCGATTGCGTCGATCGCGGCCGGCCCGACAGCGATCTTCTCCATGTAGACGGCCGCACCCGGGAAGAGCATCGTCCCGCGCTCGGCGACTGCGATCACGGCGATGGCGCCGGTCTGCCCGAGCGCCGTGAGGCGAGTCCCCTCGAGCGGATCGACCGCGACGTCGACCTCCGGCCCCTCGCCGTTCCCGACCTCCTCGCCGTTGAAGAGCATCGGCGCCTCGTCCTTCTCCCCCTCGCCGATCACGACGACGCCGCGCATCGAGACGCTGTCGAGCACGAAGCGCATCGCATCGACCGCAGCGCGGTCGGCCTCCTCCTTGTCGCCGCGGCCGATCCAGCGCGCCGCGGCCATCGCGCCCGCCTCGGTCACGCGGACGAGCTCCATGGCGATGTTGCGGTCGGGGGCGTGACGCGAGCTCACGGCCGACGATCCTAAAGCGCTAGTCGCCTCTTTGGATCGGGTGCGAGATGAACCAGGAGGCGATGAGCAGAAAGAGGAGGATCGCAGCGACCAGGCAAACGCCGAAGACGGCCGAACCTTTGCGGGTTCGGAGGCTCGAGCCGCCGGCGAGCGCGACCATGCCTGCGATCGCCAACACGAAGATCGCGACCACCCAGAGACCGAGCGCGAGCTCGACGAGTGCCAGCACGACGGAGGGGCCGACGATGAGCCCCGTCTTCTCGCTGTAACCGCGCAGACGCTCACGACGCGTGAGGAGCAGGCCGTCCACGCCCTGAAGTGTTACATCCGGTCGGGCGCGTCGACACCCACGAGCCCGAGACAGCGCGCGATGACAGTGCGGGTCGCCCGGCAGAGCCCGAGCCGGAACTCCTGCTGTTCGCTCTCGAGGACTCGATGCTCGTGGTAGAAGCGGTGGAAGTCGTCGGCGACGCGGATCGCGTAGGCGGGAACTCCCTGCGGGCCGCGCTTCTCGACCGCGTCGGCCACGACCGACGGGAGCTCCGCGAGCCGCTTCACGAGCTCCCGTTCCTCGGGAGCGAGCGGGCCGGCAAGTAACAACTTGTTACTAGCGTTGTCAGGAGCGTTCCGCAGGATCCCGGCGATCCGGGCGTGCGCGTACTGGACGTAGTAGACCGGGTTCTTCTGCGACCGTTCCGACGCGAGGTCGACATCGAGGTCGATCGTCTGGTCGGGGCCGCGGTTGACGAGATACCAGCGGGCGGCATCGACGCCGATCTCGTCCATGAAGTCGTCGAGGAAGACGATGTCGCCGCGCCGCCGCGAGAGGCGGGTCTGCTCGCCTCCCTTCGTGAGGTTGACCATCTGATAGAGCAGCACCTCGACCCGCTCGGGGTCGTAGCCGAGCATCCGCGCGACCGCCGCATACCAGTTGCGGGTGCCGTGATGGTCGGCGCCGAGAACGTAGATCGCGCGGTCGAAGCCGCGGTCGAGCTTGTCGACGAGGTAGGCGACGTCCGCCGCGCGGTACGTGGGCGAGCGGTCGCCCGAGCGGAGCAGGACGCGATCCTCGTCGTCGCCGTGCGCGGACGAGCGCGCCCAGAGGGCGCCGTCCTTCTCGTACGTGTCCAGCCGAGGTAGGAGCTCCGGGAGCAGCAGCTCGAGCTCGCTCTGCCGGCGAAAGCTGTCGAAGTGGATCCGGAACCGCTCGAGCGACGTCTCGATCTCCTTCAGCATGAGCGGCACCGGGTCGCCCTTGAGAGCTGCGAGATCCTCGATGTACGCGCCGCGGTAACCGTCCTCGGGCGGCTCCTCGCCACGCCGCGCCGCTTCGACCGACGCGCGGAAGCGGTCCATCTGGCCGCCGGCGTCGTTGTAGTAGTACTCGCGCTCGACGACGTGACCGGCGAGCGCGAAGAGGCGGGCGATTGCGTCGCCGTACGCGCCGTTGCGACCGTGAGCGACGTGGAGCGGACCTGTTGGGTTTGCGGAGACCATCTCCACCTGCACGCGTTCCGGCTCGCCCACGCCCCCGCCGCCGAACGCGTCCTCGTCCGCGAGGATCTCGGCGAGCGCCGCCGAGAGCCACTCGTCCCGCAGGAAGAGGTTGACGAACCCGGGGCCGGCGACCTCGGCTCGCTCGACTCCCTCGAGCCCGGCGGCTGCCTCCGCGATCTCGGCCGCGACCTCGCGTGGCGCTTGGCGCCGCGTCCCGGCCAGGCGCAGCGCGACGTTCGTCGCGTAGTCGCCGTGCTCCGCCTCGCCGGGCCGCTCGAGCTCGACGTCGGCGCCCGCGGCGGAGGCGAGCGCGGCAGCGAGCTTGCTGACGGGATCAGCCGGCAACGGTCTCGCGCGGGGTGAAGAGGTCTTCGAGCGCTCGGATCTCGTCGGGCGAGCCGACGCCGATCAGGACGTCGCCGACCTCGATCGGTGTGTCCGGCTCCGGCGTCGTGTCGAAGCTCCCGTCCGGCTTCCGGAGCGAGATCACGATCGCCCCCGTCTCGTGCCGGATGCGGAGCTCTCGGATCGTCCGCCCCGCCGCGGCGCACGTCCGCCGCACCTCGATCTCGGCGAGCTGGAGGTCCGGCCCGGTGGCGGTCGTCACCACGTCGAGGAACGCCGTCACCTGGGGCTTGAGGACGAGGTTCGCCATCACTCTTCCCGCGGCCGTGTACGGGAGGACGATCCGGTCCGCACCGGCGAGGACGAGTTTCCGCTCGGCGTCCGCGCCGGAGGCACGCGCCACGATCGTCAGGTCGGGACGAACCGAGCGCGCCGAAAGGACGACATAGAGATTGTCCGCGTCCGAATCGGACGCCGCGACGAGGCCGCGCGCACGATCGAGGCCGCCGCGGCGCAGGTTCTCGTCGTTCGTCGCGTCGCCGTCGATCAACAGCACGCCGTCGTCCTTCGCCGCGGCGACCGCGTCCTCGTGGAAATCGAGTACGACGTACCGCACGTCCGCGGCCTGGAACTCCTCGGCGACGCGGCGGCCGACGCGGCCGTAGCCGCAGATGATGAAGTGGTCGTGCAGGTGCTCGATCGTCCGCTCCCTCCGGCGCTCGGCCAGCGCCCCACTGATCACGCCGCCGGCCACCGCCTCGACGATAACCGCACCCGCGTAGCCGAGGATCGTGATGCCGACGCCGACGAGGACGAGGGAGACGATGCGTGGGCCGGCGCCCGTGGGAACCGTGTCGAGGCCGGTCAGTGTGACCGTGACCACGGCACGGTAGAACGACCGGAACCACGACTCGTGCAGCGTCTCCCGGAACGCGATCGTGCCGCCTGCGAGCGTCACCGCCATCGCGGCAAGCAGGCGTTCGATCTGGTGCAGGCGAATCTTGGCGGGCACGGGCCTAGTATGTGGCCATGGAAGACGACGGGCTCGACCTACCCGAGCCGGAACCCGGCGAGCGGCGGCTCAACATCCAGATGCCCGCCGAGCTGGTCGCGGGCACGTACGCGAACTTCGCCAACGTCAGTTTCTCGCCGTACGAGTTCACGCTGACGTTCGCGCGGATCGAGCACGAGGTCGAGGAGGGAGATGTTCCGGGCGCGGTCGTCGCGCGGGTGAATGCGTCGGTCCGGTTCATCCCCGAGCTGATCGAGGCGCTGCAGGACTCGTGGTCGAAGTACGTGACGCGCGAGGGCATCCGGAACCTGCCCGAGGCGCCCGACCACACGGACGACACCTCCGAGAGCTGACGCTTTCCCTCGTTCCGTCGTACGCGGTCCTCTGCGCGGCGCAGGCGGCGACGGCGGCGGCACCCGCGCGCCGAGCGCGTCCGCGCGGGCGGAGCTGGGTCTGGCTCGCGGTGCCGGCGGCGCTGCTTGCGGTTGGCGTCGTCGTCATCAACTTCGTCCCGGGTGGGCCTCGCGGGCTCGCCCTGCTCGCGACGTTCGGGACACCGGTGCTCGCCGCCGCGGGCGGGCTCTTCCGCGGGAGCGAGCGGTGGTGGCTCTGGCCGCCGGCCGCCGCCGGGCTCTGGCTCGCGGCGTGGCTGGCCGACGGGCTCGAGCGCGACGCGGCGGGGTTGTCGCTGGTCGCGCTCGCCTGCCTCGCGGCGGCCTCCGCCATAGCGATGGTCGCACCCGCGTGGTCGATCCGCGTCGGCTTGGTTGGCCTCGCGGCCCTCGACGTCATTCTCGTGTGGGGTACGACAGGTGTGCAGCAGGCGACGAACACGCTCGAAAACGTCCCGCTCCCCCACGCCGCCGGGATGCCTCTGCCGAGCCTGCAGCAGGCGACCTTCGGCTCGGCGCTCATGGGCTGGCTCGACCTGCTCGCCCCGGCGTTGCTCGGCGTCGTCGTCGCCGGGAAACGCAAGCTCGCCGCTGCGGTGATAACCGGGGTCGTCGCCGGCCTCTGGGGCCTGCTCCTCCTCGTCACCTCGGAGGTGGCAGCGACGGTGCCTGTTCTCGCCGGGTTAGCGTTGGCGTCCGCTCATGCGCGTCGCGGTCGTCTCCGACATCCACTCGAACCTGCACGCGCTGGACGCGGTGCTGGCGGCGATCGACGCGGAGGCGCCTGACGAGCTCTGGTGTCTCGGCGACGTCGTCGGCTACGGGCCGCGGCCGAACGAGTGCTGCGCAGCGATCGCGGAACGCGCCGACGTCTGCCTCGCGGGCAACCACGACCTCGCGGTGCAGGGAGCGATCGACCTCGAAGAGTTCCACGGCGATGCCGGTCTCGCGGCGACGTGGACACGTGATGTGCTGAAGGCCGAAGGGCAGGCGCTCCTCGACGGGCTGAAGCCGCAGGGAGTCGCCCACGGCGTGGAGCTGTACCACGGCTCGGCGCGCGACCCGATCTGGGAGTACGTCCTCGGTGACGAGGCCGCCCTGGCGACGATCGAGCTCGCAGGCTCACCGCTCGTGCTCGTCGGGCACAGCCACGTCGCGCTGCAGGTCGTGCAGTCGGACGGCGATCTGACCGGTGGCGTCGCTGCGGCGGGAACGGAGCTCGACCTCGCCGGCACCCGGGCCCTCCTCAATCCGGGCTCGGTCGGCCAGCCGCGTGACGGCGACCCCCGGGCCGCGTTCCTCCTGCTCGACCTCGACGCGCGGCACGCGAGCTTCCGCCGCGTCGAGTACGACGTCGAGCGGACACAGCGCGAGATGCGGGAGGCAGGCCTACCCGAGCTCCTCGCCGCGCGGCTCGAGCTAGGGCTCTAGTCGCTCAGGCAGCCGGCAGAGCAGGCGGGGCGAGCACGGGAACGGTCGCGACGGCGGCGACGGGAGCCACGGCTGCCGGCACCTCGCGCTCCTCGAAGACCTCGATGCCCTCACGCGCGAGCGCCAGCTGGACGTCCTCGCGTGCCTTCCAGATCCGCCACTTGACCGTCGCAAGCGTGACCTCGAGCGACTCGGCGATCTCGCCGTAGGAGAGACCGACGACGTCACGCAGCAGGAGCGCCATCTTCAGGTCGACGCTGAGCCGCTCGACCGCACGCCAGACGGCGTCGATCGCCTCGAGCCGCTCGAACGGCGCGTCCACGACCTCGAGCGGCGGGATGTCGTCGAGATCCACGACCGCCCGCGGCCTACGCTCCGTGGCCCGGAGCTCGTCGAGGACGCGGTTCTTCGTCACCTGGAAGAGCCACGTCGTGAACTTCGAGCGCAGCGAGAACCGCGGCAGTCCCTGGAACACGCGGAGGAAGACCTCCTGCGTCAGGTCCTCGGCGAGCGAGCGATCGCCCACCATGCGCAGCACGTAGTTGTAGACAGGGATCTGGTAAGCGCGGACGATGATCGAGAAGGCTCGTTCATCGCCCCGCTGCGCCTTCCGCAGTACGCCGTGATCAGGCTGGGGCAGCGACAAGGTGCCGCAGTATAGACCGAAAATTCACGGGATTTGTACGAGATTTCTGCCGGTCATCTCGGACGGCGCCTCGAGCCCGAGCAGAGCGAGGATCGTCGGCGCCACGTCGGCGAGCTCACCGTCCCGCAACCGCGCTCCCTGAGCGGTCAGGAGCACCGGAACGGGGTTCGTCGTATGGGCGGTGTGAGGGCTGACACCGTCCTCCTGGAGCAGAGTCTCGGCGTTCCCGTGATCGGCGATCACGAGCGCAACGCCTCCCGCACCATCGACGGCATCCACGACACGGCCGAGGCACTCGTCGGTTGTCTCCACCGCCCGCACGACCGCCGGAATCTCTCCGGTGTGGCCGACCATGTCCGGGTTCGCGAAGTTGACGACGACGAACCCGGGGCCGGCCTCTTCGATCCCCCGCATCACGCGTTCGGCGAGCTCGGATGCCGACATCTCCGGCTTGTGGTCGTAGCTCGGCACGTCGCGCGGCGAGTCGACGAGGATCCGCTCCTCGCCGGCGAACGGCTCCTCGCGACCGCCGTCGAGGAAGTACGTGACATGGGCGTACTTCTCGGTCTCGGCGGCGTGGAGCTGGCGGACACCGTGAGCCGAGAGCACCTCGGCGAGCACGTTCTCGACCAGGTGCTCGGGAAAGGCAACGGGGAACTCGAGATCGTCGCGGTAGCGCGTCATCGTGGTCAGGTCGACGCCGAGCTCGCCGAGCTTCTCCGAGAGCTGCCGGCCGCGGTCGGGCCGGAAGTTGAAGAAGATCGCCGTGTCGCGCCCGGGATCGAGGCGCGGGCGGCCGTCGATCACGACGGGCTCGATGAACTCGTCGGTGATCCCGCAGTCGTAGCTCGCCTGCACGGCGGCGACCGGATCGTCCGCGTGCTTTCCTTCGCCGTCGACGATCGCGCGAAGCGCGCGCTCGGTGCGGTCCCAGCGCTTGTCCCGATCCATCGCGTAGTAGCGGCCGACAACCGTGGCGATGCGATCGACGGGGAGCTCGGCGAGATCGTGCACCGCGGAATGCGGCGAGACATCGCGTCCGTCGGTGAAGGCGTGGATCCACGTCTTCTCGGGCGCGAACTGGAGCAGCGCCCGCACGTGATCGACGTGCGAGTGCACGCCCCCGTGCGACACGAGACCGAGGAGATGCACGTTCTCCCCTCGCTCGAACGCGCCGAGTAGGGCCTCGTTCTCGAACAGCTCTCCCGTCTCGATCGCCCTGTTCACGCGGACGAGGTCCTGAAAGAGGATGCGGCCGGAGCCGATGGTCAGGTGGCCGACCTCGGAGTTGCCCATCTGGCCGTCCGGCAGCCCCACAGCCTCGCCCGAGGCGGCGAGCTGCGCGTGCGGAAAGCCGTGCCAAAGGCGGTCGAACACGGGCGTCTCGGCAAGCTCGACGGCGTTCCCCGGCCCGGCGGGGGCGATCCCCCACCCGTCGAGGATGACGAGCGCTACGAGGGGATACGCGCGGCCGTCTCGCATATCGCCTGGAAGGAGTCGACGTCGAGAGACGCGCCGCCGACGAGGGCGCCGTCGACGTCGGGCTGCGCGAGCAGTGCGGCGGCGTTGTCCGGCTTGACCGAGCCGCCGTAGAGCACCGGCGCGTCGAGGAGCGACTTGATGAAGGCGTGTGCCTCCTGCGCCAGCTCGGGCGTCGCGGTGAGCCCCGTGCCGATCGCCCAAACCGGCTCGTACGCGAGAACGAGGTCCGGATGCGGCTCGAGGACCGCGAGCTGGCGGCGGAGAACGTCCTCCGTCTCGTCGCGCTCGCGCTGTTCGTGCGTCTCGCCGACACATGCGATCACACGCAGGCCCGCGTCGAGCGCAGCTCGGGTCCGCCGCGCGACAGTCTCGTCGGTCTCGCAGAAGTACTGCCGCCGCTCGGAGTGACCGACGAGGACGCCGACGACGCCGACCTCCAGCAGCAGTGGCGCCGAGACCTCACCCGTGTACGCGCCCTCGGGCTCCCAGTGGACGTTCTGCGCAAAAGTGGTCAGGCCCGCGTCGACGCAGTCGTGGAGGCGGGTGAAGGGAGGGCAGATCACGGCGTCGAGGCCGGCGAGCGCGGCGGGATCCGGCCCGCGGAACATCTTCCAGTTGCCGGCGATCAGCACGAGGCGATCTTATGCGGCCGGAATCGCCGCCACGCCGGGCAGCTCCTTGCCCTCGAGTAGCTCGAGGCTCGCGCCGCCGCCGGTAGAGACCCATGAGACACGGTCGGCGAGGCCGAGCTCGTTCAGCGCACGCACCGAATCGGCGCCCCCGACGACCGAGAAGGCTGCGCCGTTCGCGGCGACCGCTTCCGCAACGGCCTTCGTCCCGTCCGCGAACCGCGGCCACTCGAAGACGCCCATCGGGCCGTTCCAGAAGATCGTGCGTGCCTCGGCGAGCCGCTCCGCGAAGCGCTCGCGCGTCTTGGGCCCGATGTCGAGGCCGAGCCAACCGCTCGGGAGCTCGTCGTAGCCGCACACCCGACTCTCCGCGTCGGCCGCGAACTCGGCGGCGCCCACGACGTCCACCGGCAGCTCGACCTCGAAGTCGAGAGGATTCTCGTCGCGCAGCTCCTCGGCCATCTTGCCGCCGATCAGCACGGTGTCCGCCCGGCCCCCGAGGTTGCTCAGGACCCCGAGCTTGTCCTCCACCTTCGCTCCGCCCGAGATGAGCGCGAACGGCCGCTCGACCTCGCCGAGCAGACGGCCGAGATGCGCGAGCTCGTCGAGCAGCAGGAGGCCGGCGTACGCCGGCAGCAGATGCGCCACGGCCTCGGTCGAGGCGTGCGCGCGATGCGCCGAGCCGAAGGCGTCGTCGACGTAGAGATCGCAGCCGTCGGCGAGCTCACGCGCGAAGCGCTCGTCGTTCGTCGTCTCCCCCGCATCGAACCGAGTGTTCTCGAGCACGTCGACGCGCTCGTCCGGCAGGAGCTCACGAAGCCGCGCGGCGACCGGTGCCATTGCGTACTTCGCGCGGTCCTCATCCGTCTTAGGCCGGCCGAGGTGTGAGCAGACGCGCAGCGCGTCGGCGTCGCGCTCGAGCAAGAGCCGGAGCGTCGGCAGCGAGGCGCGGATGCGCGTGTCGTCGGCGACCCGGCCGTCATCGAGCGGCACGTTGAGGTCTGCGCGGACCAGGACGGTTTTCCCCGCGACGTCGGCGTCGCGGACAGAGCGCGGCATGCGCATCGTCGCTCCTTACGCCCCGACGGTGGCCGGCAGCGTCGCGCCGATTCTGGCCACGAGATCGACGAGCCTGCAGCTGTATCCCCACTCGTTGTCGTACCAGGAGAAGACCTTGACGAGCGGCCCGTTCGCCATCGTCAAGCCGCTGTCGAAGATCGACGAGTACGACGAGTGGACGATGTCGCTCGAGACGATCGGCTCGTCGGTGAACTGGAGAATCCCTTCGAGGTCCCCCGTGTCGGCGTGCGAGCGGAACAGCTCGTTGACCTCCTTGGCCGACGGCTCGGCGCCAATCTGGACGACGAGGTCGACGATCGAGCCGATCGGAACCGGTGCGCGCATCGACATCCCGTCGACTTTTCCCTTGAGGTCGGGCAGCACGAGCCCGATCGCGCGGGCAGCCCCCGTCGAGGTCGGGATAAGGTTGATCGCCGCAGCGCGGGCTCGGCGCAGGTCTTTGTGGGGGAGGTCGAGCGTCTGCTGATCGTTCGTGTACGCGTGAATCGTCGTCATGAAGCCGCGTTCGACGCCGTACGCCTCGTGCAACACCTTCGCCACCGGCGCGACGCAGTTCGTCGTGCAGGAGGCGTTGGAGACGATGTGATGCTGCTCGGGGTCGTATTCGCGGTCGTTGACGCCGAGCACGATCGTGAGGTCCGGGTCCGTCGCCGGAGCGGAGATCACGACCTTCTTCGCACCCGCCTGGAGGTGCTTCTCGGCGTTGGGTCGATCCGTGAACAGCCCGGTCGACTCGATCGCGACGTCGACGCCCAGATCCGCCCACGGGAGGTTCGCCGGATCGCGCTCGGAGAGGAACCTGATCTCGTGACCGTCGACGGTGATCGAGTCGTCGCTCGCCTCGACCGGGACGTCCAGCTGCCCAAGCACCGAGTCGTGCTTGAGCAGGTGCGCCATCGTCCTCGTGTCGCCGATGTCGTTCGCGGCCACGATCTCGAAGTCGCCTCCGTGCTCGAGCTGCGCGCGCAGAAAGTTCCTGCCGATACGGCCGAGGCCGTTGATGCCCACCCTGGTCTTCGCCATCGTCCAAGCCTCCCGTGATCGCTCTCGAAGCGAGTCTAGTAACGGCGCCGCAGGCTGGCGGGCGGACCGGGAAGCTCCGAGGACGACCCTCCCGGTCCCTCACCCGCTCGAGACCTGACGGCAGACGGGGTCTGAATCCGCCGCCGGACGAGCAGGAACCCGCCGAGGCGAGTATGACTCTTGCGTTGTTGCCGCGCTAGGCGACTTGCAACGGATAACGACGTACTTCAGAGACGCGAAAGTTCCTGCAAACGCCGGAGTCGCCGGTAGGCGGCAGCCTTCGACAATCCGGGCTTGCAGCGCCGCGCGAGCTCCGCGGTGGAGGCCGTCGGATGACGCAGCCGGAGGAGGGCGATCTCGCGCAAGTCGTCGGGGAGCGCGTCGACGTCGAGGCGGTGGAGCGCCTCCAGCTGCGCATGCGCCGCACGGCCGGTGCGGACGAGATTCGCGTGGTCTGCGTTCGCGAGCCGGTTGGCGTCGGCGCGCGTCGCGGCGAGCACGGCTTGCTCCTCGAGGCCGAGGACGAGGTCGATCGCGCCCGCGGCGACGAGGACATCCGCGATGGACTCGGTTCCCTTCGCGTAGGCGGTCGCGTGGGAGCTGCGCTCCTGCACGTGGAGCTCGCCGCCGAGCCGCTCGGCGAGCCCGGCGAGGAAGCGCGCGCCGTCGATTTCCGCCGTCCGGATCTCGAGGTGTGGGCCTCTCGGGCCGCTCAGCGACCCAGAGCCGAGGAGCGCGCCGCGGAGGTAGGCGGCGGCGCAGCAGCGACGGGCTACGACGCGGCCTGGCGGGCTGCGAAGCGGCCGGTGAGAGCGGTCGAGCACGCCGGCCCGGTTCAGCGCCGCGTAGGCGTCCTCCGAGCCCTCCACGAGGAGCTGATAGCGGGTCGCCTGGTCGAACGCACGGCGCGGGTACGTGCGGATCTCGGACCTCACGCCGCAGGCCCGCAGCAGCGCGAAGGCGCGGCGGGCGACCGTGGAGCTGGAGACGTCGAGGTGGACATCGACGCTTCCGCGGCCGCGGAGATGCGCGCGACCGGCGACATGGAAGAGCCCGGAGAGCTCGGCGAGCCGGTCGCAGTCGCTCGTCGGCGAGATCCCCGCCAATTCCTCCCGCAGGTCGTCAGACAGCGTCGGCATGTTCGTAACCCTCGAGCGCGAGGAGACGACGTTTGTAGCCGGTGCCGTAGGAGCCGTACGGCCCGAGACCACCGGCCGAGACGACGCGGTGGCACGGCACGAAGATGGAGAGGCGGCTGCGCGCGCAGAAGCTCCCGGCGGCGCGAGCCGCGCCGGGTCGGCCGGCGAGAGCAGCGAGCTCGCCGTACGTGACCACCTCGCCGCGCGGGATCGTGCGCAGCGCGCTCGCACAGCTCGTGAGAAACGGCGTCTCGTAATCGAGATCGACCGGCACGTCCTCGAGCGGCACCCGCTCGCCGGCGAAGTACGCCTGCAGCAGTTGCACGACTTCTGTGACGAACGCACGACCCTTACCTGACGCTTTCCGTGATACGCCTGGCCCTAGCCCCCGGTGGGTGGGGGTTTGGGATGGACCATTGGCACCGCCGATCCCCTCCGGCCCAACCCGCTGTACGCGTGGCCAGGGCAGGTCGTGCCACACGACCCGATCGTCGGCAACCACGAGCTCACCGACTCCCCAGCCCTCGACCTCGTAGGCGACCTGCGTCACCGACACCATCCCGAATCCTAGAATCGCCGCAGTGAGCACTCACGCCATCTTCCGCGTTCCGGAGCCCTACAACGAACCGGTGCTCGGCTACGAGCCGGACAGCCCGGAACGCAAGGAGCTCCGGCGGCGCCTCGACGAGCTCTCCGGCCAGAGGCTCGAGATCCCGCTCGTCATCGGCGGCGAGGACGTCCAGACCGGTGACACGTTCGAAGCCGTCATGCCACACAGGCGGAGCCACGTCCTCGCCGACGTGCACAAGGGAGGCGCCGCCGAGGTGGACCGCGCAATCGCAGCCGCCGCCGATGCGTGGGAGGACTGGTCGCGGACGCCGTGGGAGGACCGCGCCTCAGTCTTCCTCCGCGCGGCAGAGCTCCTCGCCGGCCCCTGGCGGCAGACCCTGAACGCCGCCACCATGCTCGGCCAGTCGAAGACGGCACATCAGGCCGAGATCGACGCCGCGTGCGAGCTGATCGACTTCTGGCGCTTCAACGTCCAGTACATGACGCGCATCTACGAGGAGCAGCCGATCTCCTCGCCCGGCGTCTGGAACCGGCTCGAGTACCGCCCGCTCGAGGGCTTCGTCTTCGCCGTCACGCCGTTCAACTTCACGTCGATCGCCGGCAACCTCCCCACCTCCGCGGCGCTGATGGGCAACACCGTCGTCTGGAAGCCCGCCTCGACCGCGGCCGTCAGCGCGCATTTCCTCATGGAGCTCTTCGAGGAAGCGGGCCTGCCTCCCGGTGTGATCAACCTCGTCTACGGCTCCGGCGCGGCCGTCGGCGATCCGGCGCTCGCGAGCGAGCACCTCGCGGGCATCCACTTCACCGGCTCGACTCCCGTGTTCCAGGGGATGTGGAAGACGGTCGGGGACAAGATCGCGCGCTATCGCAACTATCCGCGGGTCGTCGGTGAGACCGGCGGTAAGGACTTCATCGTCGCCCACCCGAGCGCCGACGCCGAAGCCCTCGCGACCGCGATTCTCCGCGGCTCGTTCGAGTACCAGGGCCAGAAGTGCTCGGCAGCCTCCCGCGTCTTCGCGCCCGCGAGCCTGTGGCCGCAGGTGCGCGAACGCGTCACCGACGAGATCGGCGAGATGAAGATGGGCGACGTCGCCGACTTCTCGAACTTCGTCGGGGCGGTGATCGACGCGAGCTCTTTCGCCACCCAGAAGGAGGCGATCGAGGAGGCGAATGCTTCCGGTGGCAAGGCCCAGGTGATCGCCGGGGGCAACTACGACGACAGCGACGGCTGGTTCGTCCAGCCGACCGTGATCGAGACATCCGACCCCGACTTCCGCACGATGAAGGAAGAGCTCTTCGGCCCCGTCGTCACCGCGTTCGTCTATGACGACTCACGGTACGAGGACACGCTCGACCTCGTCGACAACGGGACGAGCTACGGGCTCACCGGCGCCGTCTTCGCGCGCGACCTCGACGCGATCGAACTGACGCGAGATCGGCTCCGTTACGCAGCGGGAAACTTCTACGTGAACGACAAGCCGACGGGTGCGGTGGTCGGCCAGCAGCCGTTCGGCGGCGCGCGCGCCTCGGGCACGAACGACAAGGCGGGCTCGATGTGGAACCTGATCCGGTGGGTCAGCCCCCGCGCAATCAAGGAGACGTTTGTGCCGCCTCGCGACTACCGCTACCCGTTCCTCGGTCCCGAGGCGGACGCCGACCGGTAGCGCGCGAGGCGCGGCACAACGAGGATCGCCGCCGCGCCGGCAAGCGCCGGCATCGCAAGCACGACGCCCGCCGCCCGCACGCCGAAAGCTCCCGCGACGGCGCCGTCGAGCAGGCTCGCCGCCGGACGAAAGCCGAGGAACGCGACGCTCCAGAGCGCCATGATCCGGCCGCGCTGCTGCTCCTCCACGGCGAGTTGGAGCCGGCTCGTCGCGGACGTGTTCGACGCGAGATAGCCGCAGCCGGCGACTGCGAGCAGGACGAAGCCGAGCGGCAACCAGCGCGAGAGCGAGAAGGCGATCATCCCGCCGCCGAGCAGCAGCAGCGTGAGCACCATCCGCCGTCGCGAGCCGGCGACACGGCCCGCGAGCAGGAAGGCCGCGATAACCGCGCCGGCGCCGAAGGCTCCGATGATGAAGCCGGCCTCGCTGTCGGCCCGGCCGAACGCCCGCGCAAACGCCGGCGCCTCGGTGTTCACCGGGTCGGAGGCGAACCCGACCGCGGTCACGATGAGGAGGAAGGCGAGCAGCTCCGGTTGCCGACGGACGAGACGCAGGCTCTCTCGCAGGCGCGTCTCCGCCCGAGACGCGTGGATGCGCTCCGTCGAGCGGACGACCAGCACGCCCACCACGAGCAGGAGATACGAGCCCGAGTTGATCGCAAACGACGCCGGGATGCCGAGTGTCTTCACCGAGACCGTCGCGAGCACCGGTCCGATCGCGCGGGCGAGGTTGAACGTCATCGAGTTCAGCGCAACCGCGGAGGCGAGCTGCTCGCGCGGCACGAGGTTCCCGATCAGGGCCATCGACGCGGGGGCGCTGAACGCGCTCATCGTCCCCAGCGCGAGCGCGAACATGATCACGACCCAGACGTGCGCGAGCCCACCCCACGCGAGGGCTGCGAGCGCGCCGGACAGCGCCGCCGACACGAGCTGGGTCACGAGGAGCAGCCGCCGGCGGTCGAACCGGTCGGCCGCGCTGCCCGCCCACGGCGCGAGCACCAGCACCGGCACGAAGTTGCCGAAGTTGAGCACCCCGAGCAGGAACGCCGAGTGGTGGGTCAGCCGATAGACGAGGAGCGCGGCGGCGAGGTTCTGGAACCACGTCCCGCTCGCCGAGGCCGCGTTGCCGACGAAGTACGGGCCGAAATTCCGATCGCCGATCAGCCGCAGGGCGGCGGTCGGCCCGGAGGCAGCCACCGCGTCTAGGCCCGCCCGGCCCCGCCGCCGGCTTTGTGCAGCTGGGCGTAGACGCTGCGCGCCACCTTGGCCGGCACTCCTGGGACGCCCTCGAGCTCCTCGGGAGCCGCGGCGAGCATCGCGTCGACCGAGCCGAAGTGGTTGAGCAGCGCGCGCCGCCGTGCGGGCCCGACGCCCTCGAGCTCGTCGAACAGCGACGAGAAGCCGCGCGATTCGCGGCGCTGCCGGTGGAATCCGACGGCGAACCGGTGCGCCTCGTCGCGGATCCGCTGCAACAGTTGGAGCCCCGGATCGTGGCGTGACAGCACGACTGGCTGCGCGCGACCCGGCACGAACACCTCCTCCGCGCGCTTGGCGAGCGCGATCACGGCGACGCGCGGGAGGTCGAACGCCTGCATCGCGGCGATCGCGGCCGCGAGCTGGCCCTTGCCGCCGTCGACGACCACGAGGTTCGGCGTGGCGGCGAACGACTCGTCGTAGTCGTCCGCCGTCGGCCCGGCGGCGAGCCGCGCGAACCGCCGCGAGACCATCTCCCCCATCGCCGCGAAGTCGTCCATCCCCTCCTGGCCACGGATCGCGAACTTGCGGTAGTGGGCCTTCTTCGGCAGTCCGTCCTGGAAGACGACCATCGAGCCGACGTTGTCCTGGCCCATTGCGGTCGAGATGTCGAAGCACTCGATGCGCAGCGGCAGCGCCTCGAGGTTGAGCGTCTCGCGCAGCTGCTCGAGCGCCTCGCCGCGGCGCAGCCGCCGCTGCTCGCCCTGCGCGAGGTCGCTCGTGAGCACGTGAAGCGCGTTCTCGTCGGCGAGCCGCTGCAGCCGCCGTTTCTCGCCGCGCTCAGCGGTGCGGATCTCCACGCGCGCGCCACGCCGCTCCGACAGGAGCTCGCCGAGGGCTGATAGGTCTCCAGCGTCGTTCGGGACGACGATCTGCGGCGGCACACTCGGCGCGCTGCCGTAGTACTCGAGGCCGAACGACTCGAGGATCGTCGTCACGTCCTGGCCGCCGACGTTCTCGAGGTGGAACGAGTGCCGGTCGACCATCTTGCCGCCGCGCAACGGGAAGATCTGGACGACGGCGCGGTCGCCCTCCGCCGCGAAGCCGATCACGTCCGCCGTCCCGACCGACTGCCGCTCGACCGCCTGCCGCTCGACGAGGTGCTGGACTGCGAAAAGCCGGTTCCGGTAGCGCGCCGCGTCCTCGAACCGCTCCTCGGCAGCCGCCTCCTGCATGCGCCGCTCGAGCTCGCGCTGGATCGGCTTCACGTCGCCCGAGAGGAACTCGATCACCCCGTCGACGATGCCGCGGTAGTCCTCCTGCGACACGTAGCCGACACACGGCGCCAGGCAGCGATCGATGTGATAGTCGAGGCACGGAATCCCGCTGTGGCGGCCGGGCTTCGGCCCCTCGCACGGGCGGTAGCGGAAGACGCGGTTGAGGACGTCGAGCGTCTCGCGCACCTTCTTCGCGTTCGCGTACGGGCCGAAGTACCAGACCCCTGCGCGGTGCCGCTCCCGCGTGAACATGACCCGCGGATACTCGTCCTCGACCGTGACAGCGATATACGGGAACGACTTGTCGTCGCGCAGCCGGACGTTGAACGGCGGCCGGTGCCGCTTGACGAGGTTCTGCTCGAGGTGGAGCGCCTCGACCTCGCTGCCGGTCACGATCACCTCGACGTCCGCGACTCGCTCCGGGAGGCTGCGGATCTGCGCGCGCCCGTCGGTCGTCTTCTGGAAGTACGAGCGCACGCGCGGTCGCAGCGACTTCGCCTTCCCGACGTAGAGCACGTCGCCGTCCGCGTCGCGGAAGAGGTAGACGCCGGGCCGTGCCGGCAGCGCTTTGAGCTGGTTTTCGAGTCGCCCGGCCACGACGGCCACCGTAGCCGTGCGCCTGGCGGCTAGACCGCTGCAGCCACCGGCTCGGGCGTGGCCTCGACCACGAGCCGGCCGTCCTGGTAGACGCGCTCGATCCGCCCGGCGAGGTCACCGAAGTCGAACGGGTCGCCCGAGACGACGACGAGGTCGGCACGCTTGCCCGGCTCGATGGTGCCGAGCTCACCGTCGAGCCCCATCAGCTCGGCGGCGGTCCGCGTCGTCGCGACGACTACGCCCTCGGGGCTCATGCCTCCCTCGGCCATCAGCTGGAGCTCGTCCAGATTCGTGCCGTGCGGGACGACGCCGGCGTCGGTTCCCATCGCCACCTTGACGCCCGCCCCGACCGCGCGCCGGAAGGAGTCACGGTGCGCCTCGATGACCTCGCGCGCCTTGGCAACGGCCCAGTCGGGGATGGGCGCGCCCGCCTCGAAGGCCCTGATCACGCCGAGCGGAGCGACGAGGGTCGGGACGAGATAGGCGCCGTGCTCGAGCATGAGCTCGATCGCCTCGTCGTCGAGGTAGATGCCGTGCTCGATCGAGCGTACGCCCGCGCGCACGGCGTTCTTGATGCCGTCCGTCGACTGGGCGTGCGACATCACCGAGAGCCCGGCCGCACGTGCCTCGCCGACGATCGTCTCGATCTCCTCCACGTCGAAACCGGGCTGCTGCGGGCTGTCGCCTGGAGAAAGCACGCCACCGGAGGTCGCGATCTTGATCACCTCGGCGCCTGCGCGTACGAGCTCACGGACCTTCCGGCGAGTCTCGTCAGGGCCGTCGACGATCGAGCCCGGCGAGCCGGGGTACTCGGCGAACAGCTGGGCCTGGGCGCCGGAGGGCAGCCAGCCGTCGCCGTGACCACCCGTCTGGCTCAGCATCTTGATCGAGATCTGCACACGCGGCCCGGCGACGATCCCCTCTGCGAGCGCCTGCTTCACGCCCAGGTCGGCGCCGCCCGCGTCGCGCACGGTCGTGATGCCGACCCGCAGCGTCGCGTCGAGATTCCGGATCGCGTCGTAGAAGCGGTACGAAAACGGTTCCTGCATCAGCTTCCAGACGTCGACGTGTCCGAACATCACGTGGACATGGGTGTCGAACAGGCCTGGGAGGAGCGTCGAGCCGCCGACGTCGACCTGCTCGTCCCCGTCCAGCCCCCTGCCGACCTCGACGATCCGGCCGTCGGCCACAGCCACGTCGGCCTCTGCGAGCGCAGCGCCCGTTCCGTCGAAGACCCGTCCGCCGGCGAATACCGTCCTCAACGTCCGCTCCTTTCGCTTGCTCCCGCAGAGAAACCAAGCCTATCTCCGTGGCTAGCATTCGCCTCGTGGACGGCCAGTACGTCGCGTACACGTTCTTCCGCGTCGATCCGGCGTGGCGGCGGCTGCCGGCCGAGGAGCGGCAGGCGCACAAGGACGCGTTCGCGGAGGTCGTCGAAGACTTCGCCGAGCGGTTCGAGCACCTGCGCGCCTACTCGACGACGGGCGTACGGCCCGACTCAGACTTCTTCCTCTGGAAGATCTGCGAGCGCTACGACCTGCTCGAGGAGCTCGGCACAGCGCTCAACGCGACCCCGCTCGCCGGCTGGCTCGAGACGACCTACTCGTACCTCGCCACGACGAAGGCGTCGCAGTACACGAGCGCCCGCAAGGCACGCAAGATCACGCCGCACGGGCTGCCGTATCTCGTCGTCTACCCGTTCGTGAAGATGCGACCGTGGTACGCGCTGACCGAGGAGGAGCGGCAGCGGGCGATGGACGAGCACATCCGGATCGGCCGCGAGGAGTTCCCGGGGATCAAGAACCACACGACGTACTCGTTCGGGATCGACGACCAGGAGTTCATGACGGCCTTCGAGTGCGAGGAGCCCGCCGACTTCATGCACCTGATGCTGCGACTCCGCGACAGCGAGGCCTCGCGCTACACCGAGCGCGACACGCCGATCTTCGTCGGTCGCTTCGTGCCGGTGCGAGAGGCGCTCGCGGCGCTCGACGGCGCGTCGGCCCGCGTCGAGGCCTAACCGCAGACGCGGGAATACGCCCGCCCGCCCACGAAGCGTTGCCACTCCTCAGGCGTGAAGTTGCGGCCGGCGACCGCACAGGCGTGTTGCTCCCAGGCGTCGAGCGAGATCGGCCAGCGGTAGGCGGTTCCGTCGCCGAAGACGTAGATCAGGTACCGCCCGTCGGGCGTGTAGCCGATGTTCCCCCACTGGCCCGCACCGCCGGGGAAGTCCGAGCCAAGCTGTTGCTGGGTGGCGGTCACCCAGATTCTCGCGCCGCCGCTCGAACCGCCGGTCGTGGCGAAGGTCTTTCCGTCGGGCGCGAACGCGATGCCGGCGAGGGGAGCCGGGGCGACGAGCGTCTGGTGCCCGATGCTCTGCCCCGTCTTCGGGTTCCAGAGATCGACGATGCCGCTCCAGGCGCCCGTCGCGAGCGTGCCGTCGGGCGAGAAGGCCAGGGCGGTGATGCCACCGTTCGCGGCCTTTGGCTCGAGTATGCGCTCGACCTTCCCAGTCGCGGTCTCGACGATGAGAACGTGTGCGGCGCCGGCCCCCACCGGCTCGGTGCCGACTGCAGCCGTCGAACCGTCCGGCGAGAGCGCGACGGTGTCGCCGAATGTGTGCAAGTTCAGCGGCTTCCCGCCGGAGAGCTTCCCGTCGCGCCAGACTGCGAATTCGCCCTCCTGCGGCGGCCCCGCGTTCTTGGGCGCGGGCCCATACCAGCCGTCGGTCGCCGCGACGACGCGACCGCCTTCGGCGGTCGCGAGCGAGCGGACGAGCGCCTGGGGAGACAAGCCCCGGAGCTTGTTCTCCGGGTGCGCGGTCCGGGTGCCTACGTTCCAGAACTGGACGAGCCCACGGTCTCCACCCAGCACGAAGCGCTTCCCCGCCCATGCTCCGGCACCGACGTTGCGCCCGCGGGCGAGCGCGACGGTGTCCACGTGTCTGAGTGACACCGCGGAGTAGATGTCGACCCGCGACTGCGAGGCGCTCGCGGCGAAGAGCCCGCCGCTCGGTGCGACGGCCAGCAGCGGCGAGGGCGGCGTGGCCGGAGACAGGGTGGTCGAGTCGGAGATCACGTGAGGGAACGAGAATTGCCGTCCGAACCTCCTGCTCGTGCCGAGGTCCCACTCGAAGGTGGCCCCGTCGAGGCTCGAGGTGAAGAGCGTTCGGCCGTCGTTCGTGAGCGCCGCGCCGAGTACCCGTCCGGCATGGCCGTACAGCCGCTCTACGCGCGTCCGGGCTCGGACGTTCCAGACGATCACGGATCCGTCCTCGGCGGTCGACACCAACTGCCTTCCGTTCGGCGAAAAGGCGAGCGTGACGACGGGGGCGCTATGACCTCCTTGCCCGATCTTCTGCTGTCTTGTCCCGAGGTTGACGAAGGTGACCGACCCTGTGTCCGAGCCCACGGCGAGCGTCGACCCGTCGGGACTGACCGCGGTCGATCCGTTGAGCGGTGAGACGCTCACGCGGCGAACTACGTCGAGTTTCTTCGTGTCGAGGAACGTGACCGTCGACGTCCCGACAACCGCGAGCTCATGTCCCCTGTCGACAAGAGCCGCGCTGTTGACACCGTCAGCACCGACTGGGGCCGCCTTGGCCGTGAGCTTGCCGGTGGCCACGTTCCAGCGATCGACGAACGCCGCGGTGCTGGGAGCCGGGGGAGTCAGCTGATAGACGTAAAAGAGCATCCGTCCGTCGGGGCTGAAGAAGAGAGGAACGTTCGGGTTGGTGGCCGGATTGTGCAGCCACTGGGGATCGAAGGGAAGCAGCCGTTGGACCGCGAGCGTGCGCGCGTTCGCGACTTCGACGTACTCCACGCCCTCCTTCGGGCTCGTGAAGAACGCGAACGAAGAGCCGCCTGCGTTGAACGCGGGGGGATCTCCGAAGGCAGATCTCCTGAATACGTGCAGCGTCTTGCGAGTCCGAGGGTCGACGAGCCGCAAATGGTCGGCGTTGTCGGGAATACCGAGGACCGAGCCGTCGGGGCTCACGCTGGTCGCGCAGCAGGGACGCACGGAGTCCGGGACGGTGAACGTGGCGATGGCAGCCGGTGACCGCAGCAAGGTCGCGAGCAGCGTCCCTTCGGTCTGAGGTGAGTCGTCGAGGTTCAGCGACTCGCGGGCGAGCAGCATGGCGATGTCGATCCGCGGCTCCGAGACCGCTTCGGCGCCGAGCTGGCGGCCGAGCGCGACGGTGGCCTCGTGCTGCGCGCTCGAGCGCGACGCGAGCGCGAGCGCGCCCGCGATGATCGCGAGGACGAGCAGCCCGACAGCGCCGGCAAGCAGCGTCCTCAACCGCCGGTTCCGCTGCCGCTCGCGCGCGAGCTCGAGCTCGTTCGCGGTGCGGCTGGCATCGACGAACTCGCGCTCGAGCTCCGTCAGTGCGATCGTCAACTCGGCGGCGAGCGCGTCGAACTGGGCGAGGTTGCTGCCGCGCAGCAGATAGCTCGGCTCGCGGTCGGCGTCTTCCCACTCCCGCGCCGCCGAGGCGAGCCGACGGTGCAGGCGCACCTGTTCACGTCCGCTGTCGATCCAGCGGCGGAACCTCCCCCACTCGCGCATCAGCGCCTCGTGCGCGACCTCGATCGTGGGCGTCCCGGTGCGCGGGTCGCGGTCGAACGAGAGCAGGCGCCACGCGCCGAACGCCTGGATCGCCTCCTCGAGCGCGTCCTGGTCGACCTCCATCGACGCCAGCTCGGTCCGCTCGACGCGGCGCCGTGTGTCCTCGGCTCCCTCGCCGAGCGTGACGAGCCGGAGGAAGAGCTGGCGCGCGGCCTCCTGTGCCTGCTCCCCGAGCCCGTCGTAGATCTCCTCGGCACGGCCCGCGAGAGCGCCCGAGACGCCGCCGATCGTGCGGTAGGCGTCCGCCGTGAGGGTGTTTCCCTCGCACCGCTCGTAGAGCTCGGTCAGCGCGTACTGGAGCAGGGGCAGCGCGCCGGGCGCGTCGGCAACGTCTGCCACGAGCTGAGCGGTCAAGCCCGGCTCGAACCTGGCGCCGACGCGCTCGGCCGGGCCGGCGATCGCTCGCTCGAACTCCTCGGCTCGCAACGGCACGAGCGCCTCGACGTAGTCCCGCAGCAGCTCCGCGAAGCCGCTGTAGAGCAGCGGGCGGTCGTAGAAGTCGGCGCGGAGGGTGACGACGACGCGAAGCCTCGCGTGCGGGTCGGTGACCGCACGCTCGAGCAGCGCGAGGAACTGCGTCCGGCGGGTCTCGTCCTCGACCAGTGTGAACACCTCCTCGAGCTGGTCCACGACGAGCACGAGCTCGGACTCGTCGGCGGCGAGGAGACGCTTGACGGCGCGCAGCAGGCCTCGCTCGTCCTGTTCGAGCTGCTCGAGCAAGCCCGGCTCGGGCCTGTCCGCAGCGCGCAGAAGTGCCGCCTCGAGCTCCTCGAGCGGGTACGCACCGGGGAACATCTCGACGACGTACCAGTGCTCGGAGCCTGGCAGCGCGCCCGCCCGGAGCCGCGGCAACAGCCCGGCACGGACGACGGACGACTTGCCGCTTCCGCTCGGCCCGACGACGGCGAGGAAGCGCGTGGACTCGAGCCGCTCGACAAGATGCTCCGTGAGCGCCTCCCGGCCGAAGAAATCCTCCGCGTCTTGCTCGCCGAAGGCGCGCAGTCCCTTGTACGGATTCCGGGTGTCGCCCGCGCCGGTCGCGGCGGGATCCAGCGCCCGGCGGAACGCAAGCTCGCGGGCGACGTCCTCACGCTCGGGTCGAACGGCGACCACGTCCATCGGCTTCTCGAGCCCTTTGAGCCGCACCGCGCCACGCTCGACGTACTCGAGCCCTTCGACCTTTCGGGCGAGGTGCGCAACGCCCGGACTGATGAGCACCTCTCCCGGTCCGGCGATGGAGCAAAGCCGAGCCGCGAGGTTGAGCGCTCCACCGCGGTAGCCGCCGTCGACCGGCACGGCCTCGCCCGCGTCGAGCCCGATCCCGACCGCAAGTGGAAGGCTCGGATCGGCGACCGTCTCCGCGACGAATTGCTCCTGCAGCTCCGACGCCGCACGCAGCGCCTGCCGCGCCGAGTCGAATACCGCGAGCGCCTCGTCGCCTCGCAACTCGACGAGCGTCCCGCCGGCGGCCTCGATCGCTTCGCGCGCCAGCTCGGCGAACCGCGTCGCGAGCCGCGCGGCCGCCTCGTCCCCGCGCTCCTGCGTGAACCGCGTATATCCGCGAACGTCCGCGATCAGGAACGTCTTGATCCCGGCTTCGACAGCCGCCATCGGGGGATCGTGCGCTTCGGCGCGAGCTAAATCAAGACCGCGGTGCGATCACACATACGTGTGCTGGTCGCGCCACGTGCGCCACATGGCGAGGCCGCAGAGCGCGAGCACCGCGACGAAGGCGAGCACCTGGTAGCCGACCGCCCCGCCGTACCAGTAGACACCGACGTCGGCGACGGCCACGATCGCCGCGCCGTAGAAGACCGTCTGCGCCCGCTGAGGCCACATCGAGATGCCTTCACGCCGGTCGCGCCAGACGAGGAAGACGAAGTAGGCGATCGCCAGCATGAAGGCGACGCGCGCGAGGACACTCAGCGCCAGCAGCGTCTGCTCGAGCTGGAACACGACGATCAGCCCCGCGATGACCGCGAGGATCACCATCCCGCGCAAGAACGGGTTGATGCGGGAGAAGAAGCTGTTCATGTGGCCGTCAAATACGCCCGCACCGCGAGCGCTCCTGCCACCAACGTAGCGCCGGTGAACCACGCCAGCCGTCCGCGGCGCTCGTTCGGCGCGTACATCCAGGGCGCGAGCACGGCGAGCAGCGAGAGCGTCCCGTAGAGGTAATGAAGCTTGTCTGCCGCTCGATGATGGCTCGAGAGAAGCAGGAGCCCGATGCCGACCTGGGCGACGAGCAGCGTCTGGGCGAGTGCGAGCAGGTGTGTGAGGAGCCCACGCGGCTCAGCCCGGCGGTAGTACGTCCAGGCGCCTGCCCCCGCGGCGCCGAACGTGGCAGCGAGAACCGCGAACGCGACCGCATGGTGGACGCCGAGCATGGCCGGCGGAGCCTACCGTCGCGGTTGCCTGCCGCTATTCGGTGTCGGTCTGGCCGGGATCCGGCGCAGGAGCGGGAGGCGTCCCCTCGTCCGGCGGCGGATACGGCTCGGGCACCTGCGCCGGCGTCGGCGGATTCCCCTCGTCCGGGGGCGGGTACGGCGCGCTCGGTTCGTTTGGGGTGACCATCATCGTCTGCTGTACCGGAAGTCGCGCGCGACGAATCCTCTCGTCGGCACCGGCGAGCTGCTCTGCGAGCGCGTCTTCGATCCGTTTCGCCTCCTGCTCGAGCTCCACGAGCTGCTCCCGCGCCTGGCGCTCGGCATTCGAGTCGCTTCGCCAGACGGCCTCGCCGAGCGCCTGCAGTGCCGGACCTCGCTCGTACGTGATCGCATCGAGCCGCGACCGCGTGCGCCAGCGGTTGACGGCGGTATCGAGCTTCGTGCGCCAGATCTCCGCAGCGGTCGCCGCATGTGCGCGGCCGTCGGACGCGAGGCGTGAGGAGTGCTGCGCCCACTCGTCGGCGCTCCGTCGCGTCGTTTCCCCGAGAGCTGCGAGCAGGATCAGCGCCAGGATCAGTAGACCGATCGCCCAGCCCCAGCTTCCGGTCGCGAAGAGCCCGATCGCGGCTCCGACTGCCGCAAATCCGAGGCAGAGGAGGACGAAGCGCGCGGGCAACCCGAGCCAGCGCCGTTCGACGCTCTCCCGCACGACGGGGCCGGGAACGGTCTCGAGCAGCGGCAGCTCGGCCACCGCCGCGCCGCAGCTCGGGCAGAAGCGCGCGCTCTGCACGAGCTCCTCGCCGCAGCTACGGCACGCGCTGTCCGCGATCGGTGATGCGCTCATGTCCGGCTTGTGCCCCGCCTTCGAGCGCTCGTAACGCCTCGGCAGCCCGCCTGCGCAACGGGCCGACCTGCGCGCGGTAGTCGACGTCGGACACCTTGCCGGTGCGATGGTCGAACTCGAGCTCCTTCAGCGCCGCCAGGGCGCGATCCCGCTCCTCCGCGAGCGCGAGCCGCTGCCTCGCCTCGGGTGCGAGCTCGTCGAGCCGGTCGCTCGCGGGTGACGGATCGCGGAGGAACGGCCGCGCGACGAAGACGACGGCGACGACCGCGAGCATCGCCGCGACGGCGAGCGGCCACCCCACGTCAGATTCCCGCTGGAGCAGCGCCGGCCGCGTACCGCGCGGCGAGCCGCCGCTGCTCGACCGCGTCTGGCCACATCGCGATCAGCGCTCCCGCCACGAAGACGAAGCCGGCGACCCAGATCAAGTTGATGAGCGGTTTCACGAACACCTGGAAGTCGATCTTGTCGACCCTCCCGTTCTTCGTCGGCAACGCCTGCGCCCTCGTGAAGACGTCGCCGATCGAGCGCGGGTCGTGGTAGATCGAGGCCTCGGTCGCCCACCCTTCGATGGCGTAATGGTTCTCGCCGGGCTTGAGGGTGAATCGCTCGCCGTGGCCGGATACAGGGATGAGCGCGCGATAGCCCGTGTAGTTCGCTCCGCGCACGCCGGCACTCCCGGCGTACGTGAACGTGTAGCCCGCCGCCGTGATCGACTGGCCGGGGCTGAGCACGCGCTCGCGCACCGTCTGGTACGCGCTCGAGCCCGCGATGCCGATCGCGAGCAGGACGACCGCGGCGTGCACGACATAGCCGCCGTAGCGCCGCCGGTTGCGTGCAATGAGATGGAAGACTCCGCCTGCCGCCGCTCGTCCACGCACGAACTCGAGCACGATCGACGCGGCGACGAAGGACCCGAACGAGTACGCGAGCAGGCCTGGCCACGAGCTCCCGAAACCGAGCGCGAGCAGCACGGCACCGGTCACGACCGCTGTGACAAAGGGGATGAGGAACGTCTTCCCGAGCGAGCGAAGCGACGCCCTCCGCCAGGCCACGAGCGGCCCAAGCCCCATGAGCAGCAGCAGCGGCAGGCCGAACGTGTGGAGGAAGAAGTCGTAGTACGGCTTCGAGACCGACCGCGTCTCGCCGCGCAGGGCCTCCGAGACGATCGGGTAGAGAACGCCCCAAAGGATCGTCAGCGCCAGGGCGACGAGCAGCAGGTTGTTGTAGAGGAAGGTCGCCTCCCGCGAGACGAGCGACTCGAGCTTCGTCTTCGTCCGCAGTAGCGGCAGGCGCCAGCGGATCAGCGCCACCGAGAGGAAGATCATCAGGCCGAGGAAGGCGAGGAACCAGCCGCCGATCGGGCTCCGCGAGAACGAGTGGATTGAGTCGACGACGCCCGAGCGGGTGAGGAACGTCCCGAACAGCGAGAGGTTGAAGGCGAGTGCGACGAGCACCATGTTCCAGACCTTCAGCATCCCGCGCTTCTCCTGGATCATCACCGAGTGGAGGAACGCGGTCGCGGCGAGCCACGGCATGAGCGCTGCGTTCTCGACCGGATCCCAGGCGTAGTAGCCGCCCCAGCCGATCTCGACGTACGCCCAGTGGGAGCCGATCAACTGGCCGACGCCGAGGAACGTCCAGGCGGCGAGCGTCCACCGCCGCGTCGCGACGATCCAGCGCTCGTCGGTCCGTCCCGAGAGCAGCGCGCCCATCGCGAAGGCGAACGGGACGGTGAGGCCGACGTAGCCGAGATAGAGCAGCGGCGGGTGGGCGAGCATGTACGGGTTCTGCAGGCTCGGCACCATCCCCTTGCCGTCGCCCGCAGCCGGCTGCATGTGGAACGGGCTGGAGACGAAGCAGAGCATGAAGGCGAAGAAGACGCCGACGAGCCCGAACACGGGCACGGTCCAGGCGATCAACTCGCGCGAGCGGCGGTTGAGCCAGACGGCGAGGCCGCCGTAGCCGGTGAGCACGAGCAGCCAGAGCAGGAGCGAGCCCTCCTGGCCTCCCCAGAAGGCGGACAGCGCGTAGCCGAGAGGCAGCTTGTGACTCGTGTGCTGCCAGACGTAGACGAAGGTCATGTCGCGGCGGCCCAGCGCGACGAGCAGCACGATCGCGGCGACGAGCGTCACCGGGAACGCGGCGAGGAGCGCGTTCTGTGCCGACAGGGCGAGCCTCCGTCGCCGCTTCCAGGCGGCGTACGAGCCCGCGATCAGCGCATAGAGGACAAGGCCGAAGGCGAGGAGGAGCGCAGCGCGCCCGAGCGGGGCCATTACGTGTTCGAGGACTTGGCCGGCTTGTAGTGATCCGGGCACTTGGCGATCATCGAGCCCGGCTGCGCGACGAAGACGCCGTTGCGCATCGTCCCGTTGACCACGATGTCGCTTCCCGACTTGACCAGGTCGGGGACGCTGCCGTGATAGACGACCGCGACGCGCGCCGGGTTCGCCGAGTGGGCGTCCTTGAGCATGAAGCGCATGCCTGCCTGCGTGTGAGCGGCGGGGATGTTCGGCTTACCGACGACGGCGCCGACGAGCGCGACGCTGCCCGTGTGGCCGGCGAGCGTGCTCGGCCGGAGCTGCGCGACGCCGTTGCCGGCGATTGCCGTGTACACGACGAAGATGGCCAGAGCGGCCGCCACGGAGAGAGCGATTACAAGCCGCGCAGGACTCGATCCCACGCGCGCATCGTAGCCCTCGCGCGCCCGAACGAGCGGCAGTCGCTAGCTCTTCGGAGCCTTCGCCGGCTTGCGGGCCGGAATGCGGTACCCATGCTCGTGGCAGAGCGAGCCCGGCGCGTCCTCGGTGAGCGCGTCGCAGTAGCCCTTCCCGTACGCGGCGCGCAGGAAGGCGGCGACGACTTCGAGGTTCCACTCCGTCACGTCGAGCGTCTCGCGCCAGAGATCGGCAAGGCGAAGGTCGATGTCGAGCTCGAGGAGATCGATTCTGGATGGGCGCTTGGGCATGCCGAAAAAGTAGGAAGAGGATCGGACGGCATAGGCTGGGATTCGTGGGAGAGATTCGCTATGGGCCGAGCGGCCTGCCCGAGACGCCGACCTTCGAAGAGTCGTTCGCGGCGCTCGTGGCAGACGGCTACCGCGCGTGCGAGATCGGGTTCGTCAGCGGCTTCTGGCTCGACTACGAGGCGGCGCCCCAGTTCGCGGCCGCGGCGGCCGCGGCGGACGTCGCGGTCTCGGTGCACGCGCCGCTCGCAGCGTTCATGGGTCATGCGGACCGCGGCAAGAAGTTCAAGATGGCGCTGGGGATGCTCGACCACACCGCGGGGCTCGCCCAGGCGTGCGGCGCACAGGTGATCGTCTTCCACCCTGGCTTCCTCCTCGGCCGCGAGCGGGAGCAGGCGATCGCCGACGTCGTCGACCAGCTCGGCGACCTGCGCGAGCGGCTCGAGGCGAAGGGCCGGCTCGTCCCCTTCGGGGTCGAAGTGATGGGCCGTGTGCGCGATCTCGGCACGATCGACGACGTGCTCGCAATTGCGGCGCAGGTCGACTTCGTCCGGCCGGTGCTCGACTTCGCGCACATGCACGCGACGAGCGACGGCGCGTTTCTCGAGGTGGATGCCTTCGCCGCCGCGCTCGCCGGCGCCGACGAGGTGCTCGAGCCCGGCGCACCGTTCCACATCCACTTCAGCGACATCCAGTACGCAAACCGCAACGAGACGAAACACCTTCCTTACGGCGAGGGAACGCTGCGCGCCGAACCCTTGCGCGAGGCGCTCGCGCGGTTCGAGCGGCCCGCGACTGTGATCAGCGAGGCGCCCGACGCCGCGTCGACGCGGGCGATCGGCGACGTCCTGCTCGGCGCGGCCTAGCCCGGCTCGTGGCAGACGGCTTCGACGTTGTTGCCGTCGGGATCGAGGACGTAACCGCCGTAGTAGTCGTCGTGGTACCAGCGGATGCCCGGCGCGCCGTTGTCGGTTCCTCCCGCCTCGAGAGCAGCGGCGTGGAACGCGTCGACGAGTTCGCGGCTCTCGGCCGCGAAGGCGATGTGGAGCCGTCCGCGGGCGGGCTCGCCGTGCGCCTCGATGAAGAACGACGGCCTGCCTCCGTCGTCCTCGCCGAATCCCGCCGCCGCGCCCGAGAACTCCAGCAGGAGCTTGTAGCCGAGCGGCTCGAGTGCCTGCTCGTAGAACGCCCTGCTGCGCTCGTAGTCGGCGACGCCGATCCCGAGGTGGTCGAGCACTGCCATCGTCTCTCCTCTCGTCGTTGCGCATAGCATCGCGCCCGTGCTCGATCCGAAGGTCTTCAAGGCGTACGACGTGCGCGGGCTCTACCGCGACGAGCTCGACGAACAGGGAGCCGAGGCGATCGGCCGCGCCTACGTGGAGCAGTTCGAGCCGCGCCGGGTCGCCGTCGGCCGCGACATGCGGCTCTCGTCACCGACGATGCAGGAGGCCTTCATGCGAGGTGCGGCCGCGGCCGGCGCGGACGTGCTCGACCTCGGGCTCGTCGGCACCGAGATGGTCTATTTCGCGGTCGGCTCGCTGGGACTCGAGGGCGGCGCGATGGTCACGGCTTCGCACAACCCGAAGGAATACACAGGGATGAAGCTCGTCCGGCGGGGCGCTCTCCCCGTCGGAGGCGACTCGGGCCTCCTCGACGTCCGCGACCGCGCCATGTCCGACGCGGACATGGCAGGTGTCAGACACCTGACACGGCCGGAAGGGACGGTCGAGGAGCACGACATCTGGCCTGCGTACGTCGAGCGCGTGCTGTCGTTCGTGGACCCGTCGACGCTCAAGCCGCTTCGGGTGGTGATCGACGCGGCGAACGGGATGGCCGGGACGATGCTCCCGCCGGTGCTCGAGCGGCTCCCGGTCGGCGTCGTCCGCTGCTACTTCGAGCCGGACGGCTCGTTCCCGAACCACGAGCCGAACCCGCTGCTACCCGAGAACCGGAAGTTCATCGTCGCCAAGACCCTCGAGGAGGGCGCCGACCTCGGCGTCGCGTTCGACGGCGATGCTGATCGCTGCTTCTTCGTCGACGACACGGGCGAGTTCGTCCCCGGGGACTTCGTCACCGCGCTCTTCGCCGAGAGCGTGCTCGAGAAGGAGCCGGGAGCGAAGCTCATCTACGACGTCCGCGCGAGCCGGGCGGTGCCGGACACGATCGAGCGAGACGGTGGTGTCGCACTCATGAACCGCGTGGGCCACGCCTTCATCAAAGCGCGGATGCGGAAAGACGACGCGTCGTTCGCCGGCGAGGTCTCCGGCCACTATTACTTCCGCGACTTCAGCCAGGCCGACTCGGGCGTCGTCCCGTTCCTGCTCATGCTCGAGCTGATCTCGAAGAGGGACCGACCGCTCTCGGAGATCCTCGCGCCGCTGCGCGCGCGCTACTTCATCACGGGTGAGATCAACACGCCGGTCCCCGACGTCGCGCTCAAGCTGCAAGAGCTGAAGGAGCGCTACGCCGACGGGCGCGTCACACACCTCGACGGCATCTCGGTCGATTTCGACGACTGGCACTTCAATGTTCGGCCCTCGAACACCGAGCCGCTGCTACGGCTCAACCTCGAGGCGACCTCGGAGGAGCTGATGGAGCAGAAGCGCGACGAGGTGCTGGAGGTGATCCGGTCATGAGTGGCGAATACGCATTTTCGACTCGCACGCGTGTCGGCTTCTCGGACACCGACGCGCAGGGAATCGTCTATTACGGCCGCTACAACCCGTACTTCGACCTTGCGCGCGTCGAGTACCTCCGCTCGCTCGGCTTTCTCCATCGGGAAGCCGGCGGCGAGTTCGTCATGCGGGCGAACGACGTCGAGTACTTCGCGCCCGCACGCTTCGACGACGAGCTGGAGATCCACATCCGGGTCTCGAACATCGGGCGGACGAGCATGACGTACGAATTCGCGGCGTTCAAAGTGCCCGAAGGAACATTGCTCGTCACGGCGCACCAGACGCTCGTCTTCATCGACCGCGAGACTCGCCGCCCGATCCCCATCCCGAACGCGTATCGGGCGCCGTTCCATGTCGACGCCTGACGCCGACGACCAGTTGCGGCAGACCGTGTCGGAGCTCGCCTCCCGCGACGGGTGCTCATGGGCCGGGATCTACTTCGTCGAGGAGGACAACCTCGTGCTCGGGCCGGAGGCCGGAACGCCGGATCCGGAACGGCGCACGACCGTCCCCGTTGTGTGGCGCGGCACGCGCGTCGCCGAGCTCGCCGCGGACGGAACGGTGGCGCGCGCCGACCTCGAGTCGATCGCGGCCGAGATCGCAGACCTCTGCCTCGTCGGCTGGGACACCGGCGGCGAGCTGTGGCAAAGCTGACGAAGCCATCCCTCGTCCGAGGGTGACACCCCGCATCAGTAGTCGAGTCTCCCTCGAACGGGGTAACCCCGGGTGGGCGGGCCTTGATCCCTCGAACGAGGGAACCTGCGGCTAGGACGGTGTGACGCGACGAGCGTCGAACACGCCCTCGACGTTGCGGAGCGATGTGAGGAGCCCGCGGAGCGCCTTGACGTCGCCGACCTCGGCGACGTACCAGTTCCGCGCCATCTGGTCGTCGACGGTCCCACCGTACGAGACGATGTTCGAGCCGTGCTCGGCGAACGTCCGCGCAACGTCCTCGAGCAAGCGCGGGCGATCCCAGGAGTCGACGGCGATCTGGACGCGGAAGCTCTGGCTGCCGCCTCCCTCCCACTCGACCGGTGTGAACCGCTCGGGGTTGCGGCGCAGCGCGCGCACGTTCGGACAGTCGCCGCGGTGGATCGTGATCCCCTTGCCGAGCGAGATGTAGCCGACGATGTCGTCGCCGGGAACCGGTGTGCAGCACTTCGCGAGTCGCACGAGGACGTCCTCGACGCCGATCACGTTGATGCCGTAGCTGTCGCTGCCGGCAGCCTCGCGGGCGCGCGGCTTCTTGACCGGAACCTGCTCCTCGGCGACCTCGGCGACCTTCAGCTGCTGGAGCACCTTGTCGACGATCTTCGACGCGGTCAGCTTCCCCGAGCCGAGGGCGATGTAGAAGTCCTCCGCCTTCTTGAAGCCCGACTCGCGGATCACGCCGGCGAGGACGGCCGAGCCCGCGAGCTTCTTGTAGGGAAGGTTCTGGCCCTTGAGGGCGTTCTCGAGCAGCTCGCGGCCCTTCGCCTCGAGGTCCTCCTTCTGCTCGCGCGAGAAGAACTGGCGGATCTTGTTGCGGGCCCGCGACGAGGCAACGAGAGACAGCCAGTCGCGTGACGGACCGCGCGCCGCCGATTTGCCGGTGAGGATCTCCACCCGGTCGCCGCTGCGCAGGCGGTAGTGGAGCGGCACGATCCGCCCGTTCACCTTCGCGCCGACGGTGCGGTGGCCGACGTCGGTGTGGACGGCGTAGGCGAAATCGATCGGCGTCGCGCCTGTGGGGAGTGTCTTGACCTCACCCTTCGGGGTGAAGACGAACACCTCCTCGTCGAAGAGGTCGGTGCGGAAGCTCTTGACGAACTCGCGTGCGTCGGCCTCGTCGGCATTGATGTCCATCAGCTGCCGCACCCACGTGTTCCACTCGTCGTCCGCGGTCTTCGAGCGGCGGCCGTCTCCCTTGTACGCCCAGTGCGCCGCGACGCCGAGCTCGGCGGTCTCGTGCATGTGCCGGGTGCGGACCTGAATCTCCAGCGGCCGGCCCTCGGGACCGATCACCGTCGTGTGCAGTGACCGATAGCGGTTGAACTTGGGCATCGCGATGTAGTCCTTGAACCGGCCGGGCATCGGCTTCCAGAGGGAGTGGATGAGGCCGAGCGCGCCGTAGCAGTCGCGCGTCCCCTCTTCGCCGTCGCGCTCGACGATCACGCGCATCGCAGTGAGGTCGTAGATCTCGTTGAACTCGCGGCCCTTGCGGGCCATCTTGTCGTAGATCGAGTAGAAGTGCTTCGCGCGGCCGGAGATGTCGACGGGGATGTCGACCTTCTCGAGCTCCCGCAGCAGCACGTCGGCGGCCTCGGCGACGTGGCCTTCCCGGTCGGCGCGCCGCTCGGAGACCATCGTCTTGATCTCCGAGTACTTCCGCGGGTGCAGCGTCTGGAAGGCGAGGTCCTCCACCTCCCACTTGAGGGCGTGGATACCGAGCCGGTGCGCGAGCGGCGCGTAGACCTCGAGCGCCTCCCTCGATTTCTGGATCTGTTTCTGCTTGCCGAGGTACTCGATCGTCCGCATGGTGTGCAGGCGGTCGGCGAGCTTGATCAGGATGACCCGCACGTCCTGGGCCATCGCGACGATCATCTTCCGGTAGTTCTCGGCCTCGGCCTGCTCGCGGCTCGAGAACTGGATGCGGGTCAGCTTCGTGACGCCCT
>JAICJI010000039.1 GCA_025928515.1 Thermoleophilia bacterium
GGCTTCACGCTGCACGACCTCGTCTCCTACAACGACAAGCACAACGAGGCGAACCTCGAGGACAACCGCGACGGCACCGACGACAACCGCTCGTGGAACCTCGGCGCCGAGGGGCCGACCGACGATCCGGCGGTGCTCGCCGTGCGGGCGCGGCAGCAGCGGAACTTCCTCACGACGCTGCTCCTCTCGCAGGGCGTGCCGATGCTGCTCGGCGGCGACGAGCTCGGGCGGACGCAGGGCGGCAACAACAACGCGTGGTGCCAGGACAACGAGATCTCGTGGTTCGACTGGGAGGCCGCGGACGGCGAGCTGCTCGAGTTCGCGCGCCGAGTGATCGCGCTGCGGCGGGAGCATCCGGTCTTCCGGCGGACATCGTTCCTGGCCGGGACGACAGGCGAGAGCGGGCTGCCCGACGCGTGGTGGTTCCGGGCGGACGGACGCCGGATGACGCAGCGCGACTGGACGAACCCCGGAACGCGGACGCTCGGCCTGTTCCTCAACGGCCGGGAGATCCGCGAGCGCACGCCGCACGGCGAGCCGATCGTCGGCGACTCGTTCCTACTCGTCTTCAACGCGCACTCGGAGCCGGTCGTCTTCACGCTGCCGACGCGACGCTTCGGCTCGCGCTGGCAGGTGGAGCTGGCGACGGGCGAGGCGCCGGCCGAAGCGCTCGGCGCGCGGGCGCTGGTAGCGGTGCAGCAGCACTCGCTGCTGTTGCTTCGGCGAGGATGACGGCGTGCTGCGCATCTACCTCGCCGGGTCGATCTTCACCCCGTACGAGCGGGACTTCCTGGCCGGCTGCGCCGAGCGACTGCGGGCCGAGGGGTTCGACGTCTTCGTGCCGCATGAGCAGGGGCTCGTCGGGCTCGACGCGACGCCCGACGCGGTCTTCGCCGTGGACGCCGGCGGCGTCGAGTCCGCCGACGCCGTGCTCGCCGTTCTCGACGGGCCGTCGGTCGACGACGGCACGGCCTGCGAGATCGGGCTCTTCCACGGACTGAAGCAGCGAGACCCGGCGCGCAAGGGCGTCGTCGGGCTTCTCACCGACCTGCGGGCGGAGCGACGCGGCGACTTCGCCGTGAACCTCTTCGTCCGTGGCTGCATCGAAGCGAGCGGCGGCGCCGTCGTCGATTCCCTCGAGGAGGCGCTCACGATCTTCCACCGCTGGCGCTCGGACTAGCGCTACCGGCCAACCGGGTAAGGACCGGCTTCGTGGCCGACTTTCGCTGCACCTACCGCGTCCAGCTGACGCCCGAGCTCGGCTTTCGCCGCGTGCGCGAGGTCGTTCTCCCCTACCTCCGCGACCTCGGCGTGTCCCACCTCTACCTCTCGCCGGTCCTGCAGGCGCGGTCCGGCTCGACGCACGGCTACGACGTCGTCGACCCCACCCGCGTCTCGGCCGACCTCGGCGGCGAGGAGGAGCTGCGCGCACTCTGCGAGGCCGCACACACGGACGGATTGGGGACGATCCTCGACGTCGTCCCGAATCATCTGGCGGCGTCGGAGGAGGAGAACCGGCTGTGGCGCGACCCGGGCCTGCGCGCGCGGTTCTTCGACTGGGACCCCGCGAGCGGCTGGTACCGCCGCTTCTTCGACGTCGGCGAGTTGGCCGGGGTGCGCGTCGAGGATCCGGACGTCTTCGAGGCGACCCACGAGAAGGTGCTCGGGCTCGTCGCCGCCGGGCTGGTCGACGGGCTTCGAATCGACCATCCCGACGGTCTCGCCAATCCACGCGAGTACCTCGACCGGCTGCGCGAGCGCGGCGTGGAGCGAATCTGGGTGGAGAAGATCCTCGAGCCCGGCGAGCAGCTGCGCAGCGAATGGCCCATCGACGGGACGACCGGCTACGAGTTCGCGAACGACGTGACCGCGCTCTTCGTCGACCCGGCCGGCGAAGAGCCGCTGACGGAGCTCTACGCGGAGCTGACCGGCGAGCAGCGCCGGTTCGCGGAGGTCGCCCACGAGGCGAAGCTCGAGGTGGCGAAGACGACGTTCGCGCAGGAGTTCGACCGGCTGCGTGCGCTCCATCCGCACGAGGGGCTGGAGGAAGCAGCCGCAGCGCTCCAGGTCTACCGCACCTACGTCGAGCCCGACCGAGTCGACGAGGAGGATCGCAAGGCATGCGCCGTCCTGCCCGAGGATCTGCGTCAAATCATCCTCGGCTTCGAGAATCCCGAGTTCGTCACGCGCTGGCAGCAGACGACCGGCGCCGTGATGGCGAAGGGAGTCGAGGACACGGCCTTCTACCGCTGGTTCCGGCTCACGGCGCTCAACGAGGTCGGCGGCAATCCCGACCGCTTCTCGCTCACGCCGGATGAGTTCCACCGCGCCGCACGCGAGCGGCTCGAGCGTCATCCGCACACGCTCCTCGCCTCCCAGACGCACGACACGAAGCGCGCCGGCGACGTCCGGGCGCGGATCGGCGCGCTCGCAGGGCTCCACGAGGAGTGGGCCGAACGCGTTCGTCGCTGGCATGCCCTCACCGGCGGCATGGACGACCCGAACGAGGAGTACCTCCTCTGGCAAACGCTCGTCGGCGCATGGCCGATCGTCCCCGGCCGACTCGAGCTGTATCTCGAGAAGGCGCTGCGGGAGGCGAAACGCACGACGAGCTGGCTCGAGCCGGACGAGGGGCACGAGCGGCGCGTGAAGGAGCTCGTGCACAGCCTCTACTCGAATCAGGAGCTCCTCGACGACTTCGAGCCGTTCGCCGCGCGAGTTGCCCGCGCCGGCGAGCACGCGTCGCTCGGAGCCCTTCTCCTACGACTGACGAGCCCCGGCCTGCCCGATCTCTACCAGGGCGACGCGCTCGCCTCGCTCAACCTCGTCGACCCTGACAACCGGCGGCCGGTCGACTGGCCGACCCACGTGTCCGTCCTGCGCGAGCACGCACCGACACGACGCACACTGAAGGCGCACCTGATCCGGCGAGTGCTGCACCTGCGCATGGAGCGGCCCGAAGCGTTCGCCGGCGAGTACGAGCCACTCGACCTCGGGCCGGATCGCGTCGGGTTCGTTCGCGGCGGCGCGATTCGGGTCGTCGTGCCGCTTCGTCCCGGCACAAGGGCCGACGGCGGCGACCGCGACCTCCTGCCCGAGTACGACCAGGAGCTCAGCTTTCTCGCCTGAATCGCCTTAGCCGCTCAGCCCGGCGCCTTCACCGCAGGGGATCCGGGAAGACGCCGGACCGGGCTGGCCGCGGCCCGCCGAAGCGGGCGAGCCGGGAGGGGTTCGATGCAGGACGAATCGAACCACGAGAGGATGAAAAGCTTCTAAGAGCGCTTACGCGTCCTCGGGACTTCTGGATTGGGCTGCTCCGTTGAGACTGAGGCGCACGACGGCGCCACCGTCTCCGGCGTTCTCGGCGACCACGGTCCCGCCGTGCGCCTCGGCAACCTCGCGAACGATCGCGAGACCGAGACCCGCGCCTGGCATCGCCCGTGCCGCCGCGGAGCGGTAGAAACGGTCGAAGACGAGCGGCCGGTCCTCGTCGGCGAACCCGGGCCCGTGATCGCGCACCCGCAGCTCGCCGCCGGCGAGCGAGACCTCGACCGAGCCACCGTCGCCGCTCCACTTGCCCGCGTTCTCGAACAGGTTCCACACCGCTCGCTCCATCCGGTCTCGGTAGCCGTCGACGATCGTCGGCTCGACACGGTCGGCCCGCCACGAGACCTCGGGGAAGCGGGCGCGAGCGCGCTCGAGCCCATCCTCCACGACTTCGTCGAACTGGAACTCATGCTTCTCGACCTGCGCGTCGCCGCGCGCGAGCTCGAGCAGGCCGGCGATCAACGCGCGCATCTCCTGGGACTCACGGTGGAGGTCGTCGAGCAACCGGCGGCGTTGCTCGGGCTGCAAGGCGATGTCGCCGCGGAGGACGTCGATGTTCGTCTGCAGGCTGGTGAGCGGCGTGCGCAGCTCGTGCGAGGCGTCGGCGACGAAGCGCCGCTGCGTCGCGAGCGACTCCTCGAGCGAGGCGAGCATCGTGTTGAACGACGCGCCGAGCCGTGCGAGTTCGTCGTGCCCTCCCTCGGGCACGCGCTCACTCGGCTCACCCGTCTCGGCGATTCGCTCAGCTGCCGCTGTCAGGCGGCGCACGGGGCCGAGCGTGGTTCCCGAGACGAGTGCTCCCGCCGCGGCTGCGATCCCGACCGCTCCGAGTGCGACGAGGATCAGGATGAGCCGCAGCCGTTCGA
This sequence comes from Thermoleophilia bacterium, assembly GCA_025928515.1. Classification (GTDB taxonomy): domain Bacteria; phylum Actinomycetota; class Thermoleophilia; order Gaiellales; family Gaiellaceae; genus Palsa-739. Next base: position 4,194 of record JAICJI010000039.1, read on the forward strand.
GCGGGCGACTGATCTCTTGAAAGTTCTTGTATGCGATGACTGCCCCGTCAGTGCCGAAGAGACTGCGCAGCGGTGCGACGTACTCACGCAGGTGGAACACCTCTCCGTCGATCGGATTCCGGGCCGTTATGTCTCGGAAAAAAGGATGGCCCGTTCCGTTCGCCACCGCGAGAATGCGGGCATCCGGCTCGACGCTGTAGCTGGCAGCTTGCACATGTCCGTCGCGGTCGATTATCTCGACCGCGTTTCCGCCGAAATCCTGCGGGTCGGTGTACGCGCTCGGGTTTGCCTGAACAGCTGCAACCTCTTTCTTGAGCGAGGGGCTGAGCTGTGACCGAAGCTCGTGCCGCATCACGAAATACGTCGTGGCGCAGGCAAGCGCCACCACGACGGCGACGACGCCGGCCGCGACGAGCGTCAGACGCGCGCGAAGGGTCACGGCTCGCGCAGCACGTACCCCGTGCCGCGGACGGTGTGGATGAGGCGCTCCTCCTCCTCGGCCTCCGTCTTCCGCCGCAGGTAGCCGACGTAGACGTCGAGCGCGTTCGAGGAGTGACTGAAGTCGTAGCCCCAGACCCGTTCGTAGATGAGCGAGCGCGGTAGCACCTGCCGCGGATTGCGCATGAACAGCTCGAGCAGGTGCGCTTCCGTCGTCGTCAGCTCGAAGCGGCGGCCGCCGCGGCGCGCGTCCATCGAGCCGAGGTCGAGCGTCAGATCGGCGAAGCGCAGCACCGCACCGGGCTCCTCGGGCTTCGACCGTCGCAACAGCGCACGCAGGCGCGCGAGGAGCTCCTCCAGGTCGTACGGCTTCGGCAGGTAGTCGTCGGCTCCGGCGTCGAGCCCTTCCACGCGGTCGCCCACGGCGTCGCGCGCGGTGAGCAGGAGGATCGGGATGCGGTTCCCCTGCCGCCGCAGGCGGCGCGTGACGTCGAGGCCGTCGAGCCCCGGCATCATCACGTCGAGGACGACCGCGTCAGGCGTGCGCGTGTCGACCTCGGAGAGCGCCGAGTCCCCGTCGGACGCAAGCGCGACCTCGTAGCCGTGGAGCTGCAGCGCGCGCTCGAGGGCTTCGCGCACGGCACGGTCGTCGTCTGCAACCAACACGAGCATTTCGGCTCTAAGTTTGCCGCTGGAAGTGAAGAGGCCGCTAAGCGGCGGGCAGATCGACGACGAAGGCTGCGCCCTCGCCGGGTTGCGACCGGACGTTCAGGCTGCCACCCATCCGGACTACGAGCTCGCGCGAGATGAAGAGCCCGAGGCCGCTGCCGCCCACGCCGCGCGTGAGAGCGGGATCGAGCCGGTAGAACTTCTCGAAGATCCGCTCCTGCTCGCCGAGCGGGATGCCGAGTCCCGAGTCACGGACGGTCAGGCGCACGCGGCCCTCCCCTCCGGCGAGCTCGACCACGACGTCTCCGCCGTCCGGCGAGTACTTGATCGCGTTGTCGAGCAAGTTGACGAGCACCTGGCGGAGCTTGTCCTCGTCGGCGAGCGCGACCGCGGGCGACCCGTTCTGCTCGAGCCGCAGGTCGATCCGTTCCGGCGAGCGGAGTCGAGCCGAGTCGAGCACGCTTTCGGCGAGCGGCGTCAGGTCGGTCGCCGACGTCGCCACGTCGACGCGGCCCTCTTCGAGCTGGCCCGCGAGCAGGATCTGGGAGACGATTGCGGTCAGCCGCTCGGTCTCGCTGACGATGATCTCGAGGAAGCGGTCGCGTTGCTCCTCGGGGATCTCGATGTCGGTGCGGCGTAGCGTGCGGGCCGCGCCGTACACCGCGGCGAGCGGCGTGCGGAGCTCGTGCGAGGCCGTCGCGACGAAATCGCTCCGCGCCCGTTCGAACTCCTGTTCGTCGCTCACGTCCCGCAACGCGTAGACGACTCCCTCGTCGAAGGCCACGCCGGTGACGGCGACCCAGCGGTCACCGGACACCGTCTCGATCGGCACTGTCACGGGTCGCGCACGTTCGGGCGTCGCGGCGTCGGCAAGCTCCGCCAGCCGGATCAGCTCCTCCCAGGCCGGAAGAACCTCGGCCGGATGCCGCCCGAGCGCCTCCGCCTCGCGAACGCCGGTGATCGCGGCCGCGGCCGCGTTCCAGAAACGCACCCTCCCGTCGTCGTCGAGAAGGACGACGCCGTCGCCGACGTACGCGAGCGCGAGGGCGGCCTCTGCCCGGCGCTCGGCCTCGCGGTAGAGCCTCGCGTTCTCGACGGCGATTGCCGCTCGCGCGCTCAGCTGCTGCGCGAGGTCGAAGTCCTCGTCGTCGAACGCGCGCTGCTCTCCGACGAGCGTGAGCGCACCGAGCGTCCGGTCCCCCGCCCGCAGCGGCAATGTGATCGCGCTGCGGATCGTGATGTGCTCCAACGCCTCGCCGGCGACGGGATCCCGTTGAGCCGCCTCGTCGAGCAGCTCCTGCGGAACCTCCCGCATGAACACCGGCTCGCCGGTGCGGATCACCCGCGCCGTGAGGTCGAACTCGTCGTCGATCTTGACCTGCCGCGAGCGCAGGCGCACTTCCTCGGCCCAGCGCTTCCGCTCGGGGTCCTGATGCGCGACGACGAGCTGCTCGATCTCGCCCGTCTCCTCGACGAGCACGTTGATCGCGCACCAGTCGGCGAGCTGCGGCACCGCGAGGGACGCGAGGCGCTCAAGCGTCCGCTCGAGGTCGAGCGAGGACGTGAGCAGGGCCATGGCCTCGTCGAGGAAGGAGAGCCGCTCGCGCAGCGTCCGCTCGGCCACGGAGAGCCGCGCGCGCTCGAGTGCGACTGCCGCCTGCCGGCCGAGCGCCACCTTGAGCGCCCTCCGCTCGGGCGGAAACTCCTGGTCGGTCGGGAACGAGAAGACGAGGCCGCCGATCGGGCCGCGCTCACCGACGAGCGGGACGCAGACGAGCCCGTGCCCCGGCTGCGAGCGGCCGACGAGCTCCGGGTAACGCTCGTCCCGCTCGGCCTCGGAGCGAACGAAGACGCCTTCGCCTGTCCGCACCGCTTCGGAGAGCGGAAAGTTTCCGCTCACGGGGAAGCGCCGGAACGGGTCGATGTACTGCATGTCGTAGCCGCGCGACGCGATCACCTCGAGCCACTCGCCGTCGGCGCTGAGGGTGGCGATGAGCCCACCGCGCGCCTCGGCGGCGCGCACGCCCTCGGTGAGAACCGCGTCGAGGACTTCCTGCGGCGTGTTGGCGCTCGCAAGAGCGTCGGCGACGCGCTGCAAGCGGCTCGCCGCGTCGAGGGCGCTCTCGCTCTCGCGCACCACGCGCTCCGCCCGCTCGCGCGCATCACGCTCGCGGCGCAGCACCTCGCTGCCGAACCCGGCGGCCAGGATGAACACCGCGAGCGCTGTGGCGCCTTCGCCGTTGATCTGATCTCGGTCGTAACGCGAGGCGAAGAAGTGGAAGAACGGATAGGACGATGCGGCGACCGCGGCGAGGCCGCCGAGCCGGCCGCCGGCGGCGGCGGCGAGGATGATCGCGACGGTGTAGAGAAGGCCCGGGATGACCGTCCGGACGCTCGTGAAAGCGAGCAGGGTGACGAGCCCGGGCGCGCCGAGCGCGACCGTTGCAGCCGTGACGTAGCGCATGGCGGTGGGCCGCGACCGTCGAGGCTCCGAGGCGGACACCGACGGCGCTCCTTCGGCGATCACCCCTGCTCCGAGAGCTCGCGGTTGAGTTGCTCGCGCTCGCCCCTGGCGACGCGTTCGAGCACGTCTCGGACGATGCCCGCGAGATCGATGGGGTCGAACGGCTTGACGACGTAGCCGACCGCGCCGAGGTCCTGCGCGCGCAGGTGATCCTCGCGTGACGCACGCGCGGAGAGGAAGACGACCGGGATCCCGCGCGTCTCCTCGTCCGCGGCGAGCTGCTCGGCGACGCTCCAGCCGTCCACGCCGGGCATCATCACGTCGAGCAGAACGAGCGACGGCCGCTTTCGCTTGACCTCCTCGAGAGCCTCGGCGCCGTCCTCCGCCTCGTTCACCGCGAGCCCGTCACCCTCGAGATTGACGCGGCAGATCGTGCGGATGGAGCGCTCGTCGTCGACGAGGAGGACGAGCGGCGTCGACTCTTCGGGCCGTCCGGAGCCGCCGCCGCCGCCCGGGTCGGGCCGGTGCCGGACGCGGCTGCGCCAGGTGCCGTGCACGAGATCCGGCGGCCGATGCGCCCTGGACGAACGCAGCGCCTCCGACTTGCTCAGCCGTGTTCTCTGTACCCCTGTGCGTTGTACCCCGGTCACGGCGCCCCCGAGCGTTGTCAATGACGGACGCAGTGTGCCGGAACGTGTGAGTTTGCGCTAGATCTCGTGCTCGCGATTCCAGTCCGCGGCGAGCTCGCGCAGGCCCGGCCCACGGACCCGAAGCGAATCCCGGGCGTGCAGCCGCATCCGTCCCGCGAAATCCCGATCGCCCGCCCGGAGCAGCGCACGCAGCGCGTATTGCGCACCCATCGCGAGCGCGGCGGCGCGCGCGCCGGTCGCCGAGTGATGCTTTCGCCAGTAGCGATGACGCCCGCGCCACATCTCGTTGATCCGGCGCTCGGGGATCCCCGCGCTGAACTGCGACTCGTGGTGGACGACCGTCACATCCGGGAAGTACTGCATGCGCCAGCCCGCGTCGCGTAGCCGCCGCGCGAGGTCCGTCTCCTCGGAGTAGATGAAGAACTCCTCGTCGAAAAGGCCGACCTCATCGAGCGCCTCTCGACGGACGAGGAGTGCGGCGGCCATGGCCCAGTCGACGTCGCGGGTCTCGCTCCCTCCCGACTGGAGGATGCCCGCGCGACCGAGCGTGAGCAGCCCCAGAGCCGTGGCCGCGGGCGACGGGAAGCGCCACGCGGACGACTGCAACCGTCCGTCGGGGTAGACGAGCCTCGGCCCGAGCGCGGCGACGCGCGGGTTCGCGTCGAGATGCGCGACCATCCGCTCGAAGCCCCAGTCCTCGCTCGTCGTGTCCTCGTTGAGGACGAAGACGTAGCGGCCCGTCGTCGCGCGGATGACCGTGTTGTGGTTCGCGCCGAACCCCGCCCGGTGCTTCTGCTCGATCACGCGAACGCCGGGGAACCGCTCGCGCACGGCGGCGGCCGACCCGTCCTCCGACGCGTTGTCGAGGACGACGATCTCGACCTCGTCGCCCGCGTCTTGCAGCGAGTCGAGGCACGCGAGCAGGAGCTCCCTCGAGTTCGTGTTGACGAGCGAGACGGAGACGTCGGGCAAGATCTAGCGCGCGAGGCCGCGAGCGACGAGCGCCTCGCGGGCGGAGTCCACGGCGTCGACGGCCTCCTGCCCCTCGAGCCACGCGAGCAGGTCGCGCATCCCGTCCTCGAACGCGATCTCGGCCTTGAACCCGAGCAGCTCCTCCGCCAGCCGCGTGTCGGCGTAACAGTGCCGGATGTCCCCCGCGCGGTACTGCTCGACGATCTCCGGCTCGATCTCCTTGCCGAGCCCGGCCGCGATCGTGCGCGCAACCTCGACGATCGACGTCGCGCGACCCGTGCCGAGGTTGAAGGTCTGGCCGTCGGCCGCATCGGTCGTCAGCGCGAGCGCGCAGCCGCGCACGAGGTCCCGCACGTCCGTGAAGTCGCGTGTCTGGCGACCGTCCTCGAACACGAGCGGCTCGCGGCCGTTCATGAGGCGCGAGGAGAAGATCGCTGCGACGCCCGTGTACGGGTTCGAGAGCGCCTGCCGCTCGCCGTAGACGTTGAAGAAGCGGAGCGCCACGGTCGGGATGCCGTACGCGGCGCCGACCGCGAGGAAGAGCTCCTCGTGGTCGCGCTTGTTCACGGCGTAGACGGAGGTCGGGCGCAGCGGCTTCGTCTCGGCGGTCGGCTCCGGCTCGAGCGGTCCGCCGTCCAGGCCCAGAACCTCCCACTGCTTCGCCGCGAGCTGGCTCTCGGGCCGGATGCCGGGCGCGATCCCCGACTCGCCGGTGCGCGGGTTCCGGTACTGGCCCTCACCGTAGATCGACATCGAAGAGGCGACTACGAGCTTGCGGATCGAGTCCCGCCTCTCGAGGACCTCCTCGAGCACGACCGCAGCTCCGATCGCGTTGACCGACGTGTACCGCTCGATCTCGTACATCGACTGCCCGACGCCGACGGCGGCGGCGAAGTGGTAGACGGCGTCGATTCCGTCGAGAGCGCGACCGACCGCGTCGTGGTCGCGGACGTCCCCGACCTGGAGCTCGACGGCGGAATCGAGGTACGCCGGCCGGTCCGCGCCGCCATGCACCTGCGGATCGAGGTTGTCGAGCGCCCGCACGTCGTGCCCTTCGGCGAGAAGCCGGTCTGCGAGGTGCGAGCCGATGAAGCCGGCCCCGCCCGTGATCAGGATCTTCATGCCGAAGCGTGAGGGTAGTCGTTTCCCTCGCTCGCCGGGCGGGTAGCACGTGGCCGAAGAGGACTGAGGGACGACCCAGCGGGCGGAGTGAGCTGGTGCTCCTCCGCCCGCACCTATGTCCGCCGCGACCGCGGATTAATGTGAGCCGCGCTTTACGTTCCGCTTACACGCGACTGCGGCAGCGCTGACATAGGGCCGCGACGATTGGGATGGAACAACGGGCGAAGCAGTTAGGAGAGTTCACACATGAAGAAGGCAATCGTCGTCCTCGCCGTTGCGCTGGCGCTCCCGACCAGCATCGCGCTGGCCAAGGGCACACCGGGCGCGCACGGCAAGTCCAACCCGATGGTCATGTACGTCCTCAAGGGAACGCTGTCGAACTACACAGCGGCGACGAGCGACACCGTCGACGGCTCGATCTCGATCACCGTCACGCACTCGAACTTCCACAGCTCGCTGAAGGGCCAGACCTTGACCTTCGCAACCACGATGAAGACCAGGGTCAATTTCCCGAACGGCGCCACCACGATCACCGACGGCGCAAAGGGAGTCCTCAAGTTCAAGGCTCCGCTGCATCGGAAGGGCGACGCCACCTTGGCGGCGACTCTGACGACCGGCGCAAAGGCCTTGCACATCATCGACAAGGCTCAGAGCTAACGCACGATCCTGGCCCCTTGCAGGGCCACCGACTGCGGCGAGAAGCGGCTGCGTCCACGGACGCAGCCGTTTCGCGTTGTGGGGCTCTACCGCGTCAGGGTCACCTTGCGGAGACCGGCCGGGCTGTCGAGATCGAGGCCGCGAAGGCTCGTGAGCCGCATCGCGGCCACCTGCCCCGGCACGACCGCGGTGAGCGGGCTGAGCCACTCCGGGACGCCCGGAGCGAGGACGAGCTTCGTGTCGGCCCGGCGCAGCACGGCGCGCACGTCCGAGACGGCCACGAGCCGTGCGCCGCGCGCCCGGAGCGGCGGCACGATCTCCTCCACACTCGGCCGCGCGGGCCCGCTCGGTGCAACGACGACGACCGGCCAGCCGGGCTGGATCGCGGCGATCGGGCCATGCATCAGGTCCGCCGGCGAGTACGCCTCGGTGACGAGCCCTGAGAGCTCCCGGATCTTGAGCGCGATCTCGAAGCCTGTGCCGTAGTTCACGCCGCGGGCGACGACCGTCAGACCGACGGCGTCCCGGTACTCGTCGAGCGACGGCGTAGACGCGAGAGAAAGGTCGATCTGCGCCGCGAGAGCATCCGGCGTCCGGACGAGCTCCTCGCGCGCCGTCGTGTCGGCTCCCAGCTGGGCGAAGAGGAGCGCGACCGCGCCGAGCGAGTTGACGTAGGTCTTCGTCGCTGCGACCGCCTGTTCGGGCCCGGCCTCGAGCGGCAGCACGGCCTCGGCCGTCCGGGCGAGCGGCGACTCGACGTCATTCGTCAGCGCAAGTGTCGGCCGTCCCTGTTCGCGAGCCTCGGCCAGCACCGCCACGACATCCGGCGAGGCGCCGGACTGCGAGATCCCGATCACGAGAGCGCCGTCGAGCCGCGGCGGCTGGCCGTAGATCGTGTACAGCGACGGCGTGGCGAACATGACGGGCACGCGATGCGCGCGGCCGAGCAGGTACTGGGCGTACCGCGCGACGTTCGAGGAGCTGCCGCGCGAGGCGATCAGGAGGTAGCGGATGTCGCGCCGGCGGAAGAGCCGGGCGGCGTCCTGCGCCGCCTCCGTTTGGCGCTCGAGGAGGCGCCCCAGCGCCTCCGGCTGCTCGCGCAGCTCAGTCTCGAGCCACGACATCGCTCCGTCCCGAGCAGATAACCGTCTGGATCTCGAGCCGGTCGTCGAGCACGACGACGTCCGCCGGCGCGCCGGGCTCGAGGAAGCCGACGTCGGCCCGGGCCAGGAAGCGAGCGGGCACCTCGGTCGCCGCCCCCACCGCCTGCTCGAAGGGAACACCGAGGGCGTGGAGATTCCGCACCGCCTCGATCATCGTGAGCACCGTGCCCGCCAGCGTCCCGTCCTCCCGCATAGGCGCGGCGCCGTCCTCGACCGCGACCTCGACGTCCCCGAGCTGGAAGGTTCCGCCGTTGCCAGCGGCCCCGGCCGCTGCCATCGCGTCGGTGACGAGCGCGACCCGCCCGGCCGCGCACGCCCAGACGAGACGTACCGTCTCGTCGGCGAGGTGATGGCCGTCCACAACCATCGCGATCACGACTCCGGGGCGCGTCAGCGCGGCTCCCGCGATTCCGGGGTCGCGGGAGCGGAAGGGGCGCATCGCGTTGAAGACGTGCGTCACGCCGCCGACCCCGAGATCGAACGCGTGATTGGCCTCCGCCGCGGTGGCGTTCGTGTGTCCTGCCGAGACCGCGACGCCGCGCTCCCGCAGCCGCTCGACGAGCGCGTCTGCGCCGGGCAACTCGGGCGCGAGCGTCATCTGCGTCACGGGCCCCTCATCGAGCAGCCGATCGAGGAGGGCTACGTCGGGCGCCCGAAGATGGCTGAGCGGATGCGTGCCGGGCCGATCGGGCGAGAGAAACGGCCCTTCGAGATGCGCGCCGAGAATGCGTGGGCCCGAGCCGCCCGTCGGCATCGCCCGCATGGCCTCGATCGTCGTCTCCTCCGCCGACGTGATGAACGTCGGCAGGTAGGCCGTCACGCCTGCGAGTAGCAGCGCCTCGCCCGCGCGGGCGTAGTCGTCGCTCGAGGCGGAGAGGAAGTCGACCCCGCCGTAGCCGTTCACCTGCAGGTCGACGAACCCCGGGATCGCGACCCGGCCACGCGAACCGCCACCGAGCCCCACGGCTGCGATGCGCCCGTCCTCGACCTCGACGTCGCCCGGCACGATCTCACCACGGACGAGTGCTGCCTCGACGCCGAGTCTCATTGGCCGGCCGCCTTTCGCACGGATCCGTCGGACGCTTCGAGCCGTGAACGGGCTGCGGTCGCGTCGACGCCGGCGAGCAGTGACACCAGCGCCACACGCGCATCACCGGCGGCGGCCTCGAGCGCCTCGTCCACCCGGTCCTCCGAGGCGCCGCTCGCGAGCACCACGTTGCGGCGGGCGCGCTCCCGAAGTTTCTCATTCCCGGGCGCGACGCCGACCATCAGGCCGCCGTACGTGCGTCCGAGGCGGATCATCGTCACGGTCGAGATCGTGTTGAGGACGAGTTTCTGCGCGGTGCCGGCCTTCAGGCGCGTCGAGCCCGCGAGCACCTCGGGCCCGACCACGACCGGCACCTCACGGTCGGCCAGCGCGGCAGCGCGGCTGTCGCGAACGCTCGCCACCGCGACGCCGAGCGCGCCGGCTTCGCGCGCGACCTCGAGCGCGGCGAGCACGAATGGTGTCGCGCCGCTCGCGCTGACGGCGACGACGCAGTCGACGGGCCGGAGGGGTAGCCCGAGCAGTGCGTTCGTCGCCGCCGCACGATCGTCCTCGTCTGCGTCCTGGTCGGCGACGACCGCGAGGACCTCGCCGGGGGGCGAGCCGAAGGTGGAAGAGCATTCGGAGGCATCGAGCGCCGCCAGGGCTCCAGACGTGCCGGCGCCGGCGTAGACGAGCCGCCCGCCACGGAGCATGCGCTCGACGATCGCGTCGATCGCGAGAGCGAGCTCGTCGCCCGCTTCGGCGACCGCCGCCGGAACCGTCGCGTCCTCCTCGTTCAGGACGCGCACGAGGTCGCGCGTCGAGCGGAGGTCGAGATCGGCGAGATCCGCGCGCGCCGCCTCCGTCGTCGCGGTCTGCGGGCGTCGCGTGAGGGCAGAGCCGGCCGCCTCCCAGACAAGCCGCGCATCGGTCGTCGCGAGCGACGTCATGTGGCCGCATGCCTCGTAGCCCCACGTCCAGATGTCCTCGACGCCCTCCTCGCGCGTGGCCGCGATCGCAGCTTCGAGGTCGGGGATGTCGTCGCGCGTGAGCCCGAAGCTCGGCACCCAGAGTTGCGCGCCGATGCCGTGCCGGTCGGCGGTCTCGCGCAGCAACCGGGCAAAGCGGCGCACGAACTCCTCGGCCGAACCGTCCCAGTGCTTCCAGTACGGGTCGGTGACGAGCGTGGCCAGGCCGGGGAGCGCGGCGACCTCGTTCCAGTCGGCGAGCCCCTGCGTTCCCTCGGTCGAGGGCAGGAGGCAGATCGCGTTCGACCCGCCGCGTGCCGCCACGTGCGCGAGCATCTCACGGAGAAAGTCGACGACCGAAGCCTCGCGGAACGCCTGCACCTCCGGCGTCCGCTCGGCAGGGACGGGGCCGCCGAAGCGCTCTGCACAGTTGTCGCAACGGCACGTCCAACGCAACGCGTCGTCGACGCCGACGTGCGCCGGCACCACCCACGCGGGCTCGTCCCAGAAAACCGAGTCGACGCCGCAGTCGAGCACCCAGTCGGCCCACTCCTTGCAGAAGTCGCGGTAAGCCAAGCTGTTGAGGCAGGCGGCGGCGACGCGGCGACCGTCGTCGAGCACCTGGCACTCATCGGCATGGAACGCGACCCAGCGGCTCTCGGCCTCCCCGCCGAACGTGCGGCCGAGCCCCCACGGGCTCGCCTGGACAGTGAGGCCGGCGTCATGCGAGATCGCGACGATCTCGGCCATCGTGCCGGAGTAGTAGCCGAAGTCGTTCTCGGAGAACGTGTGGAGGACTCCCGTGTAGCCGCGCGCCGCGAGATCGGCCATGTCCCGACGTACGTGCCGCGGGATCCTGACGCCGAAGTACGAGCACCCTGCGCGAGCCCCAGAAGTGGTCATGACCACCTCATGCTTTCACGGCTCCGGCGGTCAGGCCGAACGCGATGCGTCGCTGCACGAGCAGGAAGAAGATGACGACCGGGATCGCGATCAGGGTCGACGCCGCCATGATCGCGCCCCAGTCGACGAAGCGGTTGCCGCCGTAGAGGAGCGAGAGCCAAACGGTGATCGTCCGGTGCTGATCGTCGTGAAGGAGCGTGTTCGCGAAGATGAACTCGTTCCAGCTCGTGATGAACGCGAACACCGACGTCGCGACGAGGCCCGGCGCCACGAGCGGCAGCAGAATCCGGACGAACGCCCCGAGGCGGCTCGAGCCGTCCACCATCGCCGCCTCCTCGAGTTCCTTCGGGATCCCGAGGAGGAACCCGCGCAGCGTCCACACACAGAAGGGGAGCGCAAAGGTGAGGTAGACGAGGATCAGGCCGCTGAGCCTGTTCACCTGGTTGTGCTTCGCGAGCGCGACGTAGAGCGGGATGATCAGCCCCGCCTGCGGCAGCATCTGGATCCCGATCACGAGGACGATGAACAGCTTGCGGCCGGTGAAGCGGTACTTCGCAAGTGCCAGCGCGGCGAAGAACGAGAGGCCGAGCGCGATCACAACGGTCGCGACGACGACGATCACGCTGTTCTTCGCGTCCGTCCAGAAGGCCGGACGGTGGATCGCGTCGCGGAAGTGGTTCAGCGTCGGATGCCCCGGAAACCAGATCGGGTTGAAGCTGTTGATCTGGTCGTTGTTCTTGAGGGACGTCGAGAGCATCCAGAAGACCGGGAAGACCATCACGGCGAACAGCGCGAGACCGAGCGCGTTCCAGCCCAGGCGGCCGCGGGGAAGCCTCACTGCTCCTCACCCACCCGCAGCATCTGCCGCACGTAGACGACGCTCAGCGCGGCCACGATCGCGAGCATCAGGAGCGAGATCGCCGCGCCGCGCCCGAAGTCGGTCCGCCCGTAGCCCTCAACATAGAGGTAGGTGCTCATGAGGTAGTTCGACTGCACCTGCTGACCCGGGCCGATCAGGAGATACGGCTGAGTGAAGGCGCCGAAGTCCCAGATGATCGAAAGGCTCGTGAGGATCAGCAGCAGCGGCATCAAGACCGGCAGCGTCACGTCCTTGAAGACCCTCCACGCGCGGGCGCCGTCGATCTGCGCTGCCTCGACGAGCTCGTGCGGCACCTGCGAGAGCGCGGCGTAGACGGTGATGGCGACGAACGGAAGCGCTCCCCAGACGATTAGCGTGGTCACCATCGAGTACTGCGAGAACGTCGTCTCGTACCAGTTGTGCTGGAAGTAGTTGCCGACGTGCAGCTCCGTCAGGATGTAGTTGAAAACGCCGTTCTGGGAGTTCGTCATCCAGCTCCAGATCTGCACGGCGACGACCTGCGGCATCGCCCAGACGAGAACGAGCCCGAGGGTGAGCAGCAGCCGGAGCCAGGTCGAGACCCGGACGAGAAGGAGCGCGATCAGCGTCCCGCCGACGATCGTCAGTCCGACGTTGACGGCTGTGAAGACGACCGTCCGCAGCAGCGTGTGCCAGAAGACCGAGTCGTGCAGAACGCTCCCGAAGTTGTGCAACCCGACGTAGACGCCATGGTGCTGGAGCAGCTCGAACAGCTGGTACTTCTGGAGCGATAGCCGGACCAAGCTGTAGACGGGGTAGCCGAGGATCGCCCCGAGCACCGCGACGACCGGAAGAACGAGTAGGTACGGGACCGAGCCGCGATACAGCCGACGGCCGGACAGGCGCCGCCGCCGCGAGGCCCCGAGGGGGGTCGCGGCGGCGGCTGTGAGCGTGGGCTCGCTCCCGCTCAGGAGTGGCCTTAGGACTCGTTGAGGGTCTGGGCGATGTTCTGACTGGCGGTTTGGGCGGCCTGCTTGACGCTCAGGCGGCCCGTGAGCATCTGGGCGAGCATCGTCTTGAGGATGTTGCCGTTCTCGACGTCAACCCAGTGCTTCGCCTGCGGCACGAACCAGCTCCTCGCCGCAGCGCGCTCGTTCACGCTTGCGCCGAGCAGGTTGGTCGCGTTCGGGATGTTGCCCTTCTGCTCGAGCGCCTTCTCGTTCGCGGTGTTGGTGAAGTCCGCCATCCAGGCGACGGCCTGCGACTTCGAGTTGCTCTGCGCCGGCACAGCGAGGTCCGAGCCGCCGAGGAAGCCCGGCATCGGCTTGCCCTTCGAGTGGCTCGGCATCACGAACTGCCCGACGACCTTCGCGTACTTCTTCCCGGTACAGCAGGTGTACCACGCCGGGCCGTAGTTCGCAGCCGTCCGGCCCTGAGAGAAGACGGTGTACGGGAACGGATTGCTGCCGTCGAGCGTCGCCGTCGACCGCGACTGCGTGGCCCTGAAGAACGCCTTGAACCTCTTGAGGCCGGCAAGCGACTGCTTCGACGCGAGCGTCCCGTGCCACTTTCCGTGCGAGAACTTCGCGATCGAGCCGCCGCTGTCGAAGACGAAGCTGAGCGCGGAATACCAGTCCTCGCCACCGACGTACAGCGGCGCGAACCCCTTCACGTGCCTCTGCATATTCCCGACCTTGACGAGCTCCGTCTGGAACTGCGCGAGGCTCTTCGGCGGCTTCGTGAATCCGGCCTTCTTGAACAGGTCTGTCCGGTACGTGATCACGCGGGAGCCGGCGTAGTACGGAACGCCGTAGAGCTTCCCGTTGAATGAGGCCGAGGCCTTGAGGCCGGACAGCCACTTGCCGGAGTTGTCGAACTGGCTCTTGTTCGCCGTGATGTTCGCGAATGCACCTGCAGCCATGTACTTCGTCATCTCGGTATTACCCATCTCGATGACGTCCGGCGTGTCGTTGCCGGCGATCGTCGCGTCGAACTTCTGCAGGTGATCGGTCCACTGCTGGTACTGGACGTTGACGTTCCAGCCCGGATGCGAGTTTTCGAACGCGTTGTTCGCGGTGGCCACAACATCCGGCCAGCCGTTCTGTGCGTCGACCTGGAGCCACACCGTGAGCGTATGGCCCGCTGCCCTACTGCTCTGGGCCGTCGTTGCGGCGACGACCGAGAGCGCGACCGCGGCGGCGACCACCGCGAGAACCCGGTATCTCATGCCAAATCTCCCTCGAGGCGTCGACGCGTCAGCAGGGCGTCCGGAACGTCGGTGGCCGAGGGACGAACGACGTCCAGCAGTGCGTCGAGTGGTATATACCAATCGGCCACGCGGGGAATCTCCCACACAAGACCACTCTTGTCAAGAGGTAGTTACCGCGACGTGACTACGTAGTTACGACGGTGTCAGCTCGGAGACGATCTGGTAGCGGTCGCCGCGGTAGATCGAGTGGACGAACTCGAGCGTCCGGCTGCTCGCGTCGCGGCTCGTGCGCTCGAAGAGGAAGGCCGGCGAGTGCAGGGGCACGCCGAGTGCCGCCGACTCCTCCTCGTTCGTCACCGTCGGCTCGATCGTCTGCGTCGCCGTCGAGATCTCGACGCCGTAGCGCGTCCGCAGGAGCTCGTAGAACGACCCCTCGAGATCCCGCGGCTCGACGCCTGGCACAACGTTCGCCGGGATGTGCAGCGTCTCGATCGCCATCGAGACGCCGTCGGCCAGCCGAAGCCGCTTGACGACTACGACATCGTCTCCCGGTGAGACATTGAGGAAGCGTCCCAGCCGTGGCCCTGCGAGCTGGCGAGTGAGTGAGAGGGTCTTGCTGCTCGCCGCCATCCCGCGCCTCCGCATGTCCTCGCTGAACGAGGTCATCGTCAGCTGCTGCGAGATCTTCGGCTGCTGGACGTAGGTCCCGCTGCCCCGCCGGCGCACGAGGTAACCCTCGCGCGCGAGGTCGTCGAGCGCGGCACGGACGGTCAGGCGCGAGACCCCGAGGTCGACGCTGAGCTGCCGCTCGGAGGGAATCGCGGTGCCAACGCCGAGTCGATCGATGAGCTCGAGCACCTGCTGCCGCGCCGCGCTCTGCTTCGTCATCTTCGCGGGGGCTCCGATCGCTTCCATGCTGACGGCGACTATAGAGGCACCAGTGGCAGTGGTCAATGCCATTGCTTTCGCTCGCGCGATGCGGTATAGACTCCATGATCGTTCACGTGGCCGAGATCGCCCTCGACAACGTCAGCAAGGTCTTCTCCGGCGGAGTGGTCGCCGTCGACGGCGTGTCCCTCACGATCGGCAGCGGCGAGTTCCTCGTCCTCGTCGGGCCGTCGGGCTGCGGGAAGTCGACGCTCCTGCGCATGATCGCCGGCCTCGAGGAGGTGACGTCGGGAGCCATCTCGATCAGCGAACAGGACGTGACCGAGCTGCCGCCGCGCGCCCGCGACATCGCGATGGTCTTCCAGAGCTACGCGCTCTACCCGCACATGACGGTGCGCCAGAACCTCGGCTACGGGCTGAAGGTGCGCAAGACCCCGAAGCACGAGATCGCAGAGCGGGTTTCGCGCGCCGCCGAGCTCCTCGGTCTCGACCAGCTGCTGGATCGCCGGCCGGCCGCCCTCTCGGGCGGGCAGCGCCAGCGCGTCGCGATGGGGCGGGCGATCGTACGCGAGCCGAAGGCCTTCCTCATGGACGAGCCCCTTTCGAACCTCGACGCGAAGCTCCGGGTGAGCATGCGTGCCCAGCTCGCTTCGCTCCACAGCCGACTGGCGACGACGACGATCTACGTCACCCACGATCAGATCGAGGCGATGACCCTCGGCCAGCGGGTCGCCGTGATGCGCGACGGACGGATTCAGCAGGTCGATACGCCGCAAGAGCTGTACGCACGGCCGGCCAACCTGTACGTCGCGGCGTTCATCGGCTCGCCCGCGATGAACCTCGTCGAGGCGGAGATCGGCGCCGGCGACCTCAGCTTCGGCGGCTTCGCGATCCCGCTCACCACCACGAGCGGGCCGCAGGCGGGCCGCGTGATCGCGGGCATCCGTCCAGAGGCGTTCGAGGACGCTGCCTTCGCGGACCCGTCGTTGCCGCGCCTCGAGGTGAAAGTCGAGGTGGTCGAGGAGCTCGGCGCGGACACGCACGTGCTGTTCTCCGTCGCCGCTCCGCGCGTGGAAGTGAGCGGAGTCCGCGCGGATACAGGCGACGAGGACGCCGCGCTCGCGGCGGTCGAAGGCTCGCTGTTCACAGCTCGAGTGGATCCGGGGACTTCCGCCAGGCCGGGGTCGCCGCTCCAGCTCGCCGTCGACCCGTCGCGCTTCCACTACTTCGACCCCGAGACCGGACTCCGCCTCGAGCCCGACCGAGCCCTCGCAGCCCTGGCGAACTAGCCCAGCGCTGGGACCAGCCGCGACTCGCCGCAATCCGGCGACTCGAGGAACCGGCCGGAATCCCGGAGCTCGGCGAACTCGTGCGGGGCGAGCGCGACCCGCCGGCCGCAGTCCCGGCCGCACTCGCAGAGAAACTCGCCCGGGAGGTCGGAATCGCCGGACTCGAGCAGCTCGTAGATCCGGTCGTTGACCTCGCGGAAGAGGACCGAGCGCTGGTCGGAGCTCATGGAGGGAGCATGCTCCTCGGCGAGTGCCGCGACCAAGGGAAGCACCGCCGGCTTACCGACGTTTTACGCGTTAGGGTCGTTGCAAAGGAGGAGGTACCGCATGGCATTGACGATCGGCGACACCGCGCCGGACTTCGAGGCGCAGACGACGGAAGGGACGATTCACTTCCACGATTGGCTCGGCGACTCGTGGGCCGTGCTCTTCTCGCACCCGAAGGACTTCACGCCGGTGTGCACGACCGAGCTCGGCTACATGGCCTCGATCAAGCCGGAGTTCGACCGGCGCAACGTGAAGATCATCGGCCTTTCGGTCGACTCGGCCGACGACCACGGGGCGTGGGCGCGCGACATCGAGGAGACGCAGGGCACCGCGCCGAACTATCCGCTGATCGTCGACCCGTACCTCTCGGTCGCGAAGCTCTACGGGATGCTGCCC
>JAICJI010000060.1 GCA_025928515.1 Thermoleophilia bacterium
ACGGCGACGGATACGGGTGGACGTGAAGGTCGACCGCACCGTCGAGGAGACGATCGACGCCCGGGGGCGCCGATCGGCGCCCGGTGTGCCGGCCGGGCGTCGCCGGCGCCGCGGGCGACGCTTCCAGCCCACCGCTCACGCGGCCACCTCGAACGTCTGCAGCCCGTAGCCCATGATCCGGTGCGCGTAGTACGCGGTGACGAGCGGCCGCGCGCCGTCGGGGAGCGCACCGCGCATCGCGAGCCAGTTGACGACCTCGACCGACTCCGTCCCGCCGAGCTCGATCAGCTGCTTGTACGTGTAGCGGGTCAGCGACTCGGGCTCCTCGGCGAGGAGGCGCATGAACTCCTGGTCCCAGTCCGGCGTGACCTGGCCGAAGCGGGGCCCGGTGAGCTGATGCGAGAGGCCGCCGGTGCCCACGACCACGACCCGCAGGTCGTCCTCGAAGGAGAGGATCGCGCGGCGCAGCGCCTGCCCGAGCTTCCAGCAGCGGAGCGGCGACGGCAGCGGGTGCAGGATCACGTTGACGGCGAGCGGCACGATCGGGATCTTCCAGCCGCCCTCGCCCTCGCTGAAGTCCACCATCGGCAGTGGCGAGATGACGCCGTGGTCGACCTCGAGCTCCTGGCAGATCGTGATGTCGAACTCGTCGGCGACGAGCGACCGCGCGATGTGCCAGCCGAGCTTGGAGTCGCCGGGGACCGGCGGGAACGGCCGCGTGCCGAAGCCCTCGTCGGCGACGGGATACGTGTCCGCGACCCCGAGCGCGAACGTCGGGTACGCGTCGAGGAAGAACTGGTCCATGTGGTCGTTGTAGACCACCACGAGCCGGTCGGGCCGTAGCTCCTCGAGCCAGTCCGCGACCTGCTTGAACGGGCCGAAGAGCGGCTGCCACTCGTCCGAGGAGCGCACCTCCTCGCCCGCGTCGTAGATGTGCTCCATCGACGGCGCGTGGCTCGCGCCGATCCCTCCGACGATGCTCGCCATCAGTTCCCTCCGCTCTCGCGCATCTGCTTGCCGATCTCGGGCAGCGGCGTGTCCGTCACGCCCGAGAGCTTGACCATCACGTAGATCGACATCCCGCCCCGCCAGAGCCCGATCCAGTCGCGCCGGCGCACCAGCTCCTTCTCCTCGTCCGTCAGCCCGAACTGCTCCATCCACGCCTCCTCGTCGGAGTGGAAGAGGTCGCGCTGGGGCTCGTCCTTCAGCGAGTACGCGGCCTTGTTCAGCCGGATGCCCCGAGTGGCCGTGGCCTCGTCGAAGAGGTCGAGATCGCCCGGCAGCTCCTTGGGCTGCACCGCGTCGAGACGTTCGAGGTAGTCCTGAGTCAATTCCATGTCAGCTCCATTGGACGTGCAGGTGGTGGGGGGAACGGAACTCCCAGCCGGAGATCTCGATCGGGCGTTCCGGATCGAGGCGCAGGCGGGGGAGACGGTCGAGCAGGACGCGCCACGCCGTGCGGGTCTCGTAACGCGCGAGGCGTGCGCCGATGCAGAGGTGCGGGCCGGTCGCGAACGCGAGGTGCGAGCCCTCGCGCCGGTGGATGTCGTAGCGCTCCGGCTCGCTCCAGTTGCGCTCGTCGTGGTTGGCGGAGGCGAGGACGGCCGCGACGAGGGCGCCCTGCTCGAGCTTGACGCCGCCGAGCTCGACGTCGCGCGTGGTCTGCCGCGTCGAGGTGCCGACAGGGGAGTGCCAGCGCGCTGCCTCCTCGATCGCCGGGTCGACGAGCTTCGGGTCCGCGCGCACCTCCTCGAGCTGCTCCGGGTGGGAGAGGATCGCCCACATCGAGAGTGCGATCAGGTCGGTGGTCGCCTGCAGGCCGCCGACGATCATCACCTTCAGGTTCGACTGGATCTCCTCGCGCGTCAGCCGCTCGCCGTCGACCTCGGTGTGCACCATCGAGGAGAGAAGCGTGTCGTCGGGCTCGCGCTCGAGCCGCTCGACGACGGGCGCGAGCGTCTCGTTCACCTCGGCGCTCGCGGCGTCGGCGATCGCCTGCTTCTCGGGATCGCCCTCGAAGTTCGCGGCGCCCGTGGCGAGCTCGACGAACCAGCGTCGCAGCGTGCCCTCCTCGACGAACGAGAGTCCGAGCGCGCGCTTGAGCACCCGCGCCGAGAGCGGCTCCGCGAACTCCGAGACGAGATCGCATCCCCCGTGGTCGGCGAAGCCGTCGACGAGCTCGTTCGCGATGGGGGCGATGACGTTGTCAGGGTAGTCGCCGATTGCGCCGACGCGGAACCACGGATAGATGATGTTGCGGATCCGGCTGTGGTAGGCGCCTTCCGAGGCGAGGAGGTTCGCTCCGAACGTGCGCCGCAGGGTCGACGGCTCCGTCTCGCCGGTGAAGACGTCCGGCGACTTGTCGACGTGCTGCACGTCGTCCCAGAGGGTGACGAGCCAGAGGCCGACGGAGTCGACGAAGCAGACCGGCTCCTCCGCGCGCAGCTGCTTGTAGATCGGATACGGGTCGGCCTCGAGCTGCTCGACCGAGATCTCAGTGCCGACGCTCAATCGCAACCTCCTCGTAGGTCTGGACGTGACGGGCAGCTTCACCGATCAGCTCTCTCACGGCGGCACCCTGCTGCTCGCAGTAGCCGGCGAGCTCGTCGACCGCGCGGGTCAGCGCTGCGGGGCCATCGGTGAGCACGGCGGTTGCGAAGGCCACTGCCGAGGCGCCGGCGAGCAGAAGGCGCGCCACGTCCAAGCCGTCCCTCGCTCCGTTGGTGGCGACGATCGACGCCTCGGGGTGTGCGACGTGTGTCTTGGCCACGCGGTGGAGGGTAAGCGGCAGCGCCCAGGCGCCGCCCACCGCGGCAAAGGTGCCGAGCACGGGACGCCGCGTCTCGAGATCCGGCAGGAACCCCATCGCGCGCGTCGCGATGCAGACGGCGTCGGCGCCGGCCGCGAGCGCGTCGACTGCCGAGTCGGTCGCGGAGAGCTTGACCGTGAGCGGCAGCGAGACCGCCTTCCGGATCCGTCGCACGAGCTCCACGCCTGCGCCTATGCCCTCGGGCGCCTCGCTCGCGTGAGGGGCACCGACGTTCAGCTCGAGCCAGCGCAGGCCGGCGCGCTCGAACGTCGCCGCCGCCTCGACCGCGCGGTCGAGGTCGGCGACGATCAGGCTCGGGACGACATAGGCATCGTGCGCCGCCGCTTCGCGGTCGATCGCTGCGAGCGTCTCGGCCCACTCCTCGAGCTCGACCTCGAGCAGCCCGGAGCGGCAGAAGAGCGAGTCGGTGCGCTGCGCCGGGCCGAGCGGGCGCGGGCGCAGCGACTCGTCCAGCAGGACGTACTCCGCCGCGCGCAGGTTCGCGTGCGCGGCGGCAGACTCGTTCACCGACTTCGCCACCACCGCAGCTGCTCCGGCGTCGAGGCAGGCGCGGATCTGGTCTGGGGTGGCCGTCGCCTCGCTGGAAGCGGCGATGACCGGGTTCTTCAGCTCGAGGCCGGCCACGGTGGTCGTGAGATCAGCCGACACCGGCCACCGCCTCGCGCAGGAGCGCGACGTCGGAGGAGACGACCGAGTACCGGAAACGCTCTTCCGCGCCGAAGCCGCCGAGCGCGATCCCCGCCTCCGCCGCCGCAGCGGCGAGTGTCTCCGCCCGGACCGCGGCGACGCCCTCGTCGAGATCGCAGTCGACGAGCAGGTCGGTGAGGCCAAGGAACGCGACGTCGGCGCCGGCCCGGCAAAGCTCGACCGGTGGGTCCTCCGTCTCGCGCGTCTCCAGCTGGATCACGACGAGCGGCGCCTCCTTCGAGGCGAGATAGTCGCGCAGAGGGACGGCGCCGTAGCGAGCCTGCGGGTGGGCGAGGCTGATAGAGCGCGAGCCGTCGGGCGCGTACGCGACTGCGGAGGCAAGTGCTCGCACCTCGGCGACACGACGCGCGGCCGAGAGCTGGATGCCCGCTGCGCCGGCCTCGAGCAGCCGGTTGACGAGACCGCGATCGACCTCCGGGATCCGCACGACGGCCGGGAAGCCGATCGCGGCGGCGTGCCGCACGAGCCGCAGGACGTCGGCTTCCGAGAGCTGCGAATGCTCGTAGTCGACGACGCAGAAGTCGAGCGACTGAGCGCAGATCTCGATCGATTCGAGCGCGGGGAGCTTGACGAACGTGCCCACGATCCGACCGTCCTCAAGCCTCCCCCGCAGGCTTGACACGCCTCCTGCCATGTGGGACGTTATCTCACATAGTGAGCAGGGCCGCAAGTCGTCGTCTGGGGAGGGATTGATGGAAGCTTCCGCACAGGGGGAAGGGCGCGGTCTCCGGCGCAACGCAATCGGACTACCGGGCCTCATCGCGCAGTCGCTCGGCGTAACGGCGCCGGAGATCTCGGCCGTCGTGATCGCCGCTGTGGTTGCGAGCAAGGTCGGCGGGTGGACGCCGGCGGCCTTTTGGGTCGCGGGCATCGGCGCAATCGGGCTGGCGCTGATCTACGGCCGCTTCGCGCGCTACGTCCCGAGCGCAGGCGGGACATACGCGATCGTTCGCGCCGGCCTCGGTCGCGACACCGGCTTCTTCGCCGGCTGGACGTTGCTGGCGGTCGGGATCATCTTCGTGCCCGGGTTGCTGATCGCCGCCGCCTTCCTGCTGCAGAACTTCTTCGGGCTCGTCGAGCCGTCGCACCCGTTCTTCTCCCACGCCTGGTGGGGCTGGGCGCTGCTCCTCACCGCGATCGTCGCCGCGATCTCGTGGCTCGGCATCCAGATCTCGGCACGGATCCTGCTCGCGCTGACGGCGATCGGCGTGACGATGCTGCTGATCCTCGACATCATCATCCTGGCCAAGGGCGGAGCCCATCACTGGGCCTGGTCGTCGCTCGCTCCCTGGGACGGCCACGGGACGTTCGGCTTCGGTTTCTTCGCGCTCGGAGTCGGAATCGCGATGACCGGCTTCTCCGGCTTCGAGACCGCGGTCTTCCTCGCGGAGGAGGCGCACGCGCCTACGAAACAGGTGCCGAAGGCGGTGCTGGGCGCGGTCTCGCTCGCGGTGATCTTCTACATCGTGACCACGTTCTCGATCGTCACGGGCTACGGCCTCCAGAACGCCGGACACTTCGCGTCCGACTCGGGCTTCGCCGTCGTCTCGCTGTCGGGGCAATACGCCGCGCTCTGGTTCGGAAAGGTGCTGCTCCTGTTCCTCGCGATCTCGTCGTTCGCGTCCGCGATCGGCACCGCGAACTTCACGACGCGCACCGCGTTCGCCTGGGGGCACGACGGCTATCTGCCGAAGGCGTTCGCGCGCACCCATCCCCGCTTCAAGAGCCCGGACGTCGCGATCGGCGTGCTTACGGCGATCACGCTCGGCGTCATGCTCGCTGGGCTTCTGTGGCAGGGACGGACGATCAACGATGCCGTCACCTACTTCAGCTGGCTGCTCCAGGTCGGAGCCACCGGGATCCTGCCCGTCTACGCGCTCGTCGGCATTGCCGGCTTAGTCCACTCGCGGCGCCATGACGGCAACCTGATCGACATCGTCGTCGCGCCGATCCTGACGGTCGTCGTGGTCGGCGTCGCCGAGGTGACCGAGTTCTACGGTCAGAAGGGCATCTACCACTGGGCGCCGTACGTGATGCTGGGCTGGATGGGCCTCGGCGTCCTCGTCCGCCTGGCCACGCGGGCGAGGGTGGAGCAGCACGAGCGCCAGGCGGAGGAGCTGCACCCGGAGCTGGCCGCCGGCTGATGTCTCGCACTCTCAGCCGCGGGCACCTGATCGGAGGCGAGCAGGTGCCCGCGGCGTCCCGCGAGACCTTCGAGTCGCTCGATCCGTCGACGGCCAAGCCACTCGCGACGCTGGCGCTCGGCGGGCCGGACGACGTCGATCGCGCGGTCGCCGCGGCACGAAATGCTCTGCCGGCGTGGCGGTCGCTCGATCCCTACGAGCGCGGCCTCATCCTGCAGCGGCTCGCCGGTCTGATCGAGGAGCGCGGGGACGAGCTGACCGATCTGGAGGCGAGCGACGCGGGGAAGTTGCGGGGCGAGGCGGCGCGCGACATCGACCGGGCGGTTCGGACGTGGACGTACTACGCGGGCTGGCCGACGAAGATCACGGGCACCACGAACCCGGCCGATCCGGGCGTGTTCTCGTACACGGTGCGCGAGCCCGTCGGTGTCGTCGGTGCCATCACGCCGTGGAACTTCCCGCTCGTGATCGCCTCCTGGAAGCTCGCGCCCGCGCTCGCGTGCGGCAACACGGTCGTGCACAAGCCCGCGGAGGAGTCGCCGCTGAGCGCCCTGCTCCTGGCCGAGCTCGCGCTCGAGGCCGGCGTCCCGCCCGGGGTCTGGAACGTCGTGACCGGCGAGGCCCAGGCCGGCGCCGCTCTGGCCGCGCACGACGACGTGGACAAGATCTCCTTCACCGGCTCCACCGAGGTCGGGCGCGAGATCCAGCACGCCGCCGCGGGGAACCTCAAGCGCCTCTCGCTCGAGCTCGGCGGCAAGTCGGCGAACGTCGTGCTCGCGGACGCAGACCTCGACGCCGCGCTCGAGGGCGCCATGCGTGCGACGTTCCGCAACGCGGGACAGGTATGCACCGCCGGCGCGCGGCTCGTCGCGGAGGAGGCGGTCGCCGGCGAGCTGAGCGAGCGGCTGGCCGA
>JAICJI010000052.1 GCA_025928515.1 Thermoleophilia bacterium
CTTACAACGCTGAAAGCTGGCGGAGTGTTCCTGCCCGACGGCGTCCCTAGACTGCGAGGGACATGGCCGGGCGGGCGTACAGCACGGAGGCGGTCGTGCTCCGGTCGATCCGGCTCGGTGAAGCCGATCGTGTGCTCCACCTCTACACCGAGGCGCACGGCAGGGTCGGAGCCGTGGCGAAGGGCGTGCGAAAGACGAAGTCCCGCTTCGGCGCCAGGCTCGAGCCGCTGTCGCACGTCGAGCTCGTTCTCCACCGCGGTCGCGGGGAGCTCCAGACGGTGACCGCGGCGCAACTCGTCCGCTCGCACCGGGAAGCCCGCGAGGACTACTACCGCTTCTCGGTCGGGATGATCGCGGCGGAGGCGATGTTGCGGTTGTTCAGCGAGGAAGAGGCGAATGCGAGGGCGTTCACGGCGCTGACACGGTTCCTCGATCTGCTGGACAACGCACCGCACGTGGCCGAGCGACCGACTCTCGACCCGCTTGGTCTCGCGTTCCAGCTGAAGCTGCTCTGGCTCGCCGGCTATCTGCCGCACGTCTCCGCGTGTGCCGAGTGTGGTGCGGAGCAGGAACCGCTCGTCGGCTACTCCACCCGCGCCGGAGGCGCCGTCTGCGCACGCTGCGCAGCAGCGACCGAGGCGCTCGCTCTGGCTTCGGACGGGATCGCCGGGATCGAGGCACTCCTCGCACGGCCACTCGCAGATGCCTCGAAGATCGGGCTCTCGGAGCGTGCGCGCCGGGATGCGCTGCGCGTCATCGCGGCCTCGTACGAGTACCACGGCGGGTTCCGGCTGCGGACACTCAGCGCCTGAGGCGCCGCATCAACCGGCGTAGCCGAAGGCCACGAAGTTCAGCGTTCCCTGCTGGCAGACGCTCGTGGGCGGCTTGATCGCGGCCTCCCTCACGCCGCCGCCCTCGGCGTTCAACTGGAACGTGTGCGCCTGAGGCTGGCACGCGCCCGACTGTGAGTCGCCGTCGCCTGCGACGTCCGGAGAAAACCGCGCCTGAGCCGTTGCGGAGGCGCCAGGCGGAAGTACGAGCCTGCGTGCACCGCCGCCCGCCGACTTGATATTGGTCGGCAACTCGGACCCACTCGCGCCGAGCAGCGTCCCCTGCGGGATGCCCCGCACGGAGCATGGGCTCTGGGAGGTGTTCTTGACCGCCAGCGTGTACGCGATCTGGCCCGCCCCCTGGCTGCCGGGAACGAGGGAGAACGTCGCGGCGAGATCCGTCCCCATGCAGGGTTGCGCGGACGTGACGGATCCGGTGGTGGTCACGGTCTTCGTCGACGTGACGGTCTGCGTATGGGTCACCGTGACCGTCTTCGTCCCGCTGCCGAGGCAGCCGGCGGCCGTTATGGCGACGGCGGTGAGGACCAGTCCTGCTGCAGCGCGTTTTCCAGCCACTCGCGCACGCCGCCCAGCGGGAGCCGCTCCTGCGCGAGCGAATCCCGGTCCCGGACGGTGACGGTCTCGTCCTCTAAGGTCTGGTCGTCGACGGTGAAGGCCCATGGCGTACCTATTTCGTCCTGGCGCCGGTAACGCCTGCCGATCTGCCCGCTGTCGTCGTGCTCGACGACGTGGTGGCGGCGAAGCTCTTCGTACAGCGCGCGCGCCCGTGTCGCCATGCCTTCGTCCCGCGGCACGAGCGGGAGAATCGCCGCTTTCACGGGCGCGACCTGCGGATGCAGGCGCAGGACGACGCGCTCGCGGTCGCCGACCACCTCTTCGTGGTAGGCGTCGCAGAGGAGAGCGACGAAGATGCGCTCGATGCTGACGGCGGGCTCGATCACGTGCGGCGTGTACCGGTTGCCGTCGGGGTCGATCCACTCGAGCTTCGTGCCCGAGTGCTCGGTGTGTTGCGTGAGGTCGAACTCGCCGCGGTTCGCGACGCCCTCGAGCTCCTGCCACCCGATGGGGTAGAGATACTCGATGTCGCTCGTCGCGCTCGAATAGTGCGAGCGCTCGTTCTCGGAATGCTCGCGCACGCGGAGGTTCTGCTCCCGGAGGCCGAGCCCTCGGTGCCAGCCGAGACGCTGCTCGAGCCAATACTCGTACCACTTGGTCGCGTCGGCCGGCGGGACGAAGAACTCCATCTCCATCTGCTCGAACTCGCGGACGCGGAAGAGGAAGTTCCCCGGAGTGATCTCGTTACGGAACGACTTGCCCACCTGCGCGATCCCGAACGGCGGCTTGCGGCGTGCGAGCTGGGCGACGTTCTTGAAATTGATGAAGATCCCCTGCGCGGTCTCCGGGCGGAGGAAGGCGGCAGAGCTCGCGTCCTGGAGCGCTCCGACGTGCGTTTCGAACATGAGGTTGAACTGGCGCGGCTCGGTGAGGTCACAGTCGGGCGTCTCGCCCGGCCGCTTGCTCGGCTTGCGGCCGCAGCTCGCGAGCTCGAGCTGGTCGGCGCGGAACCGGAGCTTGCAGGTGCGGCAGTCCACGAGTGGATCCGTGAAGCCGGCGACGTGGCCCGATGCCTCCCACACGCGAGGGTTGAGGATGATCGCGGAGTCGAGCGCGACGATGTCGTCGCGTTCCTGCACCATCGCGCGAAACCAGAGCGAGCGGATGTTGTTCTTCGTCAGGACGCCGTAGTGGCCGTAGTCGTACGTCGAGCCGAGCCCGCCGTAGATCTCCGAAGAAGGAAAGACGAAGCCGCGGCGGCGGCAGAGGGAAACGATCGTGTCCATCGTCACCGGTTGCGCCGTCTCGGCCATGCGCGGAGGTTACCCGGGCAGTTCCGGATGCATGGCGGGCACGGGAGCAGCGCGCTGGGGGGCGATCCGGCTGCGGTGTTTTGGCACGAAGGTGGCACACCCCTGCGCCGATTCGCGCCGTACGCTCACTGCCCCGTGGTGGGTGGGGGTTTGGGATGGGTCCAGGCGGGTTGCCTCGCCCCGTTACGCTGACCGGCGATGCCGAACCCGCCGGTCGAGCTTCACGTCGTCTCCGACGCCACCGGCGAGACCGCGGCACGCCTCGTCCAGGCGCTCGAGGCGCAGTTCCCCGAGCAGGACTTCGTCGAAATCCGTCATCCGCGCGTCGAATCGGAGGACGACCTGCAGCTCGCGGTCAATCGCATGCGCGGCCGCCCGGCGGTCGTCGTCTACACGATCGTCCAACCCGAGCTCCGCCAGGCGATGCGCACGCTCTGCCGCCGCGCGCGACTCCACTATTGCGACCTCCTCGGGCAGCCGATCGATGCCGTAGCCCGCGTGTCCGGCCAGGCGGCAAGGATGACCCCGGGCTCGAGGCCGCCGCTCAACTCCGCGTACTTCAAGCGGATGGAGGCCATCGAGTTCGCTGTCCGCTACGACGACGGCGTCGCCCACGGCCTCCACGACGCGGACGTGGTCCTCGTCGGCGTCTCGCGGACCTCGAAGACGCCGCTGTCGATCTACCTCGGCTACCTCGGTCACAAGGCGGCCAACGTCCCCGTCGTGAAGGGAATCGCGCCGCCGCCGGAGCTGTTCGAGATCGACCGGGCCAAGATCGTCGGCCTCACGATCGACCCCGACAGGCTCGCTGAGATCCGCCGTGCACGCGTCCGGGCGATGGGTGCGCCCGGCCGCAACCGGCAGTACGCGGAGCTCGCTGAGATCTACGAGGAGCTCGATGAGGCCAAGAAGCTCCACCGGCGCCTCAAATGCCCCGTCATCGACATCTCCGAGCTGTCGATCGAGGAGACGGCGCACCGGATCCTGCGCGTCGCCGAGGAACGTGCCGGCGAGGCACAAGCAGAAGCCGTGCGGTGACCGTCAAGCCGAAACCGCGCATTCCGCTGTGGCGTTGGGCTCTCTGGTGGATCGTCCTCGCTGCCGGGATCTTCGTCTTCTACGTCCTCCTGACCCCGATCTGGATCGGCCTGCGGACGCTCGCGTGGGTGGCCGAGTTCCGTGCAAGACGCCGCTGAGCGGGAAAGCCTCCTGCTTATGAGAACATCTGCGCCCCAATGACGCGCTACGTCTACGACTTCGGCGAGCCCTCGGACGGAGGCCGGGATCTCCTCGGCGGCAAGGGGATCGGCCTCGCGGAGATGACCCAGCTCGGGATCCCGGTACCCGCCGGCTTCACGATCACGACCGACGCCAGTCGCGCCTTCATGGTGTCCGGCGGCGAAGTTGGGGGGCTCGACAAGGAGGTCGCCGAGCACATCGCACGGCTCGAGGAGCAGGCCGGCAAGCGCTTCGGCGACGCCGCCGACCCCCTGCTCGTCTCCGTCCGCTCCGGAGCCGCGGTCTCGATGCCCGGGATGATGGACACGATCCTGAACGTCGGGCTCAACGACGAGTCGGTCGCCGGCCTTGCGCGCTCGACGGGCAACGAGGAGTTCGCACGCGACTGCTACCGCCGGCTGATCCAGATGTTCGGCGAGACCGTCGATGACATCCCGCACGAGAGCTTCAGCGTCGACGACACCGTCGAGCAGGCCCGGGAGGTCTACGAGCGCGAGACCGGACACGGTTTCCCGCAGGACGCGCGCGAGCAGCTGCGCCGAGCGATCACGGCGGTCTTCGAGTCGTGGAACTCGTCGCGCGCGCAGGTCTACCGGAACATGTACTCGATCCCCGACGACCTCGGCACCGCGGTCAACGTCGTGCAGATGGTCTTTGGCAACAAGGGCGACGACTCGGCGACGGGCGTCTGCTTCACTCGCGACCCCTCGACCGGCGAGCAGGGCGTCTACGGCGAGTACCTCGTCAACGCGCAAGGGGAGGACGTCGTCGCCGGAGTCCGCACGCCGCAGCCGCTCGCCGAGCTGCGGGAGCGCATGCCCGAGGCGTACGACCAGCTCCTCGAGACGATGGCATCGCTCGAGCGCCACTACCGCGACATGCAGGACATCGAGTTCACGATCGAGCAGGGACGGCTCTACCTTCTCCAGACGCGCACGGCGAAGCGCACTGCCGCGGCCGCGATCAAGTGCGCGGTCGACATGACGGCCGAAGGGCTGATCGACCGCGACGACGCGGTGTTGCGGATCGACCCGGCGCAGCTCGACCAGCTCTTGCACCCGCGGCTCGACCCGGACGCGAAGTTCGAGGTCGCGGCCCAGGGCCTGAACGCGTCGCCGGGCGCGGCGTGCGGGAAGATCGTGCTCGACGCCGACAGCGCCGAGGAGCGTGGGAAGGCCGGCGAAGCGGTGATCCTCGTCCGCTGGGAGACGACGCCCGACGACATTCACGGCCTCATCCAGGCGCAGGGCGTCCTCACCGCCCACGGCGGCATGACGTCGCACGCAGCCGTCGTCGCCCGCGGCATGGGAAAGCCGTGCGTGGCCGGCTGCGACGGCCTCGACATCGACACCGGCGCCAAGAGGGTCCGGATCGGCGGACACCAGCTGAGCGAGGGCGACGTGATCACGATCGACGGCGGCACCGGGCGCGTCATCGTCGGCGAGGTGCGGCTCGTGCCACCCGCGATCAACGAGGACTTCGAGACGATCCTCGAGTGGGCTGACGACCTGCGCCACCTCAAGGTGCGCGCGAACGCCGACAACGCCGACGACTCCGCCAAGGCGCGCGAGTTCGGCGCGCAGGGCATCGGGCTCTGCCGCACCGAGCACATGTTCTTCGGCGAGGAGCGGCTCCCGGTCGTGCAGGAGATGATCCTCGCGCGCGACGAGAGCGGTCGCCGCGACGCGCTCGACCGGCTCCTCCCGTTCCAGCAGTCCGACTTCGAGGCGATCTTCGAGGTCATGACGGGGTTGCCGGTCACGATCCGGCTGCTCGACCCACCGCTGCACGAGTTCCTGCCGCCGCTCGACGAGGCGCGCGACTCCCGGATGCGGCAACGCATCAAGGCCTTGTCCGAGTCGAACCCGATGCTCGGTACGCGCGGCTGCCGGCTTGGCATCCAGTGGCCGGAGGTCTACGAGATGCAGGTGCGGGCGATCGCACGCGCCGCGAAAGCGGTGCATGAGCGGGGTGGCGAGACCCCGCTCGTCGAGATCATGCATCCTCTCGTCGGCTTCCGCGAGGAGCTCCGTCGGCTGCGCGAGCTGACCGAGCGCGTCATGGAGGAGGAGGCGCCTGAGCTCGAGTACCTCTGCGGGACGATGATCGAGCTCCCGCGAGCGGCGCTGCGCGCCGACGAGATCGCGGAGGTGGCCGACTTCTTCTCCTTCGGCACGAACGACCTCACGCAGACGGCGCTCGGCATGTCGCGCGACGACGCCGAGGGCAAGTTCCTCACCTTCTACCTCGAGGGCGGCGTGCTCGAGAAGAACCCGTTCGAGGTGCTCGACCAGGACGGCGTCGGCGAGCTGATGCGGATCGGAGCCGAGCGGGGGAGGGAGACGAAGCCCGAGCTCAAGGTCGGGATCTGCGGGGAGCACGGCGGCGAGCCGTCGTCGGTGGAGTTCTGCCATCGCATCGGACTCGACTACGTGAGCTGTTCGCCGTATCGCGTCCCGCTGGCGCGCCTTGCGGCGGCGCAGGCTGCCCTGAAAGCGGCCGAACGCGGGGAGTACGTCCAAGCCGGCGGGTGACGAAACGGCGCTTCGGCGTCGTATAACGAGCGGATGAAGAGGCTGCTCGCCCTCCTGGCCGCCGCGGCCCTCGTCGCCGTGGGCCTCGGCTCTGCGTACGCCGCCGGCGCGTTCGGAGGCGACTCGCACCGGCCCGCCTTGGGAGTCGCTCCGCCTCCGCCGGACCCGGCCCAGCTGGCCTCGATCAGGCAGCTCGTCCTGCAGGCGGCGACGGCCATGGGCGAGTTGGCGCCCGCCAGCGGCGTCGTCGTTCCCACGACGCGGCGACGCGCCGAGCTCGTCGACCTCGACACGAACGAGGCCGACATCCCCGTCTACTTCGTGCTCGTCCGCGGACACTTCACGGACTACGCAGCACGCATCCCGAAAGGCGCCGAACCGCCGACGGGGACGATCCTCACGCTCACCGTCGACGCGGCCACGAACGAGTCGCTCGGCACGGGGCTCGTCAAGTCCATGCCGGACGTGAACGCGATCGGCACGCCGGAGTCATTGCGGCTCTCGGACGGCCCGCGGTCCCTGCGCACCGATCTCAGGCTCACGAAGGGCGTCCAGTGCCCAGGCGTCCACGCACACCTCGCCGGCCCCGCGGCAGTTCGCCGTTTCCGGGCAGTGACCGCCGTAAGTTGCGTCGACGGAACGCGCACGTACCCGGGACGGGGCGAGTGGACGGTGCAGATCCGCCGGATCGAGGTCGGCGGCATCGTCGCCGTCCAGCGCTACTTCGAGCAGCCGAGCACGCGCAAGCTCCCGAAAGGCCGCGGGTGTCTCCTCGTTGCCCACTTCATGCTCCTGCCGGTGCTCATCGACGCCGGCGGCCACCGCTTGGTTCCGGAGACGCCGGTCGACGGGTGCGGCGATCGGCTCGGCAACGCGTTCGGGCTGAGGGCCGTTTCGAAGGGCTGGCACGTCGTCTCGGTGCGGAAGGTGAGGCTGATGGTCTCGGCGGCGGCCCTTGCCGCGCACTGCGCGATGGGCATCAAGGATCTTCCAGGCGGCGGGATCGGCCCGCTCAGCCCGACGTCGGGCGGCCCGCTGTTCAAGTCCACGCCGCAGACCGCACGCGTGTGCATTTACCGCACGCGGGATTTCGAGTCGGGGCACTTCGCGCGCGGGTTCGCCCTCGGTGCGGTGCCGACGCACCGACTGCTCGGAGCAATGACGGGAGCGGCGCCGCGCGGGAGCTGCCCCAACGAGAGCACGTTCGCCGTCGTGAGCTCGAGCGCCGAGCGCTGGGTGGAGGTCGAGCTCGGTGGCTGCTGGCGCGTCGGCCGGACCTATCCGGCCTATGGGCTGGGCGGCTCCGATCCGGCCGTGGTGCGGGCGATCCTCGGTACGCGCTAGGCGTAGCCGCGCACGCGGAAGTACGCGACCGCGACGCTGCCGGCAGCAACCACGATCAGTCCGACCACGCCTGGGATCCCGAGCTGCCCGTACTGCGCGCGCCCGCCGCGCCAGTGCGCATAGCCGAGCGTGATCAGGATCCCGCCGATCACGCCGCCGATGTGACCGCCGATGGAGATCCCCGGGATGAAGACGTCGACGATCAGGTTGATGACGATCCACGTCATCGCGTTGCCCGCGAGACGTCCCGTGACCTGCCACTCGAGGATCATCATCGCCCCCAGGATCCCGAAGACCGCACCCGACGCTCCGAGAGTCGGGGTGTGTGGAGTCAGTACCAGCGCGCCCGCCGAGCCGGCGAGGCCGGAGACGAAGTAGAGCCCGACGTAGCGCGCACGGCCGAGGTATTGCTCCACCGGCGTCCCGATCACCCAGAGCGCGTACATGTTGAACCCGATGTGGATGATCGAGGCATGGAGGAACATCGCGGTCACGAGTCGGTACCAACCTCCATGCGGCACCCACGGCCCGTAGAGGATCCACTGGGCGAAGAGCTTTCCGCCGGGCGAGCCCAATCCGCCGCCTTGCGACGCCGTGTAGAGGTAGACCGCGGCGTTGATCGCGATGAGCGCCTTCGTTATCGGCGCGCTTCCGGTGGCCAGCGCAACACCCTGCGCTCGGTGCACCGGACGCGGCCGAATCCGCTTCGTCGGGCCCTTGCGAGCCCCGGCGTGATCGGGGCAGCGGATCCCGACCGGCGCGAACGTCGCGCAGTCGGCACAGATCGGCCGCCCGCAGTCGGAGCAGGAGAGCCCGGTCTCGCGATCCGG
Source organism: Thermoleophilia bacterium (assembly GCA_025928515.1). GTDB lineage: Bacteria > Actinomycetota > Thermoleophilia > Gaiellales > Gaiellaceae > Palsa-739. The sequence continues at coordinate 8,667 of JAICJI010000052.1, forward strand.
ATGCCGGTAGCAGTACCGGGTCTCGGCCGTCGACATCCGGACTAGCCTAGTCCGCGAGATGCGCGTCCATGTGGCCTTCACACCGGGTGAGCTGACACCCGCTCCTGTCGGGATCGTCGTCGACGTCCTCCGCGCGACCTCGACCGTCTGCCAGGCGCTCGCCTCCGGCTACCGGCGCGTGCTGTGCTGCGCCGAGATCGACGAGGCGCGGGCGCTGGGGGAGAGCGAAGGCCCGGCGAAACTCGCCGGCGAGCGACGGCTCGAGCACATCGAAGGCTTCGACTTCGGCAACTCTCCGCGCGAGCTCGAAGGCGAGCCGGCCGCCGAGACCCTCGTCCTCACGACCACGAACGGGACGCGCCTCCTCGTCGCGGCCGCGGAACGGTTCGAGCGCGTCTACGTCGGATCGCTCCTCAACGTCGACGCCGTCGCCGCGGCGGCGCGCGAGAGCGGGGAGGACGTCGCGGTGCTCTGCGCCGGAGTGCTCGGCGAGCTCGCCCTCGACGACGCCTATTGCGCCGGCCGCATCGCCGACGTGCTCGGCGGCAAGCCGGAGGACTCTGCCCGGGCGGCGATCCTGCTCGCGCGCAGCTTCCCGAGCTCCCTCGAAGGCCTCGGCGCGGGCCGCAGCGCGGCGAACCTCCGCCTCCACGGCCTCGAGGCCGACGTCGAGCGGTGCGCGCAGGAGAACGTGCTCGACGTCGCCCCGCGCTACGTCCGCCGCGTCGGCCCCGCGGCCGAAGTGACCCTCTGACTACGCGTTCGTGCGAACGGCGACGTCGTACTTCGTCACCGAGCTGCGACTACCCGGCGTATCCGGACCAGGCATCGACTCCAAGATGTCGTGCGCCTTCTGATAGTCCCCTTCGTTGTCGACGATGACGATCGCGAGCGACCGCTCGGCACCGGGATCGTGGAGGATCATGAGCTCGCTCGGTGGCATCCCTTCCGGCGGCTCGCCGTCCTCGATCCGCTGCTTGAGCTCCGCCATCCGGTCTGCGCCGACACCTTCGAACGTAACGACCCGTGCCAATGCCATTGGAATCCTCCTTTGGGTGCGTGTCGGCGGGAGCCTACGCCTCGACCCACCTCACCGCCGACGCTGCCCCTTGCGGAGCGCGTTGAGCCGCCGCCGCTCGAGCTTCGTCGGCCGGGCGCCGAGGTCGGCTCCGAGCGGCCGCGCCAGCCGGCGCTCCTGCGTGAGCCGCTCGCGCTCCGCACTCGACTCCGGCGTCTCCTCGTAGAGCGTCGCCGCGACCTTGGCCGGCCCTCGACGGTCGGCTAGCCCGGTGACGACGACCGTGCGCCGGATCATCCCGAGCCGGATCTCGATCGTGTCGCCGGGAGTGACTTCGCGCGCGGGTTTGACGCGCTCGCCCCCGACCTTGACGTGGCCGGCGAGGACGAGCTCCGTCGCCGCGCCGCGCGTCTTCGCGAAGCGCGCCGCCCACAGCCACTTGTCCACCCGCACCCGTTCCACGGCGTCATCCTGCCCACGGCAGCTCGCTCCAGGCGTCCGGCCGCCCGAGGCGCCAGTGCGCGAATGAAGATCACACGGCGCGTCGCCGGTGCCGACGAACGTGTGGCGCGTGCCGGCGGGGCAGTGGGACATTTGCTCTCGAAATAGCAGCGGCCGCCGAACGAGTCGTTCCGCAGCCAGGCGGCCTCGCCGGCGTTGACGACAAACCAGCCGGGGGAGACGGGCTCGACCATTCCAGCTCCTTCCGGTTTGCAAAAAAGGTTGGTAATTATCCCTTGACAGGGGGTACTCGAAATGAGACAATCCTTTCATGGCGAAAGTCGATCGGAATAACCCAAAGCGCGGAACAGCCTCGGAATCCTCGTACTCGATGATGGAGTTCATGCGGGCATTCCCTGACGATGCCGCGTGTCTCGATTGGCTTTTCCGCCAGCGTCACTCCGAGGATGGGTCGCACGCTTTTTGTCCGAAGTGCGACCGCGAACGCAAATTCCATCGCGTCAAGGATCGCCCGGCTTACGACTGCGACACGTGCGGCTACCACCTGCACCCGACTGCGGGAACGATCTTCCATAAATCCCCGACTTCGTTGCAGTTGTGGTTCTACGCGATGTACCTCATGGCTAGCACTCGATGCGGGATATCGGCCAAGCAGTTGGAGCGCGAGCTTGGCGTGACGTACAAGACCGCATGGCGCATGTTCAACCTGATCCGCAACGAAGTTATGGCCGACGACACCGAAGGTCCGCTCTCCGGTTCCGTCGAAGCCGATGAGACCTGGCACGGCGGGAAGCTCCGCGAGTCCGACAAGCGCCGGATCGCCCGCGAGGGCGGCGGACCCCGGAACGGGCCGCACGTCAAGAAGCGCGAGACGGTGTTCGCGGTCGTGGAGCGCGGCGGGCGCGTCGTGGCGATGCACGTCCCGAGCAGATACGGGCACACGCTGCGGAAGAACCTCTTGCAGCACGTCGAGCCAGGAGCGACGGTCTACACGGACGATTACGTCGGCTACAACGGCATCGACTTCACGTACACGCACCACCGGATCAACCACTCCGGCCGCATCTACGCCGACGGGCACGTCCATACGCAGACCATCGAGGGCTTCTTCTCGCTGTTCAAGAACGGCGTGCGCGGCGTCTACCACTCCGTCTCTGCGAAGTGGCTGCAGGGCTACCTGAACGAGTACACGTGGCGCTACAACCGCCGAGACAACGGCCGGGCGATGTTCCTCGATCTGATCGAAGCTTCGGCTAGTCGAGCGCGTTAGACGCGCTTCGGAGCGCGAGCGACCTTCTTGAAGAACCGCATGACCTCGTCCTTCTTGGGCACGGGAATCTCGTAGCCCTTGTCCGTGGTCTGCTTGGGCTCGTCTGAGGCCGGCTGTTGCACCTTGTCTCCCATCCGTGGTGAGGTTAGCCCGTGAGCGAGTCATCGGCACGCCGCAAACTCAAGAGGGGCATAGAACAGGTCAACGCTCTCCGCGACGAAGCCGCGACCTTCGAGGATGCTGAGGTCTACGAATTCACGACCGAGTGTGAGCGTCGTTCCCCTAAGCAGCTCGCATGTCGCTCGTTCGCAACACGGGGGAAGCCCCAGCCCGACCACTGGCCACTGCTGGCAGGGGAGGCGATACAAAACCTTCGCTCCGCTCTCGACCACTCCGTCTACGAACTTGTCCCCGCTAGCAAGCGCGGCAAGTCGATCTTCCCGATCTACAAAGATCCCTGCGAGTTCCAGGTCCTCGGGCGCCGCGACATTCCGGGGATCCCCGAAGCGATACGGACACTGATCGAGCAGGCGCAGCCCTATCGGCGTCGGCCGGAGAACCCCGACCGGGACCCCCTCCAAGAACTGCGCTCGCTCTCGAACATCGACAAGCACCGAACACTTACCACATTCGACGTGGCGGTCATCCCCGGACCGATCTTTGGAGTCGGTTGGGCGAAGGTCACCAATCTCGTTACGCATCGCGCCCTCACCGACGACAAGACAGAGATCGCGTCCTTCATCGTGCAGGTCGCAGACGGCGTGGAAATCGACCAAGTGCAGGTGACACCAATCTTCTCCTACGAGGTACGAATCCAGGCTCGTCCACTCTTCGTACTCACCGCGATCGCACGCCGCGTCTTCGAGATCGTCGTAGAGTGCGAAACCGGACAGGCGTTCTCGCCAGACACGACGTACCCCGAACTGTTCACGAAGCCAAACGAGATCTACGGGCCTTGGCCTCCCGGCCGTCCCTCCTAGCAACGGAAGTCACGGCCGTAAGCCGTAGACGCTGCGCCTGCTTGCCATGCAGGATCAGAGTCTACCCCCTCTGAGGGTATAGTTACCAAAAAGGTTGAC
>JAICJI010000002.1 GCA_025928515.1 Thermoleophilia bacterium
CACCGGTTGCTGACAACTTCTTTACGAATTGGCGACGCGTGATTAGTATCCGCGGCGCGATTGAGGGAGGACCGAGGCAACGCCGGGGGACGGGCCGAGGTCGGTTGTGGCAGTGCCGTTGTGCAACCAACTAGGCCGGGAGGTAGGGGACGTGCTGACCGTCGACATCGCGCTTCCTGACGTCGAAGAGCTCCACAAGCTCGTCGCCGAAGGGAGAGAGAAAGGCTTCCTCTCCTACGACGAGATTGCGACGGGGCTCGACGACGTCGACCTGACGAAGGAGCAGGTCGAAGACTTCTACACGTACCTCATCGAGCACGGTGTCGACCTCGTCGAGGGCGAGCAGCACAAGGCGCCGCCCCATCAGGAGCCGCCGCCTGAGGACGAGAAGGCCGCCGTGGCGCCGAAGCTCGACCTCACCGTCGAGCCCTCGCTCGACTCCCTCCGGCTCTACCTGCGCGAGATCGGCAAGGTGAACCTCCTGACCGCCGACCAGGAAGTGACGCTCGCGAAGCGGATCGAGCGCGGCGACATGGGGGCGAAGAGGGCGATGATCGAGGCCAATCTCCGCCTCGTCGTCTCGATCGCGAAGGGCTATCTCGGGCGCGGGCTCTCGTTTCTCGATCTGATCCAGGAAGGGTCGCTCGGCCTGATCCGGGCGGTGGAGAAGTTCGACTACCGCAAGGGCTACAAGTTCTCGACCTACGCGACGTGGTGGATCCGGCAGGCGGTGACGCGGGCGATCGCCGACAAGGCGCGCACGATCCGGATCCCCGTGCACATGGTCGAGAAGCTGAACAAGGTCGTGCACATCGAGCGGCAGCTCGTGCAGCGGCTGGGGCGCGAGCCGAGCCCCGAGGAGATCGCCGAGGAGCTCGAGATGACGACCGAGGAGGTGCGCGAGATCCTGCGCATGTCCCAGCTCCCCGTCTCGCTCGAGAAGCCGATCGGCGAGGAAGAGGACTCCTCGCTCGGAGACTTCGTCGAGGACGAGGCTGCGGAGTCGCCGTACGACACGGCGCAGCTGATGCTGCGCCGCGAGGACGTCACGAACGCGCTCAGCGCGCTACCGCGGCGCGAGCGCGAGGTGATCGAGCTTCGGTACGGGCTCCTCGGCGGCGAGCCGCGGACGCTCGAGGAGGTCGGTCGAGCGTTCGGCGTCACCCGCGAGCGGATCCGCCAGATCGAGAACAACACGCTGAAAAAGCTCGAGCACCTACCCGAGGCGCAGGCGCTCCGCGACGCCGTCAGCTAGCGGCGTCGCTTCCCGTCGCGCGCTGGAGCGGGACGAAGAGCTTGCAGTGCGGGCACTTGAAGCCGCGGTAGCGGGCCGCCCGGCCGCCGTCGATGCGCTCGCCGGCGAAGGTCTTGTGGCAGTGGGGACACTCGATGTCGTAGCTGTGCTCCTGAGTGACCCCGCTCATGGTGCCCCGTGTACCCGGCCGCCTCAGTCCTCACGCATCGGCTACGTCCGACGCCGCTCGTAGCGTTCCGGCCCGTGGACCAGGACATGCTCCGCCGCGGCGTCGCCGAGTTCATCGGCGCGTTCACGCTGATCTTCGTGGGGGGCGGCGCCGGTATCGCGAGCGTCTACTACGGCAACAACATCGTCGCCGTTGCACTTGCGAACGGCCTCGCGATCGGGATCATGGTCACGAACCTCGGCCACATCTCGGGCGGCCATTTCAACCCCTCGATCACGCTCGGCTTCCTGGTGACGCGCCGGATCACGCCGCGGCTCGCCGTGGTCTACTGGGCCTGCCAGCTGCTGGGCGCCGTCGTCGCGGCCTACATCCTCCGCTACCTCTTCGCGAAGGGGTCGGTCGGCGCGTTCGCCGCGCCCATCTCCCACACGACCGACGCGAAGGCCGTCGTGCTCGAGCTGATCATGACCGCCTTCCTCGTCTGGGCCGTGTGGGCGACCGCGGTCGATCCGCGTGGCGCCTTCAAGTCGATCGCCGGTCTCGCGATCGGGCTCACTATCACGATCGACGTGTTCGTCGGCGGACCCTTCACCGGTGCCGCCATGAACCCGGCGCGTGCCTTCGGCCCCGAGCTCGCCGGCAACATGTGGCACGGCTGGTGGATCTACTGGGTGGGGCCGGCAGCCGGTGCGCTGCTCGCGGCCCTCGTCTACGAGTACCTCTACCTTCGCCCCGCGCGGCCGCCCGTCGTCGGCACCCCCGAGTCCGGCGTCGACGAGCCTCGACCGGGCGAGACGGCCACCTCCTAGGGCAGAAACTCGACGTAGGTCTCGACCGGCTCGCGCTCGCGCGGCGCGGGCTCTCGTTCGGCGCTCCCGAAGTGCAGGAGCCCGAGGAAGCGCTCGCCCGACGGGATCCCGACGGCCTCTCGGCCCGGCCGCGTGCGCAGGACGGCCGGAGTGCGCCAATAGGTCGCGATGTTGCGCTCGGTCGCCGCGAGCAGCACGAGCATGATCGCCGCGGCCGTTGCGCACACGTCCTCCTCGTCCATCACGAGGTCGCCGGTGAGGGCGACGGACGCGGCGACGAGCGTCGGCGCCCGACCGAGCTTCTGCGCCTCCTTGTCGCCCGCGGCGCGCTTCAGCGCGTCGAGCGTCTCCGGGCCGAGCACCCGGAAGCGCCATGGCTGATTGAGGTGATGGGTCGGTGCCAGCCGCGCCACGGAGAGAAGCTCGACCAACGTCCCGGGCGCGAGCGACTCAGGCCCGAACGCCTTGTGCGTCCGGCGCGCCGCAGCCAGCTCTTCGAGCTTCACCCGAGCCGTGCGGTGACGCTGACTTCTGCTCCGGCTCGCTCGAGCAACTGCGAGAACGGACAGCTCGCGTGCGCCTGCGCGGCCGCGGCCTGCAGCGCGGCGTCGTCGACCCCGGCCACGCGCGCGACCATCTCGACTCTCGAGCCGACGATCTGGTGGCCCTGCCCTTCGACCTCGTCCATCACGATCGTGACGGCAGTGTCGAGCCGGCCCGGCGGCGTGCCGGCGGCGGTCAGCTCGCCGGCGAGGGACATCGTGATGCACCCTCCGTGGGCGGCCGCGAGCAACTCCTCGGGGCTCGTCTTGCCTCCGGCCTCCCCGATGCGCGAGGGCAGGGAGTAGGGCAGCATCGCGAACGCGCCGCTCGCGGCGTCGATCATCCCGGCCCCCCGCGCGAGGTTCCCATCCCAGCCGACATGCGCGGTCCGTTCGATATGCGGCATTAACCCGCCGGGACGACGGCTGCGCTGCCGTCCGGGTAGTAGGCCTCGGCCGGCGAGCCCGCCGGCCGGAACACGCCGAGCACCTGCATCTCGCCGGGACCGTGGTTCTCGAGGCAATGGACGAGGCCGGCGGGCAGGTGGACGCACGAGCCCGCGCGCAGTGGCGCGCTGTCGCCGTCGACGTGGAACGCACCTTCCCCAGAGAGGACGTAGACGACCTCGTCGTAGCGGTGGAAGTGGTCGGGCGCGCGCCCAGGTGGGATGTAGCCCCGGAACTGGGTGACCGACTGGCAGCCGTTCTCCGGGTGGGCGAGTAGCGCGAACTCGCGGCCCGCCGTGGCCGACCCCCGCTCGGCGCTCTCGATCAGCGCATGTGGTGCCGTTGCGGGAAGCGGTGCCTCGATCAGCACAGAGAGGAGCTTCATTCCGTCCGCCGACTCGACCCGCCAGGGTGTGCCGCGCGCGACGAAGACGCCTGTCCCCGGCTCGAGTGCCTGCTTCTCGCCACCGACCGTCGCAATCCCGCTTCCTTCGAGCACGTAGAGCACCTCGTCGCGCTTGTCGTCGCGATGCTCCTCGCCGGCGCCGTCGAAGCGCAGCAAACGCTGCTGGAATTCGGGGACGGTGAAGAGCACCGTCACCGGCTCGCCCGTATCCTTGGCCTGCATGCAGTACTGCACGGGGCGAGCCTATACGGGTCGACTCCTCTTCCTACGCGGTGTCGCGCGGAGTAGAGTCGCGAGCCAGGTCTCGCGCTGCGACGCAAACCTCGGGCGGAGGCGTGCGTCTTAGAAGTGAGGACGTACCAATAAGGAGGGCATGAATGTTGAAGAAGGTTGGGGCAGTCGCGGCTTTCGCGGCTCTCGTCTCGGTCCTCGTCGCCACCACTGCTTGGGGCTCGGCCGCAGCGCCGCGGCACCTCAGCGCGGCAGCGGCGAAGACCGTCAAGTGCGGCAAGAAAGTGACCATCGGAGTTGCTTACCCGGAGACGGGTCCAGCCGCCTCGCTCGGCGCGCCGCAGTGGGACTGGGCGAATTTTGCAAAGAAGCAGTGGAACAAGAGCCACAAGCTGAAGCTCGCCTTCGTTCGCGGCGACACGCAGCTCGCGGGCGCCAACCCGCAGGCCGTCCAGGTCGGGCACGCGTTCGCGTCGAACTCGAAAATCCTCGCGGTCACCGGCCCCGCCGGTAGCCAGGAGGTCGAGGACAGCATCTTGGCGTACAAGCACGGCGGCCTAGGTGTCGTGTCCGGTTCGGCGACGCGCATCTTCCTGACGAGGGCGGAGGGTGGTACCGCTCGGGAGACGCCCAAGGGCTCCTTCTTCCGCACAGTCCCGAACGACGGCCAGCAGGGCGACAACGTCGCGACGTTCATCCACAAGGTGCTGAAGAAGAAGAACGTCCGGATCATCGACGACGAAGAGGCCTACAGCCAGGGGCTGGCGGCCCAGGTGAAGGCCGACCTCGAGGCCACCGGCGCAACGGTGACCACGGACCACATCAGTCAGCAGAACCCGGACTACAGCTCGGTGGTCGCTGGGATCCCGAACAACACACAGCTCGTCTACATCCCGTGGCAGGTTCCGTCGATGGCGCAGCAGTTCTTCACCCAGCTGCGTGCAAACGGGAAGAAGCAGATCGTCATGGGCTCGGACGGCACCGACGACCCGAGCACCTTCAAGGGTGCGGGCAGCTACGTGTCCGGCTTCCCCGTCGACACCACCAGCCCCGCGCTGAAGGCGTTCCAGAGCGCGCATGGCGGCGATCCGGAGACGTTCGGCCTCCCGACCTACACGTCGGTCATGGTCAACGCCAAGGCAATCGCCGGCGCGTGCAAGGCGGGCCACGGCAAGACCACGCGGACTGCCATTCGCAAGCGCCTCCACAAGGTGACGCTGACCAAGACGGTCTCGCTGCTCGGCTTCCCCGTGGTGTTCCTGGGCAAGAACCAGGGCAAGTTCCAGGGCCCCGGCGACATGGGCGGAACGGCCGCCTTCGGCATCTACAAGATCCAGAAGAACGGCACGTACGCGCGCGTCGGGTAACCGACCGCACGGATCCATGCGAGCGGCCCACCCCGGTGGGCCGCTCGTCTTTTCTGTGAGAAGCTAAGCGCGTCGATGCACCACCTTCTCCTCTTCAACATCATCGACCAGATCCGTGCGCTCGGCTGGGGAGGCGCGTTCACCCTGCTGCGAAACGGGATCGTCCTGGGCAGTCTCTACTCGCTCATCGCCCTCGGGTACACCATGGTGTACGGGATCCTCAAGCTCCTGAACTTCGCCCACGGGGACGTCTTCATGATCGGCACGTTCATGGGCTACGGCGTCCTCATCGCGTTCGGCGGGGCGCTCGCGCCCACGATCCCGTTCATTCCGCTCATCCTCTTGATGTTCGCTGTCTCCATGGCCGGGTCGGGTGTGGTCGGCGTGGGGATCGAGCGCTTTGCCTACCGGCCGCTGCGCAACGCGCCGAGGATCGCGCCGTTGATCAGCGCGCTCGGCGTGGCGTTCTTCCTCGAGAACAGCGCACAGCTGCTCACCAACTCGGCGCACGAACTCTACAACGGCTATGCGCTCGGCGGTAAGAACGGCAACTTCGGGCCGCTCCTCAACCCGGTCTTCACGATCGACCAGGTTCCTGTCACGGTCATCATGGTGATCGTCGTCCTGACGGCGATTGCGTTGATGGCGGCCCTTGTTCTGATCGTCTACCGCACGAAGCTCGGGAAGGCGATGCGAGCCACGTCCTTCGACCGCGAAGCGGCCTCGATGATGGGGATCGACACCGATCGGGTGATCTCGATGACGTTCTTCATCGGCTCGGTTCTCGCGGGGGCAGCCGGCGTGATGTACGGCCTGTACATCGGTGACGCCTATTTCTTCATCGGTTTCCTCTTTGGTCTGAAGGCGTTCACAGCTGCGGTGGTCGGCGGGATCGGCAGCCTGCCGGGCGCCATGCTCGGCGGCGTCTTGATCGGGGTCGTGGAGGCCTTCGCGACCGGCTACGCCGGGGGGCAGTGGTCCGAGATCGTCGTCTTCGGCATCCTCATCCTCTTCCTGCTCGTGCGTCCGACCGGCCTGCTCGGCTCGCCCGCCATCCAGAAGGTATGAGCGACGCTTCCGACACCCCGGGCGTTCCCGAGCCGCCACCGGAGCCGGAGGCGCCCGAGGCGGAGCCCGGGTCGCGCATCGGGATCGACTCCTGGGTCGCCGAGGCGGACCAGCGCCGCGCGCGAGGGCGCGGCCCGCTCGGCCTGGCCGCGTGGGGCTGGGAGTCCGCCCCGGACTCCACCAAGCTCCTCGCCTTCGTCGCGATCGCGGCGAGCCTTCCGTTCTGGCTTCTGAAGAGCGAAGGCGATCTCTTCAACTTCGGGCTGTTCACCCTGATCTTCGTCGGCCTCGGGCTCGGGCTCCAGGTCGTCGTCGGCCTCGCGGGCCTGCTCGACCTCGGCTATGTCGCCTTTTACGGCATCGGCGCATATGCCTACGCCCTCCTCTCGTCCGGCTACTACGGGCATCACTGGCCCGCCGAGGCAACGCTGCCCATCGCGATGGGCGCAGCGGTGATCCCCGCCGCGATCCTCGGTTTCGCAGCGCGCCGGCTGCTGGGCGACTACCTCGCAATCGTGACGCTGTTCTTTGCCCAGGCGTTCCTGGTCTTCACGAACGTGACCAATCCCACGCTGTTCGGCAAGGGCATCACGGGAGGCGCCAACGGGATCCCCAATCTCGACCCGCTGACCTTCTTCGGCTACAAGCTCACGTCGACCAAGCAGCTGTACTTCTTCACCCTCGGCACCGTCGTCGTGGTCGCGGCGGCGATCTATCTCGCCAACCAGTCGCGCATCGGCCGCGCGTGGCGGGCTTCGCGGGAGGACCCGCTGGCCGCCGAGGTGATGAGCATCCCGGTCAACCGGCTCAAGATCCTCGCATTCATCTTCGGCTCCGCAGTGGCCGGGCTCCTCGGAGCGATCTACGCGGCGGTCAGCACGGCCGCCGTGTCGACCAACTTCAACATCGGCGTGCTGATCATCCTCTACGCGATCGTCATCCTGGGCGGCTTCGGCAGCATCGCGGGAGTCTTCGTCGGGGCGATCGTGATCAACGTCTCCTTCGAATTCCTCGAGCCGCAGACGGACTATCCGTCCTTCAAGCGCTGGCTCTTCTACGGGCTCATCATCTTCGTGATCGCAAGGCTGAAGCCCTGGTACCGGGCTGCGGTGATCCTGGCGGGGACGGTCGGGTTCGGCTTCGCCGTCCATGCCGTCGTCGCGGCCATGGCCGGGCACGCATGGACGACCGGTAAACCGATCTCGGGGGCGGGCTGGCTCACCCACTGGGTCGTGATCCCGCGCCTGAATCACGGGAATTTCGACAACTTCCTCTACATCGGGCTCGTGCTGGCAGTGATGCTCGTGGCGAGCCTCAAGGGGTGGTGGCGCACGATTGCGCTTGCGCCGACGCTCTACCTCACGGCCCTTGTTTGGGAGAACGTGCTGGTCACGAGCCCTGGGGTGACCGCTCTGATCCTCTTCGGCGTCATGCTGATCGTGCTGATGGCGATTCGGCCGCAAGGGCTCCTCGGAACTTCCCGGGTGGAGATCGTCTGATGGCGGAGCCGGCGCGGAAGGCGCTGCTCGAGCTCAAGGATCTCTCGATGTCGTTCGGTGGCTTGAAGGTGATCGACGGACTCGACCTCACGGTGAACGGGCGGGAGGTCGTCAGCGTGATCGGGCCGAACGGCGCCGGCAAGACGACGCTGTTCAACCTGATCACCGGCATCTACCGGCCCGACGCCGGCGAGATCCTGCTCGAAGGCGGGAGCCTCGTCGGCCTACCGCCGTACAAGATCACGCAGCGCGGGGTCGCCCGCACGTTCCAGACGTTGCGGCTCTTCCTCAACATGAGCGTGATCGAGAACGTGATGGCGTCGCAGTACGGGCGGACGAAGGTGGACATCGTGCGCGCCATGCTCCGCACTCCTGGGATGCGGCGAGAGGAGCGCGAGATCCGCAGGTTCGCCGAGGAGAAACTCTCGTTCTTCGGCCAGCGCCTGATGGGCTACCGCTGGAACCAGCCTGCCTACTCGCTCTCGTACGCGAACCGGCGCCGGCTAGAGATTGCGCGCGCCATGGCGACCGATCCGAAGATCCTCCTCCTCGACGAGCCGGCCGCCGGCATGAACCCCGTCGAGACGCACGAGATCACCGAGCTGATCGGGCAGCTGCGCGACGAGGGCGGCTTTACGATCCTCCTCATCGAGCACGACATGCACGTCGTCGAGGGCATCTCCGACCGGGTCATCGCGCTCGATCACGGCGTCAAGATCTCGGAGGGGAGCTTCGAGCAGGTCGCGACCGACCCGAGGGTCGTCGAGGCGTATCTCGGTACGAAGGCGACGGTGACGAAGTGACGGACGTCGACGGCGAGCAGGACGCCGGGAACGGCGCCGCTCCTGAGCCGCTCCTGCGGCTCGACGCAGTGGACACGTTCTACGGGCCGATCCACATCCTTCAGGGCCTCAATCTCGAGGTCGGAGCTGGAGAGCTCGTGTGTCTGCTCGGCGGGAACGCCTCGGGCAAGTCGACGACGCTCAAGACAGTGCTCGGGATCGTGCGGCCGCGCAACGGGAGCGTCAGCTTCGAGGGCGAGGACATCACCAGCCGCTCGACGAGCTACCGCATCGGCAAGGGCATGGCGATCGTCCCCGAGAACCGGCGTCTGTTCGGCCCGATGACCGTGCTGGAGAACCTCGAGATGGGTGCGTATCTGCACGGCGGCGGTGCAAAGGAGGACTTCGACCGCGTCTACACACTCTTCCCGCTCCTGCATGAGCGCCGCAAGCAGCTCGCCGGGACGATGTCCGGCGGCGAGCAGCAGATGGTGGCGATGGGGCGTGCGCTGATGGCGAAGCCGAAGCTGCTGCTGATGGACGAGCCGTCGATGGGGCTCGCGCCGATCCTCGTCGAGAGGAGCTTCGAGATCATCAAGCAGGTCCACGAGTCGGGCGTCGCGATGCTCGTGGTCGAGCAGAACGCGAACGTGTCGCTCTCGATCGCCGACCGCGGCTACGTGCTGTCGACGGGCCGTCTCGTCCTCGAGGGCCCGGCCGCCGAGCTGCGTGAGCACGAAGATCTCCGCAAGGCCTACCTCGGCCGCTAGCTTGGCCGGCATGGACGAGTCGCTGCAGCGAGCCGTGCGCTGGCGCGAGGTGGGGCGCAAAGTGGCCGTTGCCACCGTCGTGGCGACGCGCAACTCGGCGCCGCGCCCGGTCGGCTCGAAGCTCTTCGTCAGCGACAGCGGTGACCTCGAGGGCTCGGTCTCGGGCGGCTGTGTCGAGAGCGACGTGGTGCTCGCTGCGGAGGAGGTTCTCGCGGGCGGCCCGCCGCGGCTGCTCACGTACGGGATCACCGACGAGATGGCATTCGGCATCGGCCTCCCCTGTGGCGGCGAGATCGACGTCTTCGTCGAGGAGCTCACCGAGGTCGAGCAGCCGGATGTGACACTCATCGTCGTCGCCGGCGAGGGGGTCGGCGAACGGCTTCGCGACCCGGAGCTGGAGCTGACTGCGCGCCGGCGGGGCAGTAGTCATGTCATGGAGTTGGCCGGCCGCACGGTTCTCGCGGACGTCAATGCGCCGCCGCCGCGACTCTTCGTCTACGGCGCGGTCGACACGGCCGAGGCGTTGTGCCGCGCAGCGAAGCTCCTCGGCTGGCGGACGCTGGTCGCCGACGCACGGGCGAGCTTCGCGACGCCGGAGCGGATCCCGAGCGCCGACGAGCTCCTGCTCCTCTGGCCCGAGGAGGCGATGGCACACGCTCAGCTCGATCTCGGGACCGCGGTCGTCGTTCTGACGCACGACGACAAGTTCGACCTGCCGCTGGTCCGCGGGGCGCTCGCCAGCGACGCGTTTTACGTCGGCTGGATCGGCTCGCGGCGCAATCAGGAGCGGCGGCGCGGCCTCCTGCTGGAGGACGGCGTGACGGACGACGAGCTCGACCGCATCTCCGGGCCGGCGGGCCTCGACATCGGCGCAGCGTCGCCCTCGGAGACCGCGATCTCGATCCTGGCCGAGATCCTTGCGGTACGCGCCGGCCGCGCCGGTGGGCGCCTGAAGGACGCCAAAACCCGCATTCACGCCGCTCTGTAGGATCGCCCTCGTGCTGTTGAGGGAGGTCGAGTACGCCAAACCAGGCTCCGTGGCCGAGGCCCTGGAGCTGCTCGCTGCGAACGACGGCGCGCGCGCGCTCGCCGGCGGCCAGACGCTGATCAACGTCATGAAGGCGCGGGCCGCGTCGCCGGACATGCTCGTCGACCTGAACGGGCTCGACGACCTGACGGGGATCGAGCTCGCAGGCGACGGGACGCTCACGATCGGCGCGATGACGACCTACACCGAACTCATGGGCTCGGCGGAGGCGAAGGCGCGGCCGATCCTCGGCGAGGTCTGCGCGACGATCGCCGACGTCCAGGTCCGCAACCGCGGCACGATCGGCGGCAACGTCTGCTCGAACGACCCGACGAACCACTTGCCGCCGCTAATGGTCTCGGTCGGCGCACGAATGACGATCGCGGGTGCGGACGGCGAGCGTGAGGTCTCGGCGGAGGAGTTCTTCCTCGGCGTGTACCTCACGGCGGTCGGGCCGGGCGAGCTGCTCACGCGGATCTCAATCCCTGCCGGCAAGAAGGACGGCTTCGCAGCAGTCACGCTCGGCGCCGACGGCACATGCATCGCCAACGCCGCTGCGACCGTCAACGGCTCGGTCCGGGTCGCGCTCGGCTGTGTCGACGCCGTGCCGGTGATCGTCACCGCCGAATCGGCGGACGGAGTCGCGGACGCAGTTCGCGCGGCGAACCTCGAGCCGCCGTCCGACGTCCACGCCTCGAGCGAGTACCGGACGCATCTCGCCGAGGTGCTCGCGACGCGCGCCGCGCAGGAGGCATCGGCCCGCTGATGGACGTCACGGTCACCGTCAACGGGACGACGTACGAGCGGGACGTCGAGCCGCGCAAGCTCCTGATCCACTTCCTGCGCGACGACCTCGACCTGACCGGCAGCCACGTCGGCTGCGACACGGGCAACTGCGGCGCGTGCTCGGTGATCGTCGACGGCGTGCTCGTGAAGAGCTGCATGCTCCTCGCGGTCCAGGCGAACGGCGCGAGCATCGAGACGGTGGAAGGGCTCGCCGAGGGCGACGAGCTGACACCGCTGCAACTGGCGTTCAACGAGCACCACGCGCTGCAGTGCGGCTACTGCACGCCGGGGATGCTGATGAGCGCGACGGCTCTCCTGCGCGAGAACCCGAGCCCGTCCGAGGACGAGATCGCGAAGGCGCTGCAGGGCAACATCTGCCGCTGCACCGGCTACTGGAACATCGTCGAGGCCGTGAAGTCGGTGGCGAAGTGATCCAGTCCAGCGAGACGACGCTCGCGCCGGCGCCGGTCGAGGTGCAGAAGGGCTGGGGCGGCCAGAGCGTCAAGCGCAAGGAGGACAAGCGGCTCCTGCAGGGCGAGGGCGTCTTCGTCGACGACGTCAAGCGGCACGGGATGGGCTACCTCCACTTCGTTCGCAGCCCCTACGCGCACGCGCACATCACCCGCGTCGACGTGTCCGCGGCGGAGGCGATCGACGGCGTCTACGGGACGCTGACCGGCGAGGAGGTCGCGGCGCTCACCGACCCGTTCTTCCAGATCTCGAGCGTGCCGGGCGCCAACATCAAAGACTTCTCGCTCGCGGTCGGCAAGGTGCGCTACGTCGGTGAGCCGGTCGTGGCGGTCGTCGCCGAGACGCGCGAGCTCGCGCGCGACGCGTCCGAGCTCGTCGAGGTCGACTACGAGCCGCTGGCGGCCGTCGTCGATGCGCGCGTGGCGCAGGACTCGGACACCCCGGTGCTCCACGACGACGCCGGCGGAAACCTCATGTGGTCTGGGCTCTACTCCTGGGGCGACCTCGACGCCGCGTTTGCGGAGGCTGACCGCGTCGTGAAGATCCCGGAGCTCCACTTCCACCGCTTCAACTCGACGCCGCTCGAATGCGACGGCGCGCTCGTCGAGTACAACCGCGGCGTCTCGCAGTGGACGATCCACACGAACAACCAGTTCCCGGGCTTCGCCGCGATCATGATGGGCCCGGCGATGAAGGTGGGGCTCGACAAGCTCCGCTTCGTCACCCAGGACATCGGCGGCGGATTCGGCAACAAGATCACGTCGCATCCGCAGCTCGTGGTGTGCTGCCTGCTCGCGCGCAAGCTCAACCGCCCGGTGCAGTGGACCGAGTGGCGCACCGACTTCCACCTCTCGATGTCGCACGGCAACGAGCGCTGGTTCCGCGATACCGAGGTCGCCGTCAAAGACGACGGCACGCTGCTCGGCTTCCGGACGAAGGCGCTCGACGACGCCGGTGCCTGGCTCCGCTACGAGCCGCTCGGCGGCGTGATCTGGGCGCAGGTAACGCCGGGGATGTACCGCTGGAAGCACATCGAGCTCGAGTTCACCCAGGTCGCGACGAACAAGGCGCCCGTCTCCCCGAACCGCGGCTACTCGCGCATGCAGCACCTCTGGTTCACCGAGCGCGTGATCGACATCGTCGCGCGCGAGCTCGATCTCGACCCGGTCGAGGTGCGCAAGCGGAACTACGTCCGCGCCGAGGACATGCCCTACACGACCCCGAACGGCTGCGTCTACGACTCCGGCGACTACGCCGCGATGCTCGACCTCGCGCTCGGGCTCGTCGGCTACGACTCGATGGAGGCGAGACGCGCGGACGCGAAGGAGCGCGGCAAGCTGCTCGGCGTCGGGATCGGCTCCACCCTCGACTCCGGCACGAACAACTTCGGCCAGTCGCGGCTCATCAACCCGGAGCTCCAGTTCTCGGGCAACAACGAGGTCGCCACGGTCAAGCTCGACATCTTCGGCGAGATCGTCGTCACGCTCGGCACGACCCCGCAGGGTCAGGGCCACGAGACGACGGCCGCCCAGGTCGTCGCCGACATCCTCAACTGCTCGGTCGACGACGTCCACGTGCGCGCCGGCCATGACAGCTACTGGAACTCGCACGCGGGCTTCTCGGGCACGTACGCGAGCCAGTTCGCGGTCACCGGCCTCAGCGCGGTGAAGGGTGCGACCGAGATGCTCGCGGCCGAGATCAAGAAGCTCGCCGGCGCCGTGTTCGGCGGCGTGCCGGCGGAGGCGCTCGAGCTCGCCGACGGCGGCGTTCGCATCAAGGAGAGCCCCGACGCCTTCCTTCCCTTCATGGCGTGCGGCGCGATCATCAACGCGAACAACGCCGGGCTGCCGGAGGATCTCGACGTGACCCTCAACTGCCGCTACGTCTATCGCCCGCCGTTCGAGGTGCCCGACGTCGAGACGAAGATGGGCAACCTCACGCTCACGTACGCCTGCCAGGTGCACGTCGCCGTCGTCGAGGTCGATCCCGAGACCGGCGCTTACGAGATCGTCGACTACGCCGCCGTCGACGACTGCGGCAAGCGGATCAACCCGCAGATCGTCGAGGGCCAGGTGATGGGGGCGACCGCGCAGGCGATCGGCGCAGCCGTCCACGAGACGTACGAATACGACGAGGACGGGAACCTGTTGACTCCGAATTTCTACGACTACCACGTACCGCACGCGCTCGACATGCCGCCGCTCGCGACCGGCGCGATCGAGAGCCCGTCGCCGTTCACGCCGCTCGGCACGAAGGGCATGGGCGAGGGCGGCGGCGCCGGCATTCACGCCGTGTGCGCCGCGATCCAGGACGCGACCGGGCAGATCGTGACCGACAGCCACAACCCGTACCAGCGCGTCTGGCGGCTGCTGCAGGAGGCAAAGGCGTGAACGTGTCCGGCGAGCGCACGTTCGCGGCTCCGCGCGCGACGGTCTGGCAGGTGCTGAACGACCCCGCGTCGATGGCGAAGACGATGCCCGGGGTCGAGAGCTTCGACATCCACGACGACAAGCGCTGGACGGCGAACGTGAAGATCCCGCTCGGTCTCGGCGGCCTGAAGATGAAGGTCGACATGGAGAAGATGGAGGAGCGGGAGCCGGAGTTCGCAAAGCTCTCGGTCAAGGGCAACGGCGTCGGTGCGATGATGAATATGGAGACGTCGTTCACCCTCTCCGACGCGCCCGAGGGCGGGACGGCGATGGCGTGGAGCGCCGACGTGAAGATCGCCGGGCCGGTGGGCTCGATGGGCCAGCGCGTCCTGCAGCCGATCGTGAACCAACAGGTGCAGCACGTCCTCACGGCGCTGGACGGCGAGGTGCAGGAGGCGATGGGGAAGACCGGCTGATGGCGCCGCCACTTCGTTTCGGCGTCATGCAGCTCACGATGGAGCCGCTCGACGAGATGCTCGCGTCGGCGCGCGCGATGGACGAGGCCGGTATGGACACGATCTGGCTCGCCGAGGCGTATCCGTGGTGGCGCAAGCACGGGATGGAGGCACGCTCGTCGACCGGCGTCGCGGCGCTCATGGGCCGCGAGACGAAGCGGCTGGCGATCGGCTGGGGGATCATCGCGGCGTCGACCAGGCATCCCGTGCAGGCGGCGATGGATGCGCGCGTCGTGCAGGAGGCGGCCGGTCCCGGGCGCTTCATCCTCGGCTTCGGGACTTCGAAGATCTTCCTCAACAACACGAAGACGCAGACGAAGAAGACGCTCGGGCCGATGCGCGACGCGGTCACGATCGCGCGCGGCGTCCTCTCGGGCGAGCGGTTCGACTACGACGGCGACACGTGGAGCGCGGACGTCCCTGCGCTCGCGGCTGACGCTCACGCGCCGCGCGAGGTGCCGCCGGTCTACGTCGCGGCGACCGCGCCGAAGATGCAGGCACTCGCGGGCGAGATCGCCGACGGCTGTCTCACGCCGTCGATCACGACTCCGCCGTTCGTCCGCTACACGCGCGAGAACGTCGGTGGCGAGATCGACGTCGGCTGCACCGTCGTCGCATCGATCCATGCGAGCGACCGCGACGCCGGCCGCGACGGCGCGCGTGAGATCGCCGGCATGTACCTCGCGAACAAGGTGCAGAACATCCAGGGCGCCGCCGACACGCTGCTCGAGCTCGCGGGCATCGAGCAGGACGAGATCCGTCCGGTCGCCGAGGCGATGGAGCGGGGCGGGCGGCTCGCGGCCAAGGCCGAGGTCTCGGACGCGCTCCTCGACAAGTGCCGGCCGATCGCGGGCACTCCCGACGACTGCATCGCGGCGATCGAGGAGTACCGGGACGCGGGCTGCTCGCACATCATGCTCGAGCTGTGGGGCGCAGACCGCCACGAGCAGATCAGGCTCTTCGGCGAGCAGGTTCTCCCGCAGTTCCGCTCATGAACATCGACCGCGACCGCCTCGTCGAGACCGCCTCCCGTCTCGTCAACGTGCCGAGCTTCACCGGCGACGAGGAGAACGCCGCTCGGCTCATGGTCGAGCTCTTCGAGTCGCTCGGCCTGCAGGTGCAGTGGCAACAGGTCGAGGAGGGACGCGCGAACGCGCTCGGCACGTGGCGGGGCGCAGGCGGCGGGAAGTCGCTGATGTTCAACGGGCACATGGACACGTCGTACTCGGGCCGCGAGCCGTGGCTGCGCGGCGTTCCCGGCTTCCAGCCGCAGGCGTTCGAGCGCGACGGCCGGCTCTACGGCCTCGGCATCTCGAACATGAAGGGCGCGCTCGCGTGTTACGTCGAGGCGGTGCGCGCGCTGCAGGACGCGGGCGTGAGGCTGCGCGGAGACGTGCTCATCGCCGCGGTCTGCGGCGAGATCGAGAAGACGCAGCAGGGCGAGGCGCAGGGCGCGCAGTACCGCGGGTATGCGGCCGGCACGCGTTATCTCGTCTCGCACGGAGGCGTCGCAGACATGTGCCTGCTCGGCGAGCCGACCGAGGGCAAGGTCGTGCTCGGCCACTTCGGCGCGCTGTGGCTGCGGATTCGCGTCCACGGCGACTTCATCCACACGGCATTCAGCGAGGGCCGGCGCGACCGCAACTCGATCCTGCGCGCGCGCGAGGTGCTCGACGCGGTGCTGGACTGGATTCCGGCGTGGGAGGACGATCCGGCGAACGCGTACCGCGGCGCAAAGGCGATCGTCAACGTCGGCGCGGTCGAGGGGGGCTTCGGCTGGCGCGCCTCCCGCACCCCGCATCACACCGACCTCTTTCTCGACGTGCGCGTGCCGCCGACGAAGGCGATGGCGGTCGCGCGGCGCGAGGTGCTCGACATGGTGCGCGGCCTTGCGGATCGGTTCCCCGACTTCGGGATCGAGGGCGAGGTCTTCGTCACCGCGCCGGGCGCCGAGATCGAGGAGGGCCACGAGCTCGTCGCGGCGATCGACGCTGCGCACGCGGAGGTCTGGGGCGAGGCGCCGGGGCGCGACGTCACGCGCTGGTTCAGCGACGCCTCCGCCCTAACGCGCTACGGCGTGCCGACCGTCAACTACGGCACCTCGACCGGGCTGATGGACGTCGAGCTGGGCGAGAACCTCGAGATCGAGCCGCTCGTGAAGACGGCGGAGGTCTATGCGCGGGTCGCGATGGCGGTCTGCGGGACGGCATGAGCCAAGTCCAGAACACACACGGCCGGTGTCTGACATCTGGACAGGGCCTGTTCGGGCACGGTCAGGCGTGAAGCTCGTCACCTACGACGACGGAAAGGTCGGCTACCTCGACGGCGAGGAGATCGTCCGGCTCGACGTGCCGACCATGCGCGAGTACTTCGAGCGCGGCGGCGCGGACGAGACCGGCGGGCGGACGGCGCTCGCGGAGGCGAAGCTCCGCGCGCCGATCGTGCCGAAGAAGTTCTTCCACACGGCGGGCAACTTCCGCGAGCACGAGGAGGAGTCGAAGAACGTCAACTGGGCGCACCGGATCGCGCCGTGGATCAACTTCTTCCAGAACGTCGACGCGATCGTCGGCCCCGACGAGCCGATCGTCTATCCCGAGCACCTGACCGAGGAGCTCGACTACGAGCTCGAGCTCGCCGTCGTCCTCAAGAAAGCCGGCAAGTGGTTCTCGTCCGAGGAGGCCGAGGACTACATCGGCGGCTACGTGATCTTCAACGACATCACGGCGCGCGACATCCAGCGCGGCGAGATGCGGTCGGGCGTGTTCAGCTTCTGCAAGGCGATCGACACGTTCTGTCCGCTCGGGCCGTGGATCGTGACGCCGGACGAGATCCCCGACCCGCAAGACCTCGCGATGGAGCTGCGGGTCAACGGCGAGCCGCGGCAGGAGTCGCACTCGAGCCGGATGAGCGTGACGATCCCGCAGATCCTCAGCAACTTCTCGGCGCTCGGCTACAGCGCGGGCGACGTCCTCTCGACCGGCACCGTCGCGGGGGTCGCGGGCTTCAAGTCGGAGGAGGAGCGCCGGCTTCTCTACCTCAAGCCCGGCGACGTGATCGAGGCCGAGATCGAGCGGATCGGCGTGCTGCGCAACCCCGTCGTCTCGTGGCAGGAAGGTCGCGGCGAGCCCGCGCCGCCGCGCATCCGGCCCTGGGGCGACTGATGCCGTGGAACCGCGACGACGCGAAGCTCGACCGCGTCCGCGCGCTGATGGCCGAAGAGGAGCTCGACGTGCTCGTCGTCCGCGCGCCGGACAACGTCCTCTACCTCACGAACTTCTGGGGGATGAAGGGCTACGACGCGTGCGTCTTCCCGCGTGAGGGCGAGCCCGTGCTGATCACGCTCGAGGCCTCGGAGGGGGACGCCACGCGCACGGCGTGGACGAAGGACGTGCGGCTGATCCGCGGCTACGACCCCGAGGATCCGCGTCCGCCGCTCTCACGCACGCTCGACGCCGTCGTCGCGGCCGCCCTGGACTACGAGCGCGTCGGTCTCGAGCTCTCGCTCGGCACCCAGGCCGCCGACCGGATGGTCGGCGAGCCCTCCACGTTCACAGCCGCCTGGTTCGACGCCTTCCGGGAGGCCGCCGACGCGACCCCGCTCCTCGTCCGCGCGCGCTCGCGCAAGACCGGTCAAGAGCTCGAGCGGCTGCGGCTTGCGAACGAGATTGCGGCGGCGGCGATGGATCACGTCCGGGAGCTGCTCCGTCCCGGGATGAGGGAGGCGCAGGCGGCTGCACTCTGGCAGGGCTTCGTGCACGCCGAGGGCACGGGCTACCACGGAGAGGTCGACCTTGCGCTCCCGTTCTCGCTCGTGTGGGCGGGTCGCGGGATCAAGACCTTCACCGCCACCGGAGACCTGCCGGTCGTCGAGGGCGAGCCCGTCCTGTTCGAGATCTGGGTCTGCGCCGACGGCTACTGGGCCGACCACACGAAGAACCTCGTCGTCGGCGAGCTGCGGCAGGACTACGCCGAGCTGGAGACTGCGCTCATGGACGTCTACGAGACCGCGCTCGACTCGATCCGGCCCGGCGCGCAGATGGCCGAGCTCGACCGGAGCGTGCGCGAAGGGATCGCCGCGATCGGCTATGCCGGGCAGCCGACGCATCCGATCTGCCACGGCGTCGGCGCGCGGGCGCACGAGCCGCCCTATCCCCACCAAGCCGGCGGCGGCGAGTTCGAGGAGGGGATGGTGCTCGCGGTCGAGCCCGGCGCGTACTGGCCCGGGGGCGGCGGTCTCCGCGTCGAGGACAACTTCCTCGTCATCGGCGACGGCGTCGAGAAGCTCTCCTCGTTCCCGGACGGAGTGGTGTCGTGTCAGACCTGATCTGGACGGGATCGCTCAACGACGGCTACGCCATCCGCGGCCAGGTCGGTCTCTACGACACAACGCTGCGCGACGGCGAGCAGACCGTCGGCGTCGTGCTCTCTCCCGAGGAGAAGCTCGAGATCGCGCAGCTGCTCGACGGGCTCGGGATCGAGCGGATCGAGGCCGGCTTCCCGCGCGTCTCGGAGGACGACCGGCGCGCGGTCGAGCTGATCGCCGGCGCGGGGCTACGAGCCGAGATCTGGGGCTTCTCACGTGCGGTTCCCGCAGATCTTGAGCTCCTCGTCGAGCTCGGCGTCGAGGCGGCGGTGATCGAGTCGCCCATCTCCGACCTGAAGCTCGACGCGATCGGTGTCTCGCGGGAGAAGATGCTCGACCGCATCGCGAACGCCATGCGCTTCGCGGCGGAGCACGGCATCCGGGCCGCGTTCTTCGGTGTCGACTCGACGCGCGCCGAGCCGGACTTCTACCGGCAGGTGTACGAGACCGCGGTCGAAGCCGGCGCGCAGGAGGTCGCGGTCGTCGACACGCTCGGGATCGCCTCGCCCGAGGCGGTCACGGATCTCGTCGGCGCCACCCTGCAGTACGTCGACGGGGCACCCGTGCACTTCCACGGGCACAACGACTTCGGCCTCGCCACTGCGTCCGCCGTCGCTGCCGTGCGGGCAGGCGCCACGTGGATCCACGGCACGATCAACGGGATGGGCGAGCGGGCGGGTAACGCGGACCTCGGCGAGATCGCGATCGCGCTGCGCGCGCTCTACGGCGTCGAGACGGGCCTCCGCTTCGACCGCATCCGCGCAGCAGCCGATCGCATCCAGGAGCTGTCGGGCTACGGGCTCGCGCCGTGGAAGCCCGTCACCGGCGAGACGCTCTTCCGGCGGGAGTCGGGAGCCGTCGCGTCGCAGTTCCACGACCCGCCCTCGATCGAGCCGTACTCCTCCGAGCTCGTCGGCGCCGAGCGGGCGGTCGTGCTCGGCAAGAAAAGCGGTCTCGACTCGATCCGGATCAAGGTGGAGGAGCTCGGCCTCGACGTGCCCGAGGCTCGCTGGCCCGAGCTCCTGGCGAAGGTGAAGGAGCTCGGGACCCGCAAGCGCGGGCTCGTCACGGACGACGAGCTCCGAGAGCTCGCCAATGGCTGACTACGACGCTGTCGTCGTCGGGAGCGGAGTCAACTCGCTCGCCTGCGCCGCGCTCCTCGCGCGCGCCGACTGGCGCGTCTGCGTACTCGAGCGCAACGACTGGTTCGGCGGTGCGATCAAGACCGAGGAGCTGACCGAGCCCGGGTTCGTCCACGACGTCTTCAGCGCCTGGCATCCGCTTTGGGTCGGCGGCGCGGCGCACGCGGAGCTCGGCGGAGATCTCGCGACACGCGGCCTCGAGTACCTCAACACCGACCTGCCAACTGCGACCGTCTTTCCGGACGGGGGCTCGGCCTTTCTCCTGCGCGACGCCGAAGGGAACGCACAGGAGCTCGGCCCGGAGTGGCCGGACGTGCTCGAGCGCTTCTTCCCGAACGCCGACCTCGCATTCGGCGTGCTCGGCACCGAGCTCTGGTCCCCCGCGGGTCTCGCACTTGCCGCGAAAGCCGTGCGCCGGCTCGGTCGCGCTGGAGCGGCTGCCTTCCTCGGCGACGTCCTGCAGTCGAGTCGCGACTGGCTCGAGACGACGTTCGCTTCGGAGCGCGCGCACGGCGTGCTCGCGCCGTGGGTGCTGCACACCGGGCTCGGGCCCGACCAGGCCACGTCGGGCTTCATGACGCAGCTGATCGCGGTCGCGGTGCAGGAGGGTGGGATGCCGGTGCCGCGCGGCGGCGGTGCGAAGCTCGCCGACGCGCTCGTGCAACTCATCCGTGACCACGGTGGCGTGTGCGAGACCGACCGCGACGTCGAGCGCGTGCTCGTGCGCTCTGGTCGTGCGGTCGGCGTCCGGCTCACCGACGGGGAGACGATCGAGGCCGAGCAGGCCGTCGTCGCGAACGTGACCCCGACGCAGCTTCACGAGCGCCTGCTCGCCGACGTGGACGTGCCGGCCCCGGTGGCCGAGGCAGCTCGCCGCTTCCGCTACGGCCGAGCCGAGATGCAGATCCACTACGCGCTCTCCGAGCCGCCGCGCTGGGACGGCGACGACCGCCTGGCCGGGACGGCGATCGTCCACGTCACGCCCGGGCTCGATGGGGTCTCGCGGGCGGTGAACGAGGCCGCGCGCGGGCTGATCCCCGCCGAGGCGACCATCGTCGTCGGTCAGCCACTCGCGCTCGATCCCTCTCGGGCGCCGGAAGGTCGCGGACTCCTCTGGATCCAGCTCCAGGAGCTGCCGTGGCAGATCAAGGGGGATGCGAGCGGCACGCAGTACTACGGGCACGGTGACTGGACCGACGCGCAGCGAGAGCTCTACGCCGACCGGATCCAGGCCCGACTCGCAAAGCACATCCCCAACCTCGAGTCGTCGATCTTGAAGCGGGTCGCAATCGGCCCGCACGACCTGCAGCGGGCGAACGTCAACCTCCGCCACGGCGACCCCTACGGTGGCTCGCTCGCGCTCGACCAGAACTTCCTCTGGCGTCCCTTCGGACGCAGTCCCGGCCATAAGACGCCGATCGAGCGCCTGTGGCAGATCGGGGCGAGCACGTGGCCCGGGCCGGGGCTCGGCGCCGGCTCCGGGACGATCGTCGCGCGGAAGCTCCTCGAGCCGCCGCTCACGCAGCGCGCGGTCGCGCGCGCCCGCGCTCTCGTGCGGCGCTAGTCAGGCTGGTCTCGTACGAGCTCGAGCGTCGCGCAGTGCAGCCCCGCGATGGCGAACTTGTGGCTCTCCGAGAAGTCGACCTGGATCACCTCGACGCCGTGCTTCTCGAGAGCGCGGAGCACGGTCGGCGAGCCCGCGTTCATCACCATGCGTCCCGGTGAGAGCGTGACGCCGTTCAGCGCGAGATCCCAGTACTCCTCGACCGGAACCTCGATGATCTCGTAGCCGCGCCGGATCAGCTCTCGCACGAAGCCGTAGTTGACGAGGTGCGGCGCGAGCAGCACCTTCCCGTGGTCGACGGTCAGCATGACCATGTCCATGTGGGACGTACCGATGTTGCCGTGACCGGTCGTGTCGTACCAGCCGGGGCTGTGGGCGACGATCAGCTCGACGCCGAGCGTCGACAGCACGAACTCGAGCTGGCGAAGCCCCTCCTCGTTCGCAACCACTGACTCGTTGAAGACGAACGTCTTCTCGTCGAGCCAGCGGCCCGCGCCGGCCTCGCAGACGCCCGTGCCGTGGATCGTGTGGTAGACGGGCACCTGCAGCGCGGCGAGCACCTGCTGCCAGATCACCTCGCGGCCCTTCTGCCAGGAGCCGAGGCCGTAGCGGTGCACGATCGCCCCGCCGTGGACGACGAGCCCGCCGCCGGCGAGCGTGACGAGGTTCTTGATCCAGCCGTAGGCGCCGATCGCGGGAACCGGCGGCTCGATGTAGTTGACGCGGACTCCTTGCTCGGCGAGCACCTCGTAGTACTCGTCGAACTGCGCCTGCAGCCGGCCGAGATCGGCGTTGCCGCCCGCGGACGAGTAGTAGTACTGCCACTCCTCCGCGTACTCCGGCCGGATCTCGTTCTCGGTCGGACGGGAGACGAGCACCTCGCGCAACGTCCCGATCCCCTCGGCGCCCCAGCGCCGGCCCCACACCTGCTCGACCTCGTCGTAGAAGTCGGTTTCGTGGAGCATGTAGTTGCGCAGCGGCTTCCCCGGCTCGAACCACGGCAGCGCTTCCACGACGGTGACCTCGTCGTGCTCCTCGGCTGGTCTCGGAGACGAGTACTCGAGCTCGACCTCGCGGCCGTCCGCGGTGCGCACGCGGAACGGGACGAGCTCGCGGCCCGATTGCCCCTGGGACGGTTCCGACGTCGTAGCCATCTCTCTCCTCTCGTCTCCTAGAACGCGAAGATGCTTCGGCCCGCAAGCTCGACCGCGTAGATCTCGCTCGCGAGCTCGAGGTGGGCATGGAGTGCCGCGGCGGCGCGATCGGGATCGCGGGCGGCGCAGGCTTCCAGCAGCTCGTGGTCGAGCTCCGCATGCCGGTCCTGCGACGACCCGCCGGGCCCGAGCAGCACCGGCCGGTAGCGCTCGCAGCTGTCCCAGGCGGGACGGATGAGGCGCAGCAGCCAGGCGGACCGTGCCGCCTCGTAGAGCGCGAAGTGGAATGCGGTGTGCGCCCGCACCGCGGCGCGGGCGTCGCCGGCGCGGCGAGCGTTGTCGAGCTCGGCGAGGTGTGCGCGAGCCGCCCGCTCGTCCTCCTGGTCGAAGTGCGCTGCGGCCCGGCGCACCGCCATCGTCTCGAGCGCGAGCCGGATCGAGAAGAGCTCGCGCAACTCCTCGATCTCGAGCCCCACGACCTTCGCGCCGTGGTGCGGCACGTGCTCCGCCAGGCCCAGCGCCTCGAGCTGGCGCACCGCTTCGCGGATCGGCGAGATGCTCGTTCCGAGGGAGCGCGCGAGATCCTCGAGCCGCAGCGGCGTTCCCGGGGTCAGCTCGCCGAGGATGATCGCCTCGCGCAGCCGCTCGAGCGCCGCCGCGGCCATCGTCCTGTGGCGCACCGCCGTCTCGGGTTGCGAGAGCACCGACTCCTGTTTCATGAGGATCGAGCGTGAACCACACTTGATCAGATGTCAAACCCGTGAGACGATCACGGCTCCGGGTGTCGAGGGACACGAAACAAACGCCGCCGTTCTCGATCTCGCAGGTGAGCACGCTCGCCGCGAGCTTCGCCGACGACCTGCGCGCCTACGCGGACGCCGGCGTCGACGGGATCGGGATCTGGGAGCTGAAGCTCGGCGAAGGATCCGATGCCGAAGCGCTCGAGCAGCTCGCGGCGAGTGGGCTCGGCTCGGCAACCGCCGTGCCCGCCGTTCCGTCGATCCTGCCCCTCCCGCTCCTGTCCGGGCCCGAGGAGCCGCAGCAGCGGATCGCGTCGCTTTGCGCCTCGGTGCACCGGCTCGCGGCATTCAGGCCCGCCGCCCTGCTCTGCTTCACCGGCCCCGCGGGCGACCGTGACCCCGAGGAGGCTCGCGCGACCGCCGTCGACGGCCTGCGCGCCCTGGCCCGCGAGGCCGAGAGCGCGGGCGTGCGGCTTGCTCTCGAGCCGTTCCAGCGCGAAGGAATCGAGGACTGGTCGCTGATCGGATCGCTCGACGAGGCCGCGGAGCTGATCGATGAGGTCGGCAGCGACTCGATCGGAATCCAGTTCGACGTCTGGCACCTATGGAACTCCGACGTGCTGGAGCAGCTCCCGCGCCACGCCCACCTGATCGCCGGAGTTCACGTGAACGACTGGCGGGAGCCGACGCGGGGCTGGGCCGATCGCGTGCTTCCCGGCGACGGCGCAGCAGACTTACCGGCCATCCTCGGCGTCTTAGACGAAGTGGGGTGGAACGGCTTCTACGACCTCGAGGTCTTCTCGGACAACGGCGCTTTCGGTAACGCGTATCCCGACTCGCTCTGGGATCTCGACGCTGCCGGGCTCGCACGCCGGGGCCGCGAGGCATTCACACGTTGTTGGTCGGAACGGAGGGTCCCGGCTGAAGCCGCGGGCCGGAGAGGAGAGACATGAGAGTAAGCAAGCGGGCGCGCTGGGCGCTCGTGATCGTTGCTGCTGCGGCTCTCGCCCTCGCGGCGACGGCGGCGGCTCGGACACACTCGTCATCGTCCAAGAAGCCGATCGTCATCGGCTGGGCGCACGACAGCACCGGTGCGATGGCTAACTTCGACGGGCCGGCACTCGCGGCCGCGCAGGTCGAGGTGAAGAAGGTCAACAAGAAGGGCGTGAACGGCCGCAAGATCGTGATCAAGACCTGCGACACGCAGGGCAACGACTCGTCGGCGGCCAAGGCGTGCGCTGACCAGCTCATCAGTCAGGGCGCCAAGATCATCTTCACGACGTGTGACGTGAACTACGCCTCACCGGTCATCCAGGAGTCGGCGACCAAGAACCACCTGCTCACGGTCGCACCGTGCATCGGCACCGATCAGATGTCGCCGAAGTTCACGTTCTGCGGTGGAACGAAGCTCTGCTTCAGCTTCGGCAACGTCGCGCAGGACGAGGGGTCGGCCATGGCCCAGGTCGCCTGGAACCACGGCTGGAAGACCGCCGACCTCGCGAAGGACAACACGATCATCTACTTCGACGCCGTCGTCAACGCGTTCAAGGCGCGCTTCAAGCAGCTCGGCGGCAAGATCAAGTTCGAGACGACGTACCAGGATCCCACAGTCCATCCCGGCTCGGTCAACTACCACGCGGCGGCCGCGGCGCTGATCGCGCACCCCGCGAAGGTCTTCGTCACGGCGACCGCCGGCGCGTACGGGGCTCTCGGCCCGATGATGGACGACCTGCGGACGGCGAACAACCACACGCCGGTGCTCAACTCCTGGGCCGGCGACGGGACGTACTGGACGGATCAGAACGTCACGAACTACTGGTTCGTCACGTACGCGAATGCGTTCGGCCACGACCCGAGCAAGGCCGTGAACAAGCTCGCGAAGGCGCTGAATCCGGCTCCCGGGACGGGCGGGTTCATCACCGGGCCGGCCGCCATCGACGGCGTCGTCCTGGCCATCAAGCGGGCCAACGGCTCGCTCGTCGGCTCGAAGCTCGCGAACGTGATGCAGAAGTTCCATCACGTGCCCACGATCTCGGGCAAGGTCAGCTTCTCGAAGAGACTCCACTCGGTGTTCGGTCGCGCCTACCGCGTGATCGAGCTCCACAACAAGACGGCGATCGCGAAGGGCACGATCGTCGCGAAGAAGGTCCCGCACAGCCCGGATCAGCCGTAGGGCTTGGCGGCGGTCTCTCAGACCGAGACGAAGGGGAGGCCCGGAGGATCGCTCCGGGCCTCCTCCGTCTCCCGTTCATTCGCGGGCGTCGAGGCGCTGCGCGACGTCTCGCTCGAGCTGCGGCAGGGTGAGGTCGTCGGGCTGATCGGGCCGAACGGCGCGGGCAAGTCGACGCTCGTCAACATCCTCAGCGGCTTCGACCGGCCGACCCGGGGCCGCGTGTTGCTCGAGGACAGGGACGTGACCCGCTGGCCCGCCTTCCGACGCGGCCGGCGAGGGCTCGCACGCACGTTCCAGCACAGCCACGCCTTCGGCGGCCTCACGGTGCGGGAGAACGTCGAGGTCTCGGCGCTCGGGGTCGGCGCTTCCCAGCGGGAAGCCAGGAGACGCACGAAGGAGCTTCTCGGCTTGCTCGGGCTCGCCGACTACGCCGACCAGCCCGCCTCCTCGCTCCCGCACGGAGACGAGCGGAGGCTGGGCGTGGCCCGGGCCCTGGCGACGGAGCCGCGCTTCGTGCTGATGGACGAGCCCGCGGCCGGCCTCCCCGAGGTGGAGATTCCCCGGTTCGCAACCGCGGTCGGCACCGTCCGCGAGCACGGCGCCGGGGTGCTGCTCGTCGACCACAACGTCGCTCTCGTCCTCGAGGTGTGCGAACGGATCCATGTGCTCGACCAGGGGACGACGCTCGCCGAGGGCACCCCGAAGGAGATCCGCGCCCATCTCGGAGTGGCCGCCGCCTACCTCGGCGAGAGCGCGGCCGCGGAGGACATCGAGTGACCGGGCTGGAAGTCGAGAATCTTTCAGTCCGCTACGGAGCGGTCGAGGCCGTGCGCGGCCTGTCGCTCGAGGTGCGGCCCGGGCAGATTGTCGGCCTGATTGGGCCGAACGGCGCGGGGAAGTCGTCGACGCTGCACGCCATCATGGGCTCTGCTCCGATCACCGGCGGCGATGTCCGGCTCGACGGCACGTCGATCGTCGGGCGCCGGCCGGAGGAGGTCGCACGGCGCGGCGTCGCGCTCGTGCCCGAGGGCCGGCGCATCTTCGGCGAGCTCACGGTGGACGAGAACCTCCGTCTCGGCCTCGCCGGCAGGAGCGCGCGCACGAACGGCGACGGCCTCGCGCGAGCCCACGAGCTCTTCCCGATCCTGCGCGAGTTCCGCTCGCGCCAGGCGGGCGTCCTCTCGGGCGGCCAGCAGCAGCAGCTCGCGATCGGACGCGCACTGGCCGCCGACCCTGAAATCCTCTTGCTCGACGAGCCGTCGCTCGGGCTGGCGCCGAAGATCGTCGACATCGTGTTCGAGGCGCTGACGCAGATCAGGGACGCCGGCCTCGCCGTCCTGCTCGTGGAGCAGCGCGCACAGCGGACCGTCGCGCTCGCCGACGTGTCGCACGTGCTCGCGAATGGCGAGCTCCGCCTGACTCTTGGCTCGAAGGACGCGGCCGATACCGAGCGCCTCGTGGCCGCGTATCTCGCATGATCCTCGGGATCCTCAGCCTCCAGCCTTTGACGTGGCCCACGGTCGCCACCGCTCTGGCGCTCGGCGGCGTCTACGCGCTCATGGCAGTGGGGATCGGCCTCGTCTTCGGCGTGCTCCGGCTCGTCAACTTCGCCTACGGCCAGCTGATCATGGCCGGCGGCTACGCCCTTGCGTACGGCTCGCTCTGGAACTTTGCGACGTGGCAGTCGATCCTGCTCTGCTTCGGCGTCGTCCTCGTGCTGACGGTTCTCATGGACAGGCTCGTCTTCCGGCCACTGCGGACGAGCTCTCCCACCGTGATGCTCGTGGCGACGTTCGCCGTCGCGTTCCTGCTCCAGAACATCGCTTTGCTGAAGTTCGGCCCGCTGTCGAAGAACGTCGGCTCGCTCGCGCAGCTCAACGCGCCCTGGGACATCTTCGGCGTGCAGATCAAGGAGATCGCGGTGCTCGCGGTGGTCACCGCGCTCGGCTGCCTCTTCATCCTCCAGCTCTTGCTCACGCGCACGCCGCTCGGGCTGCACATGCGGGCCGCGGCGATGGACTTCCGGACGGCCCGGCTGCTCGGCGTCCGCGCGAACCGCGTGATCGGGGCGGCCGTGATCATCTCGGGGCTGCTCGCCGCCACCTCGGCGGTGTTCCTGAGCGTGCAGGAGAACAGCATCTCGTCCACGTTCGGCCTCCAGGACACGATCATCGTGCTCGCCGGCGTGGTGGTCGGCGGGATGAACCGGCCGATCCCGGCGACGCTCGGCGGTTTCTCGATCGGTTTCGCCACGGGGATCCTCGGCGGCGTGCTGCCCGCGGACAAGACCCAGTACCTGACGAGCTTCATCTTCGCGGCCGTGATCGTCGTGTTGCTCGTGCGGCCGAACGGTCTCTTCACTCGCGGCGGGGGCGCGGTGGAGCGCGTATGAGCGTCGCTCGGCGGCTACCTGAGGTGCTGGTCCCGGCGCTGCTCGTCGTGGCGACCGCGCTGCTCGGGCTCGCGGTCTCGAACTACCTCGAGGGGTACTTCGTCAACACGCTGGTCAAGGTCGCGATCGTCGTCGGGCTCTACGTCTTCATCGGGAACTCGGGCGTCCTGTCGTTCGGGCAGATCAGCTTCGTCGCCGTAGGCGCGTGGACAGCCGGAGTGCTCACCGTGCCGAGGGCCGACAAGCCGATCGCCTTCCCGGGCATCGCCCATTTCCTCGCCACGACGAACGTCGGCAATAGCGCGTCGCTCGCGCTCGCCGCCGTCGTCGGCGGTGTGTTCGCATTCGCGGTCGGGCTGCCGCTGATGCGGCTCTCGGGCCTCGCCGCCGGGATCGCCACTTTCGCCGTGCTCGAGATCACGAACAACGTGCTCGGCTACGAGGGGCTGATCGGCCCGGCGCTGAACGGCTTCTCGTCGGTTCCTCCGACGACCGGGATCTGGCAGGCGACGATCGGCTGCCTCATCTGCATCGCCGTGGCCTATGCCTACCAGCGCACGCGCTTCGGCAGGATGCTGCGCGCGACGCGGGAGGATCCGGCGGCCGCGGCGGCGGCCGGGATCTCGATCCACCGGCAGCGGCTGGTCGCCTTCACGCTTGCCGGCGCGCTCGCGGGCTTCGCCGGCGGCCTCTACGTCCACCTGCAGCCGCTGGCGGCAAACGACCTGTTCCTCGATCTGACGTTCATCACGCTCGCGATGCTGGTCGTCGGGGGCTCCGGAAGCCTGCTCGGCGCGGTCGTCGGCGCGCTCGCCGTCAACGGCATCTACACCTTCTTCACCGCTGCGGTGAACACCGTCGACGTCTTCGGGTGGCACCTGCACGTTCGGGCCGGGACGGCGGAGATCGTGCTCGGCGTGCTGATGGTGCTCGTGCTCATCCTCCGGCCGAGCGGTCTCACCGGCGGCCGCGAGCTGTCCTTGCCACGGCGCCGTCGCGCCCTGGCCGATCTCGAGAAAGCGAGGGCCACCACATGAGGTTCAGCATCTACAGCGAGCTTCAGAGCTGGCCGGGGAAGTCGTACGACCGGCTCTACGGAGAGGTGCTCGAGCAGATCGAGAACGCCGACCGGCTCGGCTACGAGGCCTACGCCGCGGTCGAGCACCTCTTCTTCCCGAAGTTCTCGGCGTCGGCCAACCCCTTCGGCCTGTTCGGGATGGCCGCCGCGCGGACGCGCCGGATCAACTTCCGGACGATGCTCCACATCCTCCCGTACCACAACCCGCTCGTCCTGGCGGCCATGATCCACGAGTTCTCGCTGCTCAGCGGCGGCCGCTACGAGTTCGGCGTCGGGCGCGGCCACGGCTGGATCCCGTTGCCCGCGGGGATGCCGCTCGACGAGACGTCGCGGCCGCGCTACGAGGAGGCGCTTGACCTCTTCGTCGAGGCGCTGCACTCCGACGTCGTCAGCTTCGAGGGCGACTACTGGAACGTGAAGGAGAGCCAGGTGATCCCGTTCAGCGGGCACAAGTTCCGCCTCGTCCTGGGCGGCACTTCCGACCGCACGTACGACCTCGCGGCCAAGCACGGCTGGTCGGTCGCCGTGCCGCCGCTCCTGCCGTACGCCGCGCTCAAGGAGCAGCTCGACCTCTACCGCGCGAAATGCGCGGAGTACGGCACGACGCCGGACATCATCTGGATCCACGCCTGCTACATCGACGACGACGCCGACCTCGCGCGACGGGAGGCGGAGCAGCACATGCGCGGCTTCCTCGAGGGCAACGCCTCGCCGCTGACCGAGCATCCGGTGCCGCCGGTCGACGCGCTCAACGCCGCCGGCTACGGCTTCTACGCGTCGGGGATCATGGAGAAGCTCGCCGCGACGCCGTACGACGAGATGATCGCGGGCGACATCGTCTGGGTCGGCACGCCCGACGACGTGATCCAGCGGATCCGAGAGACGATCGAGGTCTGCGAGGGGCTGACCGAGATCGCGATCACGACGAACCCCGGCGGCGTCGAGCACTGGAAGGCGATCAAGGCGCAGGAGCTCTTTGCCGATCACGTCATCCCGGTCATCCAGCGGGAGACGGGGGCGGTCGCGGTCGAGGCGTGACGTCCGTCGTCGTCGCCGGAGCCGGCTCGATCGGCTCACTGCTCGCTGCGCACCTCGCGCAGGTCGCCGACGTCACGGTGCTGACGCGGCGCGAGGAGCACGCCGTCGCGCTGCGCGAGCGGGGGCTCCGCGTATCCGGCCGCGGCGACTTCATCGCGCAGCTCGGGGCAACCGCGGATCCCGCCGCTCTGCCGGACGACGCCGAGCTGGCGGTCATTGCGTGCAAGAGCACCGACCTCGAGCCGCTGGCGGCGCGGCTGGAAGGGGCGCTCGCGGGTGCGACGGTGATGACGATCCAGAACGGGCTCGGCGCCGAGGAGATCGTCGCGGCGCACGGCGACTGGCCGCTCCTCTCGGCCGTGACGTTTATGAGCGGCACGCGCCACGGCGACGCGCACGTCGAGTACGTCCTCGACACCGCGACCTGGATCGGGCCGTATCGGGGGACGACGGAGGACGACGCCCGCCGCGTCGCCGAGCTCATCGAGGCCGGAGGCCTGAAGGCGCAGGCGTTTCCCGACCTGCGGCCGGCGCAGTGGTCGAAGCTCGTCTTCAACGCTACGGTCAACGGCGTCGCCGCGCTCACGGGCCTCCCGCACGACTTCCACTTCGCGCAGACCGACCAGCTGTCCGATCTCGGCCGCCTCGTGTGCGATCTGGTGGACGAGGGCAAGGCGGTCGCCGCCGCGGCGGGTGTCGAGCTCCACGACGACCCGTGGGAGATGAACGTCCTCGCGACGCAGCGCGGCCACCGGCACTTCCCCTCGATGCTCGAGGACGTCGAGGCCCAGCGGCCCACGGAGGTCGAGCTCATCAACGGCGCGCTCGTGCGCGAGGCCGAGCGGCACGGTGTATCCGTTCCCCTGCAGACGGCCGTCTATAGGCTCGTCAAGGCGAGGGAGGCGAGCTACTCGGAGTGAGCATCTGCGTCGTGTGCGCGAGACCGGTACGACGTACCGTCAAGGGAGCGTCACGCCGGTCGTGAGGATCTGCGTGGTGGGCTGTGGGGCGGTCGGGTCGCTGTTTGCGGCCAACCTGTCGTTGCTCGAGGACGTCGAGGTCTGGGCGTTCGACCTCAACGAGCTGCACGTGGCCGCGATGAACCGCGACGGGCTGCGGCTCTCGGGCGCCGGCGAGGTGGTCGGGCGCCCCCGCGCGACGAGCGACCCGGCGAAGCTTCCGCCCTGCGACTTCGGCCTCGTCGCCACGAAGGCGATGCACACCGAGCCGGCGATCGAAGCCACTGCGCACGCCTTCGTGGACGGCTACGTCGCGACCGTCCAGAACGGGCTCGGCAACGAGGAGACTCTCGCGCGGCACGTCGAGCGCGTGATCCGCGGCACGACCTTCCCCGCCGGCAAGCTCCTCGAGCCGGGGCACGTGCAGTGGGACGTGCAGGGCGACACGACGCTCGGCCCGTACGACGAGCGCGTGCCACTTGCCGAGGTCGAGCGGCTCGCCGACGCGTGCACGCGCGCCGGAATGCCGGCCGAGGCGGTCGAGGACGCGCGCGGCCCGCAGTGGCGCAAGGTCATCTTCAACGCCTCGACGAACCCGATCGGCGCGCTCACCGGTCTCACGCACGGCCGCGTCTGCGAGCGGCCCGACCTGCGCACGCTCGTCACGGGCCTCGTCGACGAGGGCAAGGCGGTCGCGGCCGCGCAGGGGATCGAGCTCGACGCCGATCCCGAGGAGCTGATCGACCACGCCGCAAAGCCCGAGGTCGCGTACGACCACAAGGCGTCGATGCTCCAGGACATCGAGGCGCGGCGCACGACCGAGGTCGACTACCTCAACGGCGGCATCGTCCACTTCGGTGGCGAGCACGGCGTGCCCACGCCGCTCAACGCTGCCATCCGGGCGCTCGTGAAAGGAGTGGAGGCCTCGTGGACGCAGAGCTGACCGCACGGCACACCCGCATACGCGAGGCGCTCGAGCGCGACGGGCTCGACGCGGCGCTCGTCTGCGGCTCCGAGTACACGGGCTTCGAGGGCGCCGTCACGTACCTCTCCGGTTTCCAGGTCGTCCACCGGTACGCGTATGTCGTGCTGCCGCGAGAGGGCGAGCCGGCGATCGTCTTCCCGGCGGAGGCGCGGTACGTCGGCGAGCACGGCGACTCGCAAATCGAGGACCAGGTCTTCGCGGACCGGCCGGGAGAGTGGCTCGCCGACCGGCTCCGCGGCCGCCGCGTCGGGGTCTACGGGCTCGACTACGTGATGACGGTGCGCGATTACGCGCCGCTCGCCGCGGGCGCCGAGCTCGTCCCGTGGGACGAGCAGTTCGACCTCGCGCGCGCCGTGAAGTCGGAGGCCGAGCTCGCGTCGGTGCGCGAGAGCGTCGAGATCAACGCCGCGGGGTTCCATGCGTTCCGCGAGGCCTGGGCACCCGGCCGCAACGCCGCCGAGGTGCTCGCACCGGCGGAGGAGCTGTTCGTCGAGCGCGGCTGCGGCCGGCTGACGATGAACATGGTGCTCGTCGGCGCCGAGTTCGCCATCGCGCGCGACGAAACCGTCTTCGGCGACTTCACCGTCCCGTCCCTCGAGATCGCCGGCCCGGGCGGACACTGGGTCGAGGTGTCGCGCGCGCTCGGGACGCCGAGCGACGAGGTGAAGCGGATGCTCGAGGCGTACGAGGAGTACTACGAGGTCGCGCCTTCGGCGCTCCGCGCAGGCGCGACGGCCCACGATGTCCACCGCGCCGTCTCGGCCGGATTCACGAAGCGCGGCTACCACCTCGGCCACGTGACGGGCCATTCGATCGGGATGACGATGATCGAGCACCCGAAGATTGGAGAGGGGGTCGAGACCGAGCTCGCGGTGAACATGGTCTTCTCGATGCACCCGCACGCGATCTCGGCCGATGGCCGAGAATGTCTCTATATGCAGGACACATGGCTCGTCACCGAAGACGGCGGTGTTCCGCTCGCCGGCCTGGAGATGCGGATCTGGTGAGCGCTCCGAACGCCGACGAGTTCGCCCCGATCCTCGAGGGACCGGGCGCCAGCGACTACGAGCGCTACCTCCGCACCGACGAGCTGCTTGCCCTCCAGAAGGGGCCGGACGAGTGGGTGCACCGCGACGAGCTCCTCTTCCAGACGGTCCACCAGTCGTCCGAGCTCTTCCTGAAGCACGCGTGGACGGAGGTGGAAGAGGGGACGCGCCTGATCGAGGCACGCGACGTCGCGGGCGCGCTGCGGCTGCTCTGGCGCGCGAACCGGGCGATCCGTTACGTCG
Source organism: Thermoleophilia bacterium (assembly GCA_025928515.1). Classification (GTDB taxonomy): domain Bacteria; phylum Actinomycetota; class Thermoleophilia; order Gaiellales; family Gaiellaceae; genus Palsa-739. The sequence goes on from JAICJI010000002.1 coordinate 33,391, forward strand.
TCTCGTTCCTGGAGCACCTCGAGCTGATGTCGCCGTGGGAGTACCAGGAGGTGCGCCGCGTGCTCGGTCACGGCTCGGGCTTCGACTCGCCAGGCTTCCGTGGCATCCGTGAGGTTTCGCCGGGTCTCTACGCGGCGTTCGACGCGCTCCGCCGCGAGCGGGGGCTGTCGCTGCTCGAGGTCTACACCCAGGGCCGCGAACACGAGGACCTGTACCAGCTCGCCGAGGCGCTGATCGACTGGGACGAGCAGGTCGGTGTCTGGCGCTCCCGCCACGTGAAGATGGTCGGCCGCGTGATCGGTGAGGACGTGATGGGGACGCAGGGCACGCCGGTCGAGCTACTCGCGGGGCTGCTCAAGCACAAGATGTTCCCCGAGCTCTGGACGGTGCGGACCGAGCTCACCGAGCTGGCGAAGCAGTCGGACTAGGTGATCTCGCTCGACGAGATCCGCCGGGCGCGCGAGCGGATCGGCGACGACGTGCTGCGCACGCCGCTCGTTCCGTTGGGGACGGATGCCCGGATCCGGCTCAAGCTCGAGTGCCTGCAGCCGGTCGGCTCGTTCAAGCTGCGCGGCGCGCTCTCGGCCGTGCGCGCCGCATCGCGCGCTGAGCTCGCGGCGGGCGTCGTCACGGCGAGCGCCGGGAACATGGCGCAGGGCGTCGCCTGGGCTGCGCGCGAGGCCGGCGTGCCGGCGCGCGTGATCTGCCCGGACAGCGCGCCGCGCGCGAAGCTCGACCGGATCGAGGCGCTCGGCGGCAAGGTGGTTCCCGTCCCGCATGAGGAGTGGTGGCAGGCGATGCTCGACCGCGGCCGCGACGGCGTCGACGGCTTCTTCGTGCACCCGGTTGCGGACGAGGCCGTGATGGCCGGCAACGGGACGATCGGGCTCGAGCTCGCGGAGGACGCGCCGCAGTTCGACACGGTCATCATCCCCTGGGGCGGCGGCGGGCTGGCGACCGGAATCGCCAGTGCCGTCAAGGCGCTTCGTCCCAACGTGCGTGTGGTCACGGCGGAGCCCGACACTGCGGCCCCGCTCGCTGCGGCGTTCGCGGCGGGCGAGCCGAGCGAGATCGAGTTCACGTCGTCGTGGATCGACGGCGCGGGCGGGCCGGCGCTGCTGCCCGGGATGTGGGAGCACGCGCGGGGGCTCGTCGACGAGGCCGTCGCGCTGCCGCTCGCCGAGGTGGAAGAAGCTGTCCGGCTCCTCTCGTCGCGCGCGCACGTCGTCGCCGAGGGTGCGGGTGCGCTCGCGCTGGCGGCCGCCCTGCGGCGCGAAGACCGTTGCGTCTGCATCGTCAGCGGCGGGAACATCGACCCGGACGTGCTCGCACGGATCCTCGGCGCTACGCTCGCCTGAGCGAAACAAGGAGGCAACATGGCCGAGCGGCATGGTTTCACGGCGGAGGAAGCCCGCTCGTACGGCGAGGCCGTGGGCATCGACTGGAGCAGGTCACCGTTCGACGTCGACGAGTTCCGCAACGGCATGGGCGTCGAGCTGGAGCACGGGCTCCACGACTCGCAGACGAACGTGACCGGCGACGACCCGCACGTCACGGCGCGGATCGCGTGGGCGCATCTCAAGGAGTTCCCGGACTACTACACGCGGCTCGAGCGGATGGAGGAAGAGGCGCGCGACTACTGGTCGTCACGGGGCGGCTGACCAGGCGTATTCGATCAGTCCGGCAACAGTGGCATCGAGAAGCCGGGATCGCGGCCGAGGAGCACGGCGCGCGTGATCGCCGCGCTCCCGAAGCGATCGCGGATCGTGTCGACGGCGGCGTCGACTGCTTCGTCCGGACCGAGGAGCAGCTGGCGCGTCCGGTCCTCCTCGAGTAGCGCGACGGAGCAGCCGATCAGCGTGATGCCGCGCCGCTCGATCGACGGCATGGCGGTCGCGAGCAGGGCACGCGCCGTGACGAGGACTGCCTGCGTGCTCGCCGTCGCAAACGGGAGGTTGTGGGACCGCGTCGCGCGCTCGAAGTCCCCGAAGCGAAGGTGCAGCACGACGGTCCGGCCGACGCGGCGCGCCGCGCGCAGGCGCCGCGTGATCCGGTCGACGATGCCGACGAGCGTCGCGTCGATCGTCTCCGCCGAGTGGCGGCCGCGGCCGAGCGCGCGCTGCGAGCCGATCGAGCCGCGTCGGCGGCCGGTCTCGACGCGCCGGAAGTCGCGGTTGTGCGCGAGCGCGTTGAGGTGACGGCCGGCCGCCCGGCCGAGCATCGCGACGAGCGTCTCCTCCGAGAGCGCGGCGAGCTGGCCGACCGTCCGCACGTTCCACGCGTGCAGCCGCCGCGCCGTCGCGGGGCCGACGCCCCAGACGCACTCGACGGGCAGCGGATGCAGGAACGCGAGCTCGCGGTCGGGAGGGACGACGACCAGCCCGTCGGGCTTGCCGACTCCGCTGGCGACCTTGGCGAGGAACTTCGTGCGGGCAACTCCCACGGTGACCGGTAGCCCGACGCGCTCGCGCACCGCTCCGCGCAGCCGCACGGCGATCTGGGCGGGCGTGCCGGCGATCCGCTCCATCCCGCGCACGTCGATGAATGCCTCGTCGATCGAGAGACCTTCGACGACGGGCGACGTGTCCTCGAAGACGGCGAACATGGCGCGACTCGCCTCGGTGTAGGCCGAGAACCGCGGCGGGACGACGACGGCGTGGGGGCAGAGCCTGCGCGCTTGCCGCCCGCCCATCGCGGTGCGGATGCCGTACGCCTTCGCCTCGTAGCTCGCGGCCAGCACGACGCCGCCGCCGACGATCACGGGCCGGTCGCGAAGCCGCGGGTCGTCCCGCTGCTCGACCGACGCGAAGAACGCGTCCGCGTCCGCATGGAGCACGAACATATGTTCGTAAGGTACTAAAGCCGAGCGAGCGCCGCGTTGAACCGGTCGATCTCGTCCGGGGTGTTGTAGTGGATGAGACCGACGCGGATTGCGCTGTCCGGGTACGGGAGCTTCTCGCGTAGCCCGAGGGAGAACCAGTTGTCGTGCGCCCACACGCCGAAGCCCTCGTCGGCGAGCCGCTTCGCCGCGCCGACGGCGTCCACGCCCTCTAGGTTGAGCAGGAACGTGGCGACGCGACCGTCCATCGTCTGCAGCCCGTAGACGGTCGCGGCGTCCGGCAGGCCGTCGAGGAAGCGCTGCCCGAGCTCGTGCTCGTAGGCGGCGATCGCCTCCATGCCGCCGATCGACTCGAGGTACGCAATCGTCGCCGAGAAGCCCGCGAGGAGCTCGTACGGTGCGGTGCCGACCTCGAAGCGGCGGCCGACCGGCTCCGACGCGGCCGGACGCGCCTTGTAGGGACGCCACGACTCGAGCAAGTCGTGCCGGCCGTATGCGAGCCCGATGTGCGGCCCGCAGAACTTGTACGCGGAGGTGATGAAGACGTCGCAGCCGAGCGCCTCCACGTCGACCGGCTCGTGCGCGGCGTACTGGACGGCGTCGACCCAGCACAGCGCGCCGACTTCGTGTGCGAGCTCGGACACCCGTGCGACGTCGATGATCGTGCCGACTGCGTTCGAGGACGCGACGCAGGCGACGACCCGCACGCGCTCGTCGAGCCGGTTAGCGAGGTCGTCGTAGTCGAGCCGCAGATCCTCCGTCACGTTCACCCACTCGACCTCGAAGCCGCGGTCGGCCGCGAGCTCCACCCAGGGCGCGACGCCGCCGTCGTGGTCGAGGCGCGAGACGAGGATCCGGTCGCCTTCCTTCCAGTCCCGCGACGCGGTGCGTGAGAGCGCGAAGTCGAGCCAGGTCATGTTCGTCCCGAACACGACGTCGTCGGACGAGCAGCCGAGGAAGCGGGCGCCGTCCTCGCGCGCGGTCGCGAGGATCCCCTCGACGCGCTTGCTCGTCTCGTAGTTCGCGCCGATGTTGGCGCTTGCCTCGCGCAGCGTCCGCGCGATCGCGTCGCCGACCTCGTCGGGCACCTGCGAGCCGCCCGGAGCGTCAAGGAAGACGAAGCGGTCCTCGCGCAGCGACGAGAAGCGCGAGCGCACGGCTTCGACGTCCAATAGGGTCGCCGCCATGGAACGAGCCTACCCGCGTCTCATCCTCGGTTGTGGCAACTTCGGCGGCATCGGCTCGGCGCCCGCCTTCTTCGGCCAGGGCGAGACGCTCGAGCAGGCGCTCGAGCTGATGGACGCGGCCTGGGCGGCGGGCATCACCTGGTTCGACACCGCCGACGCGTATGGCGGCGGCCGTAGCGAGACGTACGTCGGCGAATGGATCCGCTCGCGCCGCCCGGACGGGCTCCGCCTCACGACCAAGACGTTCAACCCCATGGCCGAGGGCGAGGATCGCGGCCTCGCGCCGGCGCGCGTGCGGCGCCAGATCGAGACGAGTCTCCAGCGGCTCGGTGTCGAGCGCGTCGACCTCTATCTCGCGCACGCGTGGGACACGGACGTTCCCGTCGCCGAGCTCGCGGGGGTTTTCGAGGAGCTCGTCACCGCGGGCAAGGTCGGCGCCTACGGCGTCAGCAACGTCGACGGCCCGCAGCTGCGGGAGGCGCTCGGCGCCGGCTCGTTCGCCGCCGTTCAGAACTCGTACTCCCTGCTCGACCGCGGGGTGGAGGACGAGATCCTGCCGTTGTGCACGGAACAGGGGCTCTGGTTCCAGGTGCACTCCCCGCTGATGGGCGGCTGGCTCACCGGGAAGTACCGCCGCGATTCGCCGGCGCCCGAGGGCTCGCGGATGACCCTCCGGTCGGCTCCGTACGAGCACTTCCGCAACGACCGCGTGTACGACGCCATCGAGGGGCTCGAACGCCGCGGCGATCCCACGACGCTCGCCTTCGCCTGGTTGCTCGGCGACGAGCGGGTCTCGGTCGTGGTCGGCCCGCGGCGCGCCGAGCACCTCGAGCCGGCACTCGTCGCGCTCGCGAATCCGCTCGCTCCAGACGAGCGCGACACGCTCTCCGCTGAGTTTCGGCTCGTTCCCGAGTCTTGAGAACGACAGCGACGAAAGGATGATCGTGGAAGAGATGCTCGCTGCATATGCCGCCGCCGTGCGGGCCAAGGACGTCGATACCTTCGTCGGCCTCTACGCCGACGACGTCCGCACGTTCGACCTCTGGGGTGTGTGGTCGTACGACGGCAAGGGGGCGCTGCACGAGATGGTGGCCGAATGGTTCGGCTCGCTCCCCGACGACGAGGTCGTGGCCGTGGAGTTCGACGACGTGCGCACGCAGACAGGTGCGGACGTGGCTGCAGTCAGCGCCTTCACCACCTTCGCGGCCGTTTCTCAGGACGGCACGGAGCTCCGGTCGATGAACAACCGGCTCACGTGGGTGCTCCGCAAGGACGCCGACGGCGCCTGGAAGATCGCGCACGAGCACACGTCCGCCCCCGCGAACGACGAGGGGAAGGTGCAGCTCCGGCGCTAGCGCTGCGCGAGCGGGACGAACTCGCGCTCGTCGTAGCCCGTGTAGATCTGTCGCGGCCGCGCGATCTTCTGCTCCGGGTCGGAGAGCATCTCCTCCCACTGCGCGAGCCAGCCCGGCAGTCGGCCGAGCGCGAACAGCACCGTGAAGTAGTCCGTCGGATAGCCCATCGCCTGGTAGATGAGCCCCGAGTAGAAGTCGACGTTCGGATAGAGCTTCCGCGAGACGAAGTAGTCGTCCTCGAGCGCGATCCGCTCCAGCTCGAGCGCGATCTCGAGCTTCGGGTTGAGGCCGGTCTGCGCGAAGACGTCGTCGGCGACGCGCTTGATCAGCTTCGCGCGTGGGTCGTAGCTCTTGTACACGCGATGGCCGAAGCCCATCAGCCGTCCGTGCCCGGCTTTGACGCTCTCGATGAACTCCGGCACGCGCTCGACCGTCCCGATCTCGTCGAGCATCCGCAGCACCGCCTCGTTCGCGCCACCGTGCAGCGGCCCGTAGAGCGCCGCGATTCCCGCCGAGACGGCCGAGAAGGGATCGACCTGCGTCGAGCCCACGCCGCGCACCGCGTTCGTCGATGCGTTCTGCTCGTGGTCGGCGTGGAGGATCAGCAGGATCTCGAGCGCCCGCTGTAGCACGGGATTCGGCTCGTGTTGCCCGCCGATCTCGAAGGTCATGTTGACGAAGTTGCCGATGTAGCCGAGGTCGTTGCGCGGGAAGACGTACGGGAGGCCTCGGCTGTGGCGGAAGACCCAGGCGGCGATCGTGGGGAACTTCGCGACGAGGCGCACGCGCTGCAGGCGCCGGCTCTCGGCGTCGCCGATCTCCTTCGCGTCGGGGTAGAAGGTCGAGAGCGCCGCGATCGCCCCGAGCAGCATCCCCATCGGATGCGCGTCGTGGCGGAAACCGTCGAGGAACTGCGTCACGTTCGTATGCACGTAGGTGTGGAGGCGAACCTCGCCCTCCCACGCCTCGAGCTCGGCGCGCGTCGGCAGCTCGCCCTCGAAGAGGAGCCACGCCGTCTCGAGGAAGCTCGCGTGCTCGGCGAGCTGCTCGATCGGGTAGCCGCGGTAGCGCAGGATGCCCGCGTCACCGTCGATGTAGGTGATCCCGCTCCGCGTCGAGGCGGTGTTGAGGAAGGCCGGGTCGTACGACATCAACCCCAGCTGGCGGAGGTCGGTCGCGTGGATCGTGCCGTCCGTGATCGGCACCTCGACCTCGGTTCCCGTGCGGTTGTCCCGGATGCTCAGCGTCTCGTCAGGCACCGCGGCACCTTAACGGCGGTTCCTCGGTTTGCAGTTCGACAAGCGCGGAACCAGGAGGTCTGAATACGACTTGAAAAGGAGATGAGAACATGGGCTTCCATTCACTCAACGACGTCCTGCAGGAGCAGCTCGAGGACCTGCACAGCGCCGAGACGCAGCTGATCGATGCGCTCCCGAAGATGGTGCAGGCAGCGCACCACGACCAGCTTCGCGAGGCGTTCGAGCATCACCTCGACGAGACGCGCGACCACCTGAAGCGGGTCAAAGAGGCGCTCGGCGAGCTCGGTGTCCCGAGCCCGACGGAGGTCTGCATGGGGATGAAGGGCCTCATCACCGAGGGTGAGGAGATGATCAAGATGGGCGGCGATCCGATGGCGAGCGACGCCGCGCTGATCGCTGCCGCGCAGCGCATCGAGCACTATGAGATCGCGGCCTACGGCACGGCTCGGCAGCTCGCCGGCGACTGCGGCTTCGACGGGATCAGGGACCTGATGGAGCAGACGCTCGACGAGGAGTCCCAGGCCGACAAGCTCCTGACGAAGATCGCCACCGGCGGTATGTTCAAGGCGGGGATCAACCAGCACGCAACGGCCTAGCCAGAGCGTCCGATCGACGCGGAAGTACGATCGGCGGCGTGGCCTCCACGCCGCCGATCGTCTGGACCCCGAGCCCTGAGCGGGTCGAAGCCGCGACGCTGACGCGCTATCGCGAGTGGCTCAACGAGACGCGAAGCCTCCACCTCGAGGGCTACGCCGACCTCTGGCAGTGGTCGGTCGACGAGCTCGAGGGCTTCTGGGCCTCGATCTGGGAGTTCTTCGACGTCACGGCGAGCGAGCCGTACGAGCGGGTGCTCACCACCCACGAGATGCCCGGTGCCGAGTGGTTCCCGGGCGCGAAGCTCAGCTACGCCGAGCACGTCTTCCGCGGCCGGAACGACGACGAGGTCGCGATCCGGCACGCGTCGGAGCTGCGTCCGCTCGGCGAATGGACGTGGGGAGAGCTGCGCGCACAGGCGGGGGCGGTCGCGGCGGCGCTCCGCGAGGCGGGCGTGGTGGCCGGGGATCGCGTCGCCGCCTACCTCCCGAACATCCCCGAGACGGTCGCCGCCTTCCTCGGCTGCGCGAGCATCGGCGCCACGTGGTCGAGCTGCGCGCCGGAGTTCGGCGTCCGCAGCGTCGTCGACCGGTTTGCCCAGATCGAGCCGAAGGTGCTGCTCGCCGTCGACGGCTACCGCTACGGCGGCAAGGACTTCGACCGGGCCGACACGATCGCGGCGCTGCAGCAGGAGCTGCCGACGGTCGAGCGCACGCTCGTCGTCCCGTATCTCGACGGTGGAAAGTGGGAGCTGCCGTCCGCCGAGCTCGAGCTCGCCCAGCTTCCGTTCGACCATCCGCTCTGGGTGCTGTACAGCTCGGGCACGACCGGCCTGCCGAAGGCGATCGTCCACGGCCAGGGCGGGATCCTGCTCGAGCACCTGAAGAAGCTGCGCCTCCACGTCGACGCTCGGGCGGGCGACCGGCTCTTCTGGTTCACGACGACCGGCTGGATGATGTGGAACTTCCTCCTCGGCGGCCTGCTCTCCGACGCTTCGATCGTCCTCTTCGACGGCAATCCGGCGTATCCGGACCTCGGGACGCTCTGGGACCTCGCCGACGCCGCCGAGATCACGTGCTTCGGCACGAGCGCCGGTTACATCACTTCCTGCCAGAAAGCGGGGCTCGCGCCTCGAGCGGGCCGAGATCTCTCCAGGCTCGACAGGGTCGGCTCGACCGGCTCGCCGCTCGCGCCGGAGGGCTTCGACTGGGTACGCGACAATCTCGGCGAGGACGTCTGGCTCTTCTCCACCTCGGGCGGCACCGACGCTTGCACTGCGTTCGTCGGCGGCGTGCCGACGCTGCCGGTCTACCGCGGCGAGCTGCAGGCGCGTGCGCTCGGCACGAAGGTCGAGGCCTGGAGCGACGACGGCCGTCCCCTCGTCAACGAGGTCGGTGAGCTCGTGATCACCGAGCCGATGCCGTCGATGCCTCTCTATCTGTGGGGCGACGAGGACGGCTCGCGCTATCGCGAGAGCTATTTCTCCACGTTCCCCGGCGTCTGGCGGCACGGCGACTGGATCGAGATCACCGACCGCGGCACGGCGATCATCACCGGCCGCTCCGACGCGACGATCAACCGCGGCGGCGTGCGGATGGGGACGAGCGAGCTCTATCGCAGCGTGCTCGCGCTCGCCGAGGTGACCGACGCGCTCGTCGTCGACATCTCGGAGGGCGACGAGCTCCGCATGTCCCTGTTCGTCGTGTTGCGCGACGGCGAGGAGCTCGACGACGCGCTCGCCGCGGAGATACGCCGTCGGATTCGCGAGGACTGCTCGCCGCGGCACGTTCCCGACGAGATCGTCGTCGCGCCGCAGATCCCGCGCACGCTCTCGGGCAAGATCCTCGAGGTGCCGGTGAAGCGGCTCCTGATGGGCGCTTCGATCGAAGAGGTGGCGAGCCGCGAGTCGCTCGCGAATCCGGAGGCGCTCGACTGGTTCGATCGACTTGCGGCCGAAGGGCCGGGTTCCTAACTTTCCCGGCAGTAGTCCGTCACAAGCTTTCGAGGAGAAGTGTCTTTCTTGGCCACAGATTGTGCTCGCGCACGCGAGTCTGTTTCGGTTCAGCTCGACGGTGAGCTGCCGGAGCTCGAGCTGGACCGCCTCGAGACCCACCTTCGGATCTGCCCGGAATGCTCGGCCTGGGCGGGTCAGGTGCGGGACATAACGCAGCAACTCCGGGGGGCCGCTCTCGAGGTGCCGGCGGAGAGCTGCGTGCTGCCGCAGCGCTCACGGAGATGGGCAGTGAGCTCCGCAGTGGCGCTCGCCTCGGCGGCGGCTGTGGTCGCGACGATGTTCGTCACGCCCGGACGGCACGCGTCCGTGGTGCCCTATCGCACGTCGCCGGTGACGCGGCTCGCAACCCAGCGTCTCGTCATCAGCCGCGTAGTGCGGCTCGAAGACGGCATCTATGCCCCGTCGAGCGCGACGCCCAGCGGCTTCCAGCCCATTTGACCGCCCGCGCGCTCGCGTTCTTAGCGACTTCTAACTAAGCTCCCCGCCGGTCGTCTAAAGCACTTGACGGGCGCTCCATGGAGCGTCGGAGCGAGTTGGCGCCGCCGTCCAGGCTCCCGGCGCGCACCGAACGGAGGGTAAACCTAATGCATAGACGGGTCTGGTTCCTCGCGGCTGCTGCCGCCGGCGTGCTTGCACTGGCCGGCTCCGCTGCCGCGATGACGGTCTCGAAGCCGAGCTCGGTCCACCGGGCTTCGGTGTTGGCCCCATTGGCCGGCGTTCCGCGCACACCCGCGGCGCGCGCGGCCAAGAAGACCATGGTCTTCGGCCTCGAGCAGACTGTCACCGGCTTCAACACTCTCGAAGCCGACGAGAACGCGTACTACGCCGCCATCGTGGCTGGGTACCCGATTATCCGCGGCACCTACCTGGTCGACCAGAACGGCAACTACCACTTCGACCTGGCGTCGAAGGTGAAGGCGACCAGCAAGTACCTCAAGATCTGGATCAGGAAGAACGCCAACTGGAACTGGCTTGGCCACAAGGCCCGCCCGGTCACTTCGGCGGACTTCATCTACACGTGGAAGCAGATCATGGACCCGCACAACAATCCGGCGTCCACGACCGGCTACTCGAACATCCTGCGGGCCAAGGCCAACGGTAAGAAGGCCGTGACCTTCTTCTGGAAGAAGGGCCAGCCGTTCGCCGATTACCGCGACCTGTTCAGTGAGATCCTGCCGGGCTTCGCGCTGAAGGGCCAGGCGTTCAACGACTACTGGCACAACTGCGTGTGCGGTAACGACGGTCATCCGGTCTCGGACGGCCCGTTCTATATGTCCGGCTACCACCAGGATCAGGACATCACGCTGAAGCAGAACCCGAAGTGGTACGGCAAGAAGTCGGGTCTCACTTCGATCGTGTTCCGGATCATCACCGACACGAACTCCGAGATTCAGGCGATGCGCGGCGGCGAGGTCGACGCGATCAACCCGTCTCCGGAGTCGGCTCTGTCGACGCTCGTGCATCAGAAGAACCTGGCGTACAGCGCCGTCCCGGGCTTCACGCAGGAGCACTGGGATCTCGAGGTCGGCCCGCAGGGCGCGCCTCTGCTGAAGAAGCAGTTCGTTCGGGCCGCGATCGCTGAGGGCATGAACCGGCAGTCGCTGATCAAGGCGCTGTACGGCTCGATCGCTCCCGGCCTCAAGCCGCTGGACAACCCTGAGTACGAGATCGGCACGAACGCCACCGGCAAGTTCGCGTACTTCCACAAGTACAACTTCAACCCGAAGAACGCGATCAAGCTGATGAAGGCCCACGGGTGCACGGGTGGCCCGTCTGCCCCGAGTAGCAGCAACACGAAGATCTGGACCTGCGGCGGCCAGAAGGCCGAGTTCCGCTTCGGCACGACTACTCGCGCGTCCCGCGTGACGAGCAGCCAGATCTTCCAGCAGCAGCTGTTGGCCGTCGGGATCAAGATCGACCCGAACATCCAGGATCCCGCGACGTTCTTCGGCACCTATCTGCCGAACGCCAACTTCGACATCGGCGAGTACGCCTGGATCGGTGGCCCGGATCCGTCCGGTTTCGACGCCATCTACCAGTGCTTCAACTCGGCGAAGAACCTTGGCGGCTCGAACTACAAGCGCTACTGCAACCACAAGGTCGACAAGCTCATCCGGAAGGCCGATGTCAACCTGAACGCGACGACGCGGACGGCCCAGTACCAGGCGGCCGCCAAGCTCATCGCGAATCAGATCGCGGTCATCCCGCTGTACGCGAGCCCGTCGATCTTCGTGTACAAGAAGGCGATCAAGGGCGCGGCTGCGTCGAACAACCCGACGAACGAGGGTCCGACGTGGAACGTCCAGAACTGGAAGTGGAGTTCGTAACCACTAGGTAGGGAACCACAGAGCGACAACGAATCCGGATCCGCGCCCGCTCCGGCGGGCGCGGATCCGGTGTCGCTCTTTCACCAACCGGAAGAGAGAATCCGATGCTCACGTACATCGCCAGGCGGGTGCTCTACAGCATTCCTGTCCTGCTCCTCTCCTCGTTTCTCAGCTTCCTCTTCGTCTCCTACGCCGGGAACCCGATCGCGCTCTTGCGGCAGAACCCACGGGTCTCGCACCAGACGCTGATCAATCTGACTCACCAGATGCATCTGGATAAGCCGGTGATCGTGCGCTACTTCTATTGGCTGCACGATGTTTTCGCCGACAAGCTCGGCAATTCCCTCATCACGCTGCAGCCGATCTGGCCTCAGATCACGCGGACGATGAGCCATACGGCGCAGGTGATCATCATCTCGGAGGGTCTCGCGATCATGCTCGGCATCGCGGTCGGGATCTACTCCGCGATCCGCCAGTACTCGATCTTCGACTACATGTTCACGTCGATCAGCTTCTTCGGCTTCGCATTGCCGACGTTCTGGCTCGCGCTCCTGCTGCAGATCGCGTTCACGGACATCTTCCTGCACTGGAACGTCCGGATCTTCTACACGTCGGGCCTGAACAGCAATCCCGGCGGGTCTGCGTGGTCGATCGACCGGCTGCAGCACATCGCGCTGCCGGTGATGACCCTCCTCATCATCAGCTTCGCGCTCTACAGCCGCTACATGCGCGCTTCGATGCTCGACGTGATCAACAGCGACTACGTGCGAACCGCGCGCGCGAAAGGCGTGCCGGAGTGGAAGGTGATCATGCGTCACGTCTTCCGCAACGCGCTCATACCCATCACGACCGTGACGGCGCTCAACATCGGCGGTCTGCTCGGCGGCGCGATCGTCACCGAGACCGTCTTCTCGCTGGACGGCATCGGCTTCTGGTTCGTGCAGGCGCTCAACGCCAAGGATCTCTACGAGGTGATGGCCTATCTCGTCGTCACGTCGGTCATAATCGTGCTCTTCAACCTGATCGCGGACGTCACGTACGGCTTCCTCGATCCGCGCATCCGTTATGACTGAGTCGAGTCTTCCGTCTTCCCCGACACCACCGAGCTCGACGCCGGCGCGCGATCCGGTCGCGCCGCCGTCGGGGCCGGTCGAGGGGACGCTCGAGGCGGGACTCCAGCTCAAGGTTCGCAGCCAGTGGTCGTACGCACGCATGCGCTTCTTCCGGCACCGCCTCGCGCTGCTTGGGCTCTTCGGTTTGGTGGTGATCTTCGGCGCCGGCATCTTCGCGAACTACATTGCGCCGGGCGGGTTCTCCGCGATCAACCTCGCCGACAGTCAGCTCCTCGCGCATCCGTCCTCGGCGCATCTCTTCGGCACGGACGAGATCGGCCGCAATGAGTTCAACCGCGTCATCTGGGGGATCAGGACCTCGATGGAGGTCGGCGTCTTCGTCGCTGCCGTCTCGTCGCTGATCGGGTTGTTCGTCGGGGCGGTCGCCGGCTACTACGGGGGCTGGATCGACAACCTCCTCATGCGACTCACCGACCTCGTGCTCACGCTTCCCGCGCTCGCCATCCTGCTCACGGCTTCCGCGCTACTCGGTCAGGGGAGCCAGTGGCGCATCTCGGGCATCCTCGTCGCCTTCTTCTGGACGGGCATCGCCCGTGTCGTCCGAGGTGTCTACCTCTCGTTACGCGAGAAGGAGTACGTGGAAGCCGCGAAGGCATCCGGCGCCGGCGACATGCGCCTGATGTTCAGGCACATCCTCCCGAACACGCTCGGCCCGATCATCGTCAACGGGACGCTCGCCGTCGGCACGGCGATCCTGGTCGAGGCGGCACTCTCCTTCCTCAACCTCGGGATCAAGCCGCCGACGCCGTCCCTCGGCGGGCTCATCAACGCCGCTCAGGCGTACCCGCAGCAGTGGTGGCTGACCATCTTCCCCGGCGTCACGATCGTCCTCATCGTGCTCTGCGTCAATTTCGTCGGAGACGGCCTCCGGGACGCACTCGATCCGACCCAGAGGAGGGTGCGTGCCTGATCCGGTGCTCTCGATCCGAGATCTCGTCGTCGAGTTCAAGACCGAGGACGGCATCGTCCACGCCGTGGACGGCGTCTCCTACGATCTCTTCCCCGGCGAGACCCTCGGGATCGTCGGCGAGTCCGGGTCAGGCAAGAGCGTCTCGACGCTCGCTCTGCTCGGGCTGATCCCACAGCCGCCCGGGCGGATCGTCAGCGGCACCGCGGATTTCAAGGGCCGCGACTTGCTGAAGCTCAAGAAGAAGGAGCTGCGCCGCGTTCGCGGGAACGAGGTCGCGATGGTCTTCCAGGATCCGATGACGTCGCTCAACCCGGTCCTGACGGTCGGCAACCAGCTCGGCGAGTCGATCAGGACGCACTTTCCGGACGAGAAGAAAGAGGTCGTGAAAGAGCGCGTCATCGACCTGTTGAAGCTCGTGGGAGTCCCCAACGCGGAGACGCGCTACGCCCAGTACCCGCACGAGTTCTCGGGCGGTATGCGGCAGCGCGCGATGATCGCGATGTCGATCACGAACTCGCCGGCGCTACTGATCGCCGACGAGCCCACCACTGCGCTCGACGTGACGATTCAGGCGCAGGTGCTCGAGGTGCTCAGGCGCGTGCAGGCCGAGACCCATGCGGCGACGATCCTGATCACGCACGACCTCGGCATCGTCGCCGAGATGTGCGACCGCGTCCTCGTCATGTACGCCGGTCACATCGTCGAATCGGGTGACGTTGAGACGATCTTCCGAGCGCCGCGGCACCCGTACACGATCGGCCTCATGGACAGCCTGCCGAAGGTGACGGAGGACGAGGAGTGGCTGCGTCCGATCACCGGGTCGCCCCCCTCGCTCATCGACCTCCCGCCGGGTTGCCCGTTTCACCCGCGCTGCTTCCTCGCCCGTGAGCGCTGCCGGCAGGAGAATCCGCCGCTCGCGCCGGTCGAGGGCTCCGCGCACCAGAGCGCGTGTCACTTCTCGGACGAGCTGATCGGCCACAAGTCCAAGTTCTCGCAGGAGGCCGTGGCGTGAGCGCCGAGGCTGCGGCGATCCATCAGCGGGCGGACCAGGGCGAGGAGATCCTCCGCGTCGAGTCGCTCGTCAAATACTTCCCCATCCACGCCGGGATCTTCAAGAGCACGGTCGGGCACATCCACGCCGTCGACGGCGTCGACCTGACGGTGAAGGCAGGCGAGACCCTCGGGCTCGTCGGCGAGTCCGGCTGCGGCAAGACGACGCTCTCGCGGACCCTGATCAAGCTGACCGAGCCCACCAAAGGCAAGATCATCTTCAACGGTCGCGACATCACGGGGCTGTCGCGCCGCCAGATGCGCGAGGTCCGGAGTGAGATGCAGATCGTCTTCCAGGACCCGTACGCGTCGCTCAACCCACGCATGACCGTCCGTGACATCGTCAGCGAGCCGCTCCGGATTCACGGTCGGCACAGCGGCGCCCAGGGGAAGTCACGGGTGGACGAGCTGCTGCGCGTCGTCGGGCTGTCGCCCGAGCACGCGAACCGCTTCCCACACGAGTTCTCGGGCGGTCAGCGGCAGCGCATCGGTGTCGCGCGTGCGCTTGCGCTCAACCCGCAGCTGATCATCCTCGACGAGCCCGTCTCGGCGCTCGACGTCTCGATTCGCGCGCAGGTGGTCAACCTGCTCGAGTCGCTGCAGCGCGACTTCGGCCTGACCTACATCTTCGTCGCGCACGACCTGTCCGTCGTGCGGCACGTCTCCGACCGCGTGGCCGTGATGTACCTCGGCAAGGTGGTCGAGATCGGCACGAAGCACGACATCTACGAGCGGCCCTCGCATCCGTACACGCAGGCGCTGCTGTCGGCGGTTCCCATCGAGGAGCCGGGCCAGCGTGGGAAGCGCGAGCGGATCGTGCTCGAGGGCGACGTCCCGAGTCCGGCCAACCCGCCGTCGGGTTGCCGCTTCCGCACGCGCTGCTGGAAGGCGCAGGCGATCTGCGCGGAGCAGGAGCCGGAGCTCGTCGACCGCGGCACGGGCCACCCGACCGCGTGTCACTTCGCCGAGGTCGTGAAGCCGCTCGACCTCGTCGCAGCGACGCCGGCATCTTCCGCGCCAGCCGAGAGCTAGTTAGGGCGCGGCGACGTCCGGCACGCCGGCTGCCACCGCGGCGTCGGCAGTCATGGCTGCGTCCGCGGCCAGGGCCGCATCTGCGGCATGCGCACGCTCGGACTCCTTCTGAGCCCGCACGAGTAGCTCGTGCTCTACGCAATACGTACTGAGCGTGAAGGTCGAGCACCCCGGAAAAGCACAGCCGTGCAGCATCGGCATTAACAGGAGCTTAACGGTTTTGGCCTCGCATTGCGAGGCTACGTTGGGCCGGATGGCGGGTAGGGGAGTGAAGGTGTTGAGGATCGTCCTTGCGGTTGCCGTGCTCTCGGTCGTCGCGGCCGGTTGCGGTGGTGCTTCCCGTCCGCCGAGATCCGTCGACCGTGGAGTGCCGCCGGCGCTCGCGCGAGGTTGGGCGGCGCAGGCGGCGGCGATCGAGGCAGCCGCCGCCGGAGGGAACGATTGCAGCGCCCTGCGGCTCGCGAATGCTCTGCGCACCCAGGTCGTCGCGACGGAGCAAAAGGTGCCTCTTCGCCTCCGTTCTCCGCTCGTCACGGGTGTGAATGCGCTCGCTGCCCGCATCACGTGCACGCCGCCGACCGTGAAGAAGCCACCGAAGCCACCGAAGCCGCCGGACAAGCACGGCAAGCACGACCACCACGGTCACGGCCCCGGCGGGGACGGGAACGACCAGTGAGCGCGACGACGCGGATTGCCGGGCGCTACGAGATCGTCCGGCCTCTGGGACACGGAGCGATGGCGACCGTCGACCTCGCGCAAGACGTGGAGCTCGACCGGCCGATCGCGCTGAAGCGGCTTGCCGAGAACCTCGCGCGCGACGACGAGTTACGGCGCCGGTTCCTCCGCGAGCCACGCTTGGCAGCCCGGCTCTCACATCCGAACGTCGTTCGCGTCTTCGACGTCGGCGAGGACGACGGCCGTCCTTTCATCGCGATGGAGTACGTGGACGGAGAGACGCTCGCCGACCTCGTCGCCCGGCGAGGACGGCTGCCGGCGGCCGAAGCCGCAACGCTCGGGGTGCAGATGTGCGCCGGCCTTGCCGCGGCCCATGCCGCAGGCCTCGTCCACCGCGACGTCAAGCCACAGAATCTCCTCCTCGGCACCGACGGCGTCCTCAAGCTCGGTGACTTTGGGATCGCGGTCGGTCACGAGGGAACGAAGCTCACGCTGGCCGGCACCGTGCTCGGCACTGCGGGGTACCTCGCGCCCGAGCAGGCCCGCGGCGAGCAGGTCACGGCGGCTGCCGACGTTTACGGGGTCGGTGCCGTGCTCTACGAGCTCCTCGCGGGAGAGACGTCCCGGCGTGGCGCCTCGCTCGCCGAGCACGGAGGCGAGAACGGCTTCCGTCCTCCCGATCTCGCGGCTCGCGCTCCCGACGCCCCGCCCGAGCTCATCGCGGCGATCGCCTCCTGCCTTGCGCTCCGGCCCGAGGACAGGCCTCCCTCCGCGGCGGCGCTCGCGCGGCTGCTTGCCCCGATGGCGTCGGAGGCGGACACGCTGTCGCTGCCGGCGGATCCGGCGCGGCGTGCAACCGAGATCCTCGCCCCGCGGGTTGCCCCGCCCTCGAGGCGCCGGACGCGGCGGCGATTGGCTGCTGCCGTAGCCCTCGTCGCTGCTGCGGCTGCCGGGCTGGCTGTCGCGATAGTGCTGACGAGCGGGGGTGGCCGGTCGCCAGGCCGAACGTCGGGATCGCGTACCGTCGCTCCGCCCGCCGTCGGCTCGAACGTCGCCGACCAGGCGCGCAATTTGGAGAACTGGCTTCGCATCCACGCGCAAACCTCTCCCTGAGCTGTGCGATGATCGGCGTCCGATGAGCGTCGCCGTCGAGCTGCACGAGCACGAGGAAGAGGAGGCACTCCCAGCCTGGAGCCTGCCGGCAGAGTCCGTCGACCGCATCCGCGTGCCGGTCACCCTGCCCGACCAGGTGACGCGCGACTGGGCGTGGGGCGGCTCGACCGGCGCCGGCGTCCGGGTCTGCATTCTCGACAGCGGGATCGAGCTCGACCACCCGCTCGTCGGCCGGGTCGACCACTCCGTGGCCGTGATTCGCGACGACGACGGCGAGCTGCAGGTCGTCGAGGACGACGCCGGAGACCTCTGCGGTCACGGCACCGCCTGCGCAGGTGTCGTGCGCGCGCTCGCGCCCGACGTCGAGCTGACGAGCATCCGCGTGCTCGGTGCCGGCTACACCGGCGGCGGCGAGATCATGCTGCGCGGGTTGGCATGGGCGATCGAGCAGGGGTTCCAGATCGTGAACATGAGCCTCTCGACGACGCGGACGAAGTACGTGGAGCGGCTGCACGAGCTCGCCGACCGCGCCTACTTCCGGCGTGTCCTGCTCGTCGCCTCGGCCCACAACATGCCGGTGGAGAGCTTCCCGTGGCGCTTCGCGAGCGTGATCTCGGTCGGCAGCCACGAGGAGCCCGACCCGCTGACCTTCTATTACAACCCCTCGCCGCCGGTCGAGTTCTTCGGCCGCGGCCTCGACCTCGACGTCGCCTGGCTGGGCGGCGGCACGCTCCGCTGCACGGGCAACAGCTTCGCGACGCCACACATCGCCGGGATCTGCGCGCTCATCATGGGCAAGCATCCCGAGCTGACGCCGTTCCAGCTCAAGAGCGTCCTCTACCAGACGGCCTCGAACGCGAAGGACGCCGCATGAGCGATCTCGAAGCCGCTGTCGCCGCGGGCGTCCTCGGGGCCGACGAGGCCCACCGCGCGCTGCTGCAGGCGACGGTGGAGGTGGCGCGCGCGATCTTCGGCGCCAAGGCTGCGTCCGTGTTCCTCCTCGACGAGGAGGCGGAGGAGCTCGTCTTCGAGGCGGTCGCCGGAGAGGGGGAGGGCGAGCTGATCGGGATGCGGTTCCCGGCCGGCAACGGGATCGCCGGCTGGGTGCTCACGACCCGGCAGCCCCTCGTGGTCGACGATCTCAGCGCCGACACGCGCTGGTCGCGCACCCAGGCCGAGTCGACCGGCTACGTGCCGAAGAGCATGATGTCCGTGCCGCTCCTCGTCGAGGAACGTGCCCTGGGCGTACTCCAGGTGCTCGACCGGCCGCCGGATACGCGGGTGCGGCTCGCCGAGGTCGACCTACTCGGGCTGTTCGCGAACCAGGCTGCGATCGCGCTCGATCTGCTGCAGCGGGCGCGCCGGGCGCGCGAGGCGCTCGCGGGCGAAGGTCGGCTGGCCCCGCTCGCACGTGTCGCCGCGCGGCTCGAAGAGGGCGAGCGGGACGCTGCCTTCGAGCTCCTACGCGCGTTCGAGCGCGTGCTCGTCGAAACCAGGGACTAACCGAGCGCGCCGGCGGCGAGGCGCGAGGTCACGACGCCCTCCACCGCCTCGAACGTCGCCGTGTGGCCCGTCACGGCGGCGATGAACTCGTCGCGCTCCACCGTGTAGAGCCGGAGCGGCTCGACCGCACGGACGGTTGCGGTCCGTGGCACGTCTCGCAGGAGGGCGATCTCGCCGAAGTGGTCGCCGGGACCGAGCTCGCGCGACTCTGCGTCGTCGATCTCCACCGCAGCCCGTCCCTCGGCGATGACGTAGAACAGGTGGCTGCCCATCTCGCCTTGGGTCACCACGGGCTGGAACGGAGCCACTGTGACGGCTTCCGCGCCGGCAGCGAGCCGCTCGAGCGCCGGTTCCGGCAGCAGTGCGAAGAAGCCGATCTGCCGCAGCAGCTCGAGCGGCTCCGCGGCGATCGCCGCTTCGTCGTCGATTCTCCGCAGGCTCGACCAGACCCAGACGAGCAGCACTGGCAGGAGCGCTCCTGTCGCGATCAGGGCTCCGCGGCTGCCGAGCCAGCTGACGAGGCCGGGAGCCGCGATCGACCCGACGGCCATCCCTCCCATGATCAAGCTCTCCAGGACGGCGAAGACGCGGCCCATCACCTCGTTCTCGGCCGAGCGCTGCAGCAACGTCACGCTGTTGACCTGGACGAAGATCGTGCCGACGCCGAGCGCGCCGGCGAGGACGAGGTCCGGGCCGAGCGAGGACACGCCGGCCATGGCCACGAGCGGCAGGGCAGAGAGCAAGAGCCCGATCGCGAAGCCTCCCGCCAGCCTGCGGCGGGTGGCGAGGACGGCGACGACGAGCGCGCCGCCGATGCTGCCGACGCCGATCGCGGTGTTCAGCCAGCCGAGGCTCGCGTTGTTGCCGCCGTGCAGCAGCCGGAGCGCGATCACGACGAGGAGCACCTCCATCGCGCCGTCCACGATCGACTGCGCAGTGCTCAGCCCGATCACGACCCGGAGCGCCGGCCGGCGAAGCACCGTCGAGAACCCGGTCGTCAGCTCGGCGAGGAAATGCGACCGCTCTCCCGGATCGGGCGGCTCGTCGCGCGGCACCCGGAGGACGAACGCCGCCGACCAGAGCGTGAGGCCGCCGGTCAGTGCGAAGACCGCCGAGGGTCCGCTGAGCGCGAGCAGGACGCCGCCGAGGGCCGGGCCGGCGAACATCCCCACGCTCGAGATCGTGTTGCCAACGACGTTCGCGGCGGCGAGCTCCTCGGGCGTATTCACCAGCGAAGGCATCAAAGCTGCCTGCGCAGGCGCATACGAGACGGAGATCACGGTCGACGCCACGGCGAGGACGTAGACGGCGTACGCATTGCCGCCGGTGCTCGCGACCGCGGTCATGCCGGCGAAGATCGCGCAGCGCGAGAGATCCGAGGTGAGCATCACGCGGCGGCGAGACCAGCGGTCGGCGATGACGCCGATCCACGGCCCGGAGAGCGCCCCGAGCCCCAGGCGCACGAAGAACAGGAGGCCGACCGCGCGCGTGCCTCCCGAGTGGTACGCGTAGACCGGGAGCGCGACCCCGTACGCCCAGGTTCCCAGCGTCGAGCCCGCCCCTGCGAGCTGGACGTTGCGGACGCGAGGGTTCGAGAAGACCCTCCTGAAAGCCTGGAGCGAAGCGGCGAAGCGGCTCACGCGAAGGAGGATCGCAGGCGCAGTTGCGAATTTGAAGGGTCGGTGGGAAGATTTGTCTGCCCAGGCACGTCTAGAGGGTTGACAGCGCCCGAACGAGGCGCAGAGGCTTCTAAAAGGAGGAGCAATGTCGGACGAGCAGCGCAACGAAGAGGAGATCGAGGTCGAGGGCCATATCCACCGCGCCGGTGCGAACGACGAGCCGCGTGAGGATGCAGAGACCGATGACGAGGTCGAGGGCCACATCCATCGGGCCGGCTGATCTCCAGCCAGCAGTAGCTTCCAAGGGCCCGGCACACGCCGGGCCCTTTTCTTTGGAAGATCCCGAGGTCGACGCGCGTCTTGATAGGTGAGAGCGCCTCCACCGGGCGCAGGGCGAGAGCAAGGAGCGAGAAATGTCAGACGAGCAGCGCAGGGACGAAGAGACCGAGATCGAGGCCCATACGCACCGTGCCGGCGCGACGGACGAGCCTATGGACGAGGGCGAGATCGAGGCGCATACGCACCGTGCCGGCGCCAACGACGAGGCCGACGACGAGATCGAAGCGCACGTGCACAGAGTTGCCAACGTGCGGATGGATTCGCCCAGCAACACCTAGTACGACCTGACCTGACCCGTCACGTGGGAGGGCCCGGCCGACCGCCGGGCCTTCTTGCGTGCCAGCGTTTCCTACAGCGACTTCGCCGCTGCTTCCGCGGCGGCAACGAGGCGATCGACCTCCTCGACCCGCGCGTCGCCGGGCAGAGCAGTGAGGTTCACCGCGACGAGCTCCCGCGCGCCACGGGTGACGGCGACCGCGAGCGCAGCCGCCGCCGCGACGTCGGCATGTACGCGCGGCTCGACGCGCGCTCCGGCCGCGGCGCAGAGCGCGGCCAAGTCGGCCGCGAGACGCGCGAGCGCGAGGGGAGGCTCAGCGGCTGCGGACGTGACGTTGCCCAGCGCCCAATCTCGTTGCTCGGGCCGTGCGGGCTTGTCCGCTACGTCCCGCGCCTCGAGCGCTTTCCGGTACGCGTCGGCGTCTTCGTCGACGAGCTGCGCAGCGCGCTCGCGCAAGGCGTCGGCCTGGGCGGCCACTCCCGAAGCATCGGCCCAGCTGGCAGGCGAGAGGCGCGCGGCCATCTGCACGACCGCCGCGGCCAGCGCGAGCGCCGCCGCTAGTGCCGAGCCGGCGCCCGGAGCTTCACGCGGCGACGCCAGCTCCTCGAGAAGCGCGGGGAGGGAGAGGCCGGTGAGCACCGCTGCAGTGTCTCAGCCGGCGCACGTTCCGCGCTGATCAGACCGCCTCGAGGAGTTGGCGCAACCGGGAGACGATGAACGGTGAGGGCTCGTAACCGGCGGCGGCGACTGCGCGTTCGAGGTCGGCTTGGAGCTGAAGCCGGAACGCGGCATCCTGCTCGGCCCGCGCGACGAGCTCGTCGAGGGCCGCCCGCGCGGCCGGAAGCTCCTGAGCAGCGCGCACCCATCCCTCGGGTGCGGGCGGAAGGAGGCGTAGGAGCCGGCCGATCTGTTCCCCATCGAATTCGTTCATCTCAATACTCATGACGGGCGAGAGGCCCGACTCCTTCCATCGAGTTCTGCACGAACTTTTTCGAGGCAGCGCGAGATCCGGCTCGCGATCGTCCCGGCTGGGATGTCGAGCATGTCGCCGATCGTGTGGTAGCTCTCGTCGCGGCAGAAAAAACGGTCGAGGATCTCACGGCACGGGTCGCCGACCTTGTCGAGCGCAGCCCGCACGGTCATCGCGTCGTCGAGCGTCGCGAGCACGTCCTCGACCTCCTGCTCGTCGGGGTCCGTCTCGGAAGGTGCGTCACGAGCGAGGAGCCGCAACCGGTCGATGGACAGCCGCCGCGTGAGCTGCGCGAGCCACGGGCGCACGGCGTCGTCACTGCGGAGGTCGTGGAGCCGCTCGAACGCCCGGGCGAAAACCTCCTGGAAGACGTCCTCGGCGTCCTGTTGCGGCAGACGGAAGCCGCGGCCACAGATCGCGTAGACGTAGCGCGAGAAGCGCTCGACGAACTCGTTCCAGGCCCCGGGATCGCCCGAACGGCAACGGGAGACGAGCTGAGCGTCGGTCTGCTCGACGGCCATCAGTGGACCATAAAGCCCTACAGGAGCAAATCGAGCGCTCGGACGAGCAGTTCGACGTGCTCGTCCTCGAAGACGAGCGGGGGTCGGACCTTGAGCACGTCCCCGTCCTTGCCGGTGCGACCCACGAGGATTCCGTTCTCGCGGAGCTTCTCGGCGACGGTCCCGGCGAGCTCGCCGCTGGAGAGCTGGACGCCGGCGAGGATTCCGCGCCCGCGCACCTCGACGATGTCGCCCTTCCCGAGATCCACAATCGCGGCTCGCAGCCTCTTACCGACTTGCGCCGCCCTCTGCGGCAGCCGCTCGTCCTCGAGCACGTCGAGCACAGCGAGCGCGGCGCTCGCGGCGACCGGGTTGCCGCCGAAGGTGGAGAACGTCCGGCCGGCGTACGGGAAACGCTCCGAGAGCTCCCGCCTCGTCACGACCGCGGCGACGGGATAGCCGTTGCCCATCGGCTTGCCGAGCGTCACGACATCCGGCGCGACCCCGTGCCGCGCAAACGACCAGAGCTCGGGCCCGAGCCGCCCGTGGCCGGCCTGAACCTCGTCAGCGACATACAGGCCTCCGGCGGCGTGCGTCCGTTCCACGAGCAGGCGCAGCTCGGCCGTCTCGGGCACATGGATCCCGTCGCTCATGAGCGACCCGTCGAGGAACGTCGCGGCCAGACCGCCGTCGAGCTCCTCGAGTGCGCCGGCGAGCGCGGACTCGAGGTCGCAGCCGCTGCCGGGTGGCGGGATCCGGGCGATGCTGCCGGGACTCGTCCGTTCCGGCCAATCCTCCGGCGAGAGCGCGGTGCTCGCGGCGGTGACTCCGTGGTAAGCGTGCTCCGTCACGATCGCGCCGTCTCGTCCGGTCGTTCCCGTGGCGAGCCGCCAGGCGAGGTCGTTCGCCTCGCTGCCGGAGTTGACGAGCAGCACGGTGTCGAGCGCCGCTTCCGGCGGGAAGGTCGCGAGCAGGCGTTCGGCCAGGTCGACGAGCGGCTGCGCGAGGTAGCGCGCGTTCGTCGCGGCAAGCCGGGTCTGGCGGACGATCGCCTCGGCGACTCGCGGGTGGCAGTGCCCGACGACGGGGACGTTGTTGTAGGCGTCGAGCAGCCGATGTCCGTCGGGCTCGTAGATCCAGACGCCCTCGGCGCGAACCGCGTGGACCGGGCGCCGGTAGGTGAGTGGCGTCAGGAGGCCGCCGAACGCGTCTTCACGCCGCCGGGCGAGCTCCTGCGTCGCGGTCCTGGGCGGGCGCGCGCCGAGCTCGTTAGCGGTCTCCTCGGGAGCAAGCCCGTCGAGGAACTCGAGCAGGCGCCACGAGTCCTCGTCCCACGCCTCGATGTAGGCCGTGTTCTCGGGGAAGCGGCGGGACCGCCAAGCGCTGATCGAGACGATCGCGGCGAGCCGAGCGGCGACGAGGTCGCCCAGCAGCTCGAGCTCGAGCTCCTCGAGCGGGAGCCGGGAGGCGAAGCCGTCCAGCGCGATCCGGGCGACCCGGAACGAATCGTCGACAGGCCGGCCGCGGAGGATCGACGCCAGTGCGATCGCGACGTCGGCCGCGAGCGCCGTGTGGCAGCAGTCCCCGAAGTCGAGGATCCCGGTCACGCGGCCACGCTCGTCGACGAAAAGGTTGTCGAGGTTGAAGTCGCCGTGTGCAACCTGGGCACGTAGCCGCTCCCACCGAGGCCGGACACGCTCGTCGTAGCGGTCGAGCGTTCGCTCGACGAGCGCCCGCCTGCCGGGCTCTTCGATCTCCGCGAGCAGCGGGCGGAGCTCTGGGGTCGCGCGGATGTTCCACAGCAGCTCGCGGCCGGCCGCCGGATGGAAGAACGAGCGCAGGGCGAGGCAGACACGGGCATGCGTCTCGGCGAGACCACGCACGGCCGAATCCTCGAGCTCCGGCCCCGCCTTCAGTCCGTGGCGCCGCTCGAACAGCCGCACCTGATGACCGTCGAAGGCCGCCCTCGGCGCGAGAGGCCGCGCGACCGGCAAGTCCGCATCGACCGCCGCGATGTGCGCGATCGCGGCCTCCTCCAGGTCGAGCGCCGCTCCGTCCTCGCCGGAGTTCGAGATCTTGAGCACGCCGCCCGTCTCGCCGTCGTCGAGGAGGAACGCCTGGTCGCGCTCGCTGCCGAGCGCGGAGGCGGTCGCCTGCAGGCCGAACAACTCCGCGGCGATCCGCGCAGCGTCCTCGACCGAGAACCGCGGTGGCGCCGAATCGAGGACCGAGCTCATGACTTCCGATGCTATGCGGCGGCGTTCAAGATCCCTCGACTGAGCGAAACTTCTCCCCCTTTCGCGGGAGGTTTCGCATCGGACGCCGACCTACGTTGCGCCCACTGATTGGCGGCTACTGCGGCTCGTTCTGCGGCACAGAGCGGTCGCGATAAGGAGGTAGAAGTTGGGGGCTGACCTCATCTCGCGCGACGGTTTTCGTCTTCGTACCTGGCAGGTAGGTCTGCTGGCACTCGTGATCGCGCTCGTCCTCGGCGGGATGCGCTCGGGTGCCTCCTGGGGCTCCTCCGGCTACGACCCGGCCGCCGATCCCTATTCGATGCAGAACATCACGGCCGGCGACGGCGCGCAGGCATGGTGGAACGCCGGCTACAGCGGCAAGGGTGTCGGCGTCGCGCTCATCGACACGGGCGTCTCGCCTGTGGCGGGCCTGGACGGATCCGGCAAGGTCACGTACGGCCCAGACCTCTCGCTCGACTCCCAGGCCCCGAGCCTGCAGAACCTCGATGAGAACGGTCATGGGACGTTCATGGCGGGTCTCATCGCCGGCAACGACGGCCAGCCGGGCGGCTACCGCGGCGTGGCGCCCGACGCCAACCTCGTCTCGCTCAAGGTCGGCGTCGCCGACGGCGGTGCCGACGTGAGCCAGGTCATCGCGGCGATCGATTGGGTCGTGCAACACCGGAACGACAACGGGATGAACATCCGCGTGCTCAATCTCTCCTTCGGCACGAACTCGACGCAGGCGTATCAGATCGACCCGCTCGCGTACGCGGTCGAGCAGGCGTGGAAGGCCGGAATCGTCGTCGTCGCAGCCACCGGGAACTCCGGTTACCAGACCGGCGCGAGCGCGCAGGGGCTCGCCGATCCCGCGTACGACCCGCAGATCCTCGCCGTCGGCGCAGCCGACACCGGGGGGACGTTGACGGCGTGGGGCGACCGCGTCGCCCCCTTCTCGGCGAACGCCGCCAGCTGCAGCGTCGCCTGCCGCCCGCCCGACGTGACCGCCCCTGGGACGCACATGCAGGGGCTCCGTGTCCCCGGCTCGTACATCGACCAGAGCAACCCGACGGGCATCCTGAGCGACCGCTACTTCCGCGGAAGCGGCACGTCGGAAGCGGCTGCCTTCGTCTCCGGCGCGGTCGCCGACCTCTATCAGCGCTACCCGCAGCTGACGCCGGACCAGGTGAAGGCGATGCTGACGTCCAGCTGCGACAGGCTCACTGCTGCGAACTGGAAGCGGCAAGGGTGCGGCGAGCTCAACATGAGCACGCTCCTGAACGCCCCGGTGCCCTCGGTCCTCGCGTCGCAGCAGACCAACGCCTCCTCGACCGGCACCGGGTCGCTCGAGGCCTCGCGCGGCACCGATCACATCTCGCAGAACGGCGTCGTGCTTCAGGGCGAAAGAGACATCTTCGGCCAGCCGTTCGACTCGAGCGCGATCGCCGCGCTCGAGGCCGCGGGCCACAGCTGGTCGGGCGGCATGTGGAACGGCTCGTCCTGGTCTGGGAGTTCCTGGAGTGGCTCGAGCTGGAGCGGCTCGAGCTGGAGCGGATCCTCGTGGTCGGGCAACTCGTGGAGCGGCTCGTCCTGGTCCGGCAGCTCGTGGAGCGGATCGAGCTGGAGCGGCTCGAGCTGGAGCGGCAGCAGTTGGTCGGGCGGGTCATGGCTCGGTGCCAGCTGGGGCTGATGGATAGCGGGGGCGCCGGGTGATCGCCCGGCCCCTCACCCAGTCGCGTCGCGCGCCGAGCGAGCCGTTGCGTCCGCTCGGCGCAGCTGTGCGTGAGGCGCTTCGCGCGCCTCGCCGTGTCTGGGCCTTTAACGGGGTGCTCGCGCTCGCGTGCGCGGGTGTCTGGGCGATCCTGGTCAGCGGCCTCAACGCTCCGGCGTTCGGGCGGGGGCCGGTCCTGGCGTGGTACTGGCTCGCACTGGCGTTCTACCTCGCCGAGGTGCTCGTCGTGCACCTGCAGTTCCGCAAGCAGGCACACACGCTCTCGCTGACGGAGATCGGCCTCACGCTCGGCCTCCTGCTCGGCGCGCCGTCGTCGCTCTTGATCGGACAGCTCGCGGGCACGCTCGTCGCGCTCGTCGTCAACCGGCGCCGAAGCCAGCTGCGCCAGCTCGCGAAGTTCGCGTTCAACCTCGCCGAGCTGCCGCTCTGCAGCGGCATCGCCCTCCTCGTCTTCCGCGCGCTCGCCGATACGGGCGACTCGTCGCCGCATCTGTGGGTCCTCGTCCTCGTCGCCTGCGCCGTCGCCCACATCGTCGGCATGTTGCTCGTCTCCACGGTGATCGCAATCGCGGAGGAGCGCTTCCAGGCGCCTCAGCTCGGCCGGACGATCGTGACGTCGACCTTCGGTGCGCTCGCAACTGCGTCGCTCGGCCTCGCCGTCGTCACGCTTCTCGACGTGCGGCCGCTCGCCGTCCTCCTGCTCGTCGTCCCGGTCCTCGCGTGCGTCGCGGCCTTCCGCGGTTACATGGAGCAGCGCGAGCAGCGCGAGCACGTGGAGTTCCTGTACGAGTCGATGCGCGCCACGCAGGGCGCGCCGGAGTTCGGTCTGGCAGTCGGGCAGCTTCTGGTTGCCGCTCGCCGGCTGCTCCGGGCCGAGTACGCCGAGATCCTGTTACTCCCGCTCTCCGACGACGAGGGGCCGTTGCGGAGCGTCAGCGGTGCCGAGGGCGAGTTGCTCATGCATCCGGAGGAGCGGTTCGCGTCCGAAGACGCGGCAGCCTTCGCGGAGATCACCTCCGCGGGCTCCGCGACGCTGCTCACCCAGAGGCGCGCGAGCTTCACGTTCGACTCGTTCCTGCGTTCGCGGGACCTCGAGGACGCGATCGTCGCGCCGCTACGCGGCGAGGATCGGACATTCGGGTTGCTCATCGTCGGCGAGCGGCTAGGCGACGTCAGCACGTTCACCGAGGCCGACGTGGAGCTCCTCGGCACGTTCGCCGGCCACGCGAGCATCCTGCTCGAGAACGGCCGGCTCGAGCATTCGCTGGCCCAGGTCACCGAGCTCAAGGAGCAGCTGCGCCACCAGGCGTACCACGATGCGCTGACCGGTCTGCCCAACCGGCCGCACCTGCTGGAGGCCGTGGAGCAGGAGCTCGCGAAAGGATCCGGCTCGACCGCCGTCCTCTACCTCGACCTTGATCGTTTCAAGGCCGTCAACGACACGTGGGGGCACAGCGCGGGCGACGAGCTGCTCTCGGAGTTCGCGTCCAGGCTCCAGGGCTCGGTCCGCGGTCAGGATCTCGCGGCGCGCATCGGCGGCGACGAGTTCGCCGTGCTCGTCCGCGACGCCGACGCCGACGCTGCGGTCAACACGGCGCGGCGGATGCTCGACGCGATCGACGGGACCTACGTGCTCGGCTGCGGAGACGTCGCCTGCCACGTGAGCGTCGGCATCGCCGTCGGAGCAGGGGACATCACGCGCGGCGAAGATCTCATCCGGAACGCGGACATCGCGATGTACAGCGTGAAGCGCTCCGAACGCGCGTACACGTTGTACGAGGCCGACCTGCACGAGAAGCTGCGGGCGCAGCGTCAGCTCGGCCTCGATCTCGAAGCGGCGATCGAGCGGCGCGAGATCCTCGTCCACTTCCAGCCCGTCGTCCGCCTGGAGGACACGCAGATCGAAGGCTTCGAGGTCCTTGCGCGCTGGCCCCACCCGACGCGCGGGCTTCTCACTGCGGCCGACTTCCTCCCGGCCGCCGAGGAGGCGGGGTTGACCGTCGAGCTCGGGCGACTCGTGCTCGAGCAGGCTCTCGAGGCCGCCCGCCGCTGGCCGGAGAGGCTCAGCATCTGGCTCAACCTCGCTGCTGCCGAGCTCGCGAACGAGCGGCTGGTCGACACTCTCGCCGAGGCCCTCAAGGGATACGCCGTCGATCCGAGCAGGCTCGTGCTCGAGGTCACGGAATCCGGCGTCATCCAGGGCAGTGACGGCGCGCTCGTCGCGATGCAGCGGCTGCGCGAGCTCGGCGTCAGCCTGACGATCGACGACTTCGGCACGGGCTACTCGTCGCTGAGCCGTCTCGCCGAGTTCCCGATCGAGTCGGTGAAGATCCCGAAGCCGTTCGTCGATAGGCTCGTCGGCGAGGACGTGGACGAAGCGTTCGTCGACGCGATCCTCCGGCTCGGCGACTCGCTTGGTCTCGCGGCGGTGGCCGAAGGCATCGAGCAGCCGGCGCAAGCCGAGCGGCTCAGGCAGATGGGCTGCCGTTACGGCCAGGGCTATCTCTTCGGCCGCCCCGCGCCGGCGGAAGAAGTCGAGCGGCTCCTCTACAAGGAGCCTCCGCCTCGCCTGAAGAGCGTCGCTCTTCGGGCGATCTAGAACGGAACTGCGCGGACGGGAGACGCGGTCTCCCGTGGGCGCAGTTCCTCCAACTCTGATCGGGTGACGCAGCACCGGATCAGGCTCTAAAAGAAAGCGGCGGGCAAAGCCCGCCGCTTTCAAAACTCCGCCGCAGAGTTGTTGCCGTCAGCCCCGAGCGGGAGTCAAGACCGATCATCTCGCGCGTTCGTCCTGCCCGGCCTCCCCCTTTTGGGGGATCTGCGCGCGGCGCCCGATCCTGATCTAGAGTGACGGCAGTGCGTAGGTCGGTGACTCCGCTTCGGATCGGCTTGCTCGGCGCTCTCGCGGCGGCGCTCGTCGTCGCGGGCGGATCGTCTGCCGCGCCGTCGAGCGTGCGTCACGTCACGAAGGCGGCGACGGTGCACACGCGCACGATCAAGAAGCTCGGCACCGTGCTCGTCAACAGCAAGGGCCTGACGCTCTACATGTTCAAGCCCGACCATCAGAAGCGGGTGACGTGCAAGGGCACGTGCGCGGTCGCCTGGCCGCCGCTGAAGGTGAAGAAGGGACAGAAGCCCACGGCCGGAGGGGCTGCGAAGAAGAAGTTGCTGGGCCTCGACGGACGCGTCGTCACGTACAACCACTGGCCGCTCTACCGCTACATCGGTGACTCGAAGCCGGGTCAGGCGAATGGGCAGGCGACGAATCTCAACGGCGGTCTCTGGTACGTCCTCTCGCCCTCGGGCAAGATCATCAAGACGAAGCCGTAAGCGTTCGTCAGCGGGCGACGAGGCTGGTCGCCTTCGAAAGCGCGCTCCCGGTGCCCGACGTCGTGTGGGCGGTGACGAGGAAGCGGTACCGCTTGCCGAGCCGGTTGGGCTCGAGCTTCAGGGTCTGCTTCGACGCGCCGGGGACGGGCTTGCACGCGTTCCCGTGCACGTTGCAGGCGAGCCACTGGAACGTGTAGCTCGTTGGCTCGTCGCCGTACCAGGTGCCCTTGGTCCCGGTGAGGCGGTGTCCGATCCGAGCCACGCCTTCGATCTTCGGCCTCGTCTTCGCGGTCGGGAGAATCGCCAGCTTGGACTTGCTCTGCACCTGTTTGAGAGGCGAGGCGACCACGACCGGGCCGGTTTGCGCGCGGGCAGGGACCGTGACCACGAGCTTGTTGTCGCCGAAGATCTTGAAGCGTGCCTTCGCATCTCCGAAGCTGACCGTAGTCGCGGCGGCAAGGCCCTTGCCGCGCAGTGTGATGCGGGAGCCGACTCTCGCCCGCCGCGGCGCCAGCTTCTTGAGGATCAGCGGCTCGACGAAGTGGTAGACGTGGACGTCCCATTGGTTGAAGTGGTCGCTCAGGGCTCCCTTGGCAGCCGTGACCATGCGGTTCTCGGTGTACACGCTGCCGCGGTGCGCCCAGCTCGGCAGGCCCCTGAAGGTCACCGTCGCAGAACCTGCCCCGGTGCGCGCGGCGATCAGCCAGAGGTCGTCGACAGAGGTTCCCTGCCGTAGGGACACTTCGGTTCCGGAGCCCGCGGTCGTGATCCGCGGCGTCCGCGCACTGTTCACGAGCGCCGGCGCGAGCGGGCTCGACGCCGAGATCTGTTGGACGAGCGGCTTGAGCACGCTCTGCCAGAACGACCAGTTCCAGCCGTACTGCGAATCGCTACCGCTGAAGCAGTTGGCGTTGTTGCCGCCGAAGAAGGTGAGCGCCTTGGCGCCGTTGAGGATCGCGTCGTACGCCATGTACCGCTCCTGCTGGAACGTCGGGACGATGAACTGGCCCGTCGTCTTGTCGAAGCTGCCGCTCGCGCAGATCTGGAGCGTCGTCCAGACCGGCCCCAACGGCGTGACCGAGGCGAGCGACGCGGTCCACGCCCCGACTCGGTGCAGGTTCGGGAACGGCTGGGCGAGCGTCACCGGGTAGATGTCCACTCCGTGGACGTCGGTCACGCTCGAGTACGGCTCGAGCTGGGCCGGAGTGCCCTTGGGGGCCTCGATCGTCACCCAGAGCTGACTCGGGTCGAGCGGGACCTCGTTGTCGCACCAGGATGGATCGCCGCGGGAGGTGACGCGGCAGTAGGCGAACTGGAGCTGTGTGGGGAGGAAGTCGCCCCACCACGGCTCGTCGCGGCCTTTCCAGAACGCGATCGCGCTGCCGCTCGGGTCGTCGGTGAGCGTGTTGACGACGTTCGCCAACCCCGCGTCCTCGGGGGAGCCGGGTTGTGCGAGCGAGTAGCCGCCGAGATTCGGCCACGTGTAGGCGTGGAGGGCGGCCGTGGCACGGTCCCAGTCGAGCGCCGTCTTGATGTCGTTCGCCGACCACGTCCCACCGACTCCGGTGCGGAACACGTTCGCGCCGGCCGAGGTCGTCTCTGCGAGGCCGTCCGTGCCCCAAGGGGTCTTCGAGCTCAGCGGCGGTCCCGGGGAGAGCACGATCGGAAATGTCGACCGGCCGTCGAACTGGATCGTCCGGCTGCGATCGAACGTCGTGGTCGCGGACCGGGCAGCGCCCGCGAGGCCGCCGACGACGGCACACGTCGCCACGATGGCCACCAACCCGCGCCTGAGTCGTCTCGACGGCACTGTCAAATCCCGATGTCCCCCATGCTTTCCCAGTCCTACGGCGCTTTCAGGGTAACCAGGAATCGGCGATTTCGCCGGGGGGCTTTACCCGACGCTTACTCCTCCCGCGAGCAGAGGGACGTCAGTGTCTGGAGCAGCACGCGATCGAGCAGGTCGTCGACTAGGCCACCTGGACGACGACGAACACGGCGTAGGCGACGATCAGGAAGGCGCCGGCGAGGCGGCCGGCTCCGTCGCGCCTCCCGAAGAGGGCGAGCGCTACCACGGTCATCCCGAAGAGCCACGCCAGGTCGAACACGTCGAGACGGGAGAACGTCGTGAGGCTCCCGAGCGCCGCGGGAAGGGCGAGCCCGGCCACCAGGTTGATCGAGTTCGAGTTCAGCGTCTCGCTCGCGAGCGCCGAGCCTCGCCCCTGGAGGCCGAACCGAACGCCTGTCCACGCGTTGGGAAGGCTCGTGAGGATCGCGAGCACGATCACCCCGACGAGCGTGTCCGGCACCGACCAGGCATGGGCGAGGTCGGTCGCCGCGCGCACCGCGCCGACGCTGCCGCCCACGATCACGCCGAGTGCGACGAAGAGGACCGCGAGGAGGCGAGCAGTCTCCTGCCGGGAAAGGCGCGTCCTTGGCTCACGCCTGGGCTGGCGCGCGAGCAGCACGACGTACGGGACCGCGACGACGCCGACGAGCAAGCCGCCGGCGGGGCCATCTAGACCGCCTGCGGCCACTGCGAGCATCACCGCGAGCAGCGAGAGCCCGGCCGCGGCCTCGAGCAGAAAGGTGTCGTGCTCCGCCCGGATGCGAGCCATGATGAGCGCGCTGAGGCCGAGCATCGCAGCGAGGTTGAACGCGTTCGAGCCTACGACGACGCCGACTGCCACTGCGTGTTCGTGCTGGGCGAGCGCCGAGATCGCCGACGAGATCTCGGGCGCGTCCGCAGCGAGCGCCGTGAGCAGGCCGAGCAGCGCCTCCGGCAGGCCGAGCCGGAGCCCCACGTGGTCGAGGCGCCGTGCGAACTGCGCCGACGCCAGGAGCATCAGCGCGATCGAAGCGACGAAGAGTGGGGCGGCGAGGGTAGGCGTCATCGGCTCTCGCCGACCAGCCTTCCCGGCACACCGGGTCGAACGCTAGCGCAGCAGCGGCTTAGGGAGCCGGGTCGCGCGGAGGGTCCGTTGCATGGATCGCATCGTCCGTCGCCTCGGCCGACTCGAATCCCTGGAACCCCGGCCCGGTGGGCCCGCCGGCCACGAAGTCGTTCGGCGGCCCCTCTGACAGCTCTTCCGCAAATTCGTCGTGCTGAAGCGCCGCGTCCTCGCCGCCTCCGGCACGTGGGCTCGAGGAGAGCAACCGACGGAACCAGTCAGCGAGCGCCATGTCCGGCAGCATACGCGATCATCGCGTTGTGATCGTTTCGCTGCATGTCGCGGTGGGCGGTGCCGCCGGCGCCCTCGTCCGCTCGCGCCCGCTTGCGCTTCTCCTCGGCCCGCCGTTGCACGTCGCCGGTGACCACGTGCCGCACGAGGACATTCCCGACCGGAGCTTCGAGATCGGCAGCGGCCTCGTCGCCCTCGGGTTGCTCGCCGGCCGGCGAGGCCCGTTCGACCCCGCCGTGCTCGGAGGGGCAGCGGCGGCGATGCCCGACCTCGAGCATCTCGTCCCGTGGCTGCGGCTGCGCGGCGAGAAGCTCTTCCACCGGGGCGGCGGCCGGCACGGCGTGGGGATCTCGGCCGAAGCGCAGCTCCTGTTGGCCGGAGCGGTCGTGGGCCTCCTGCTTGCGCGCCGCCGGTAGCCTCGCCTCGCATGAAGGTCGGCATTGTCGTTCCCTACTCGTGGTCCTTCGGTGGCGGGGTCGTCGACCACGCCGACGCGCAGACTCGTGCGCTCGAGGCGGTCGGGATCGAGGCGCGGCTGCTGATCGGCAACGACCCGCCGGGCTCCTTCAGCCGGCTCCTCCACCCACGCCAGGGCCGCCCCGGCCCGCCGCCCGCGAGCGTGATCCCGCTCGGCCGCTCGGTCATCGTGCCGGGGAACGGTGCGCTCTCGAACCTCGTGCTGAGCCCGCACGCGCTGCCGCAGCTTCGCCGTGCGCTCAGGCGCGAGCGTTTCGACCTGATCCACGTGCACGAGCCACTCGCGCCGATGCTCAGCCCGGCCGCGCTCGCGCTGTGGGACGGGGCGACTGTTGCCACGTTCCACGCGGCCGGCAACTCGACCTGGCGCAGGCTGGCGGAGCCCTTGTGGGGTTTCCTGCTCGATCGGATCGACCTGCGCGTCGCTGTCTCCGAGCAGGCGCGTCTTGCCGCCTGCCCGTTTGCGCCCGGCCACTACGAGGTGATCCCGAACGGTGTCGAGATCCCGCCGGAGACCGATCCGGCCAATCGCGCCGACCGCATCGTCTTCGCAGGCCGCCACGATCCGCGCAAGGGCTTGCCGGTGCTGCTCCGCGCGTGGCCGCGCTTGCGGGACAGCGGCGTCCGCCTGCGCCTCCTCGGCGCGGACCCGCTCGCCGTCCGGTTGCTCCTTGCACGCCTCCGCCTCTCGGAGGAGGGGATCGACATCCTCGGCTTCGTCGACGACGACGCGCTCACGGAGGAGCTTGCGACGGCGAAGGTCCTCGTCGCGCCCTCGCTCGGCAACGAGAGCTTCGGCATGACGATCACCAGAGCCTTCGCGTGCGCGACGCCGGTCGTCGCCTCCGACATCCCGGGGTATCAGGAGGTCGTCACCGAGGAGACCGGGGCGCTCGTTCCACCCGGCGACCCGGCGGCGCTGGCCGCGGCCATCAGTTCGCTGCTCGCCGACGAGGTTGCTCGGGCCGAGCGTGGCCGTGCGGCGCGGGCGCGAGCCGAGACCGAGTACGCGTGGCCGCTGCTCGCCCGCCGTCTCGCAGAGTGCTACGAGCGCGTGCTAGCTGGTTAGGCGGGACGCGCCGGCGAGCCGGAGCATCCTCGGCCCGACGAGCTTGAGCAGCCGGTTCGGCGTCTCGACGATCGGCTCGCCGTTGTCGCCGCTCAGCTCCGAAATCGTGGCGTCGACGCGGCGCTTCACCTCGAGCACGCCCTCGCGGAGCCCGAGCTCGTCCAGCCGCACCGCGAGCCGCTTCATGTTCATCACGTAGTAGTAGAGAGAGTCGACGTCGGGCCCATACGACTCGGCCAGGTGGGCGTCGATCAGGCCATGCGACGCCTTGGCGCGACGCACCATCCTGTCGGCGAGATCCATGTAGTCGCTGCAGATGCCGAGCAACCGCTCGGCGGCGCCCTCGTACTCCTCGAGGAAGCGATGCGTCGCGAGGACGGCGATGCGGACATGGCGGCCTTCGTCGCGGCGCACGTTCGTCTGGCCTTCCTTCATCCCCGGCAGGTGGTAGACGTCGTAGAGCGCGTTGCCCTTGGCCCGGCGGATGACGACGTCGCTGTTCGCCACCACGTCCTCGCTGATCACGCCGTAGATGAAGATCGCGGTGTACACGTCCTCGAGCGGGCGGTTCGGCCTCAGCAGCTGCTGCATCTCGACTTCGAACCGGTCGAAGAGGATCTCGGCAACGAAGTTGTTGTACTTCTTAGCCACCCGGTCGGCGGCCGAGGGCTCGATCCCGAGCACCTCGGTGGCGACCCGGAGGAGACTGCCGCGGTGCATCCGCTCGTCGTGCTCCTGGGTCATCAGCGCCGCCCGCATCGCCTCGTACTTCGGCTCCTGCGGCAGCGCCGCGACGATCCGGTCCATCCAGTCGTCGACGATCGACTCAGCGCGGTAGATCGTCCCGAAGACGCGCTTCACGGCTTCCTGCTGCCTGCGCGACAGCCCGCGGAAGCTCTCGGCGTCGGTCGAGAGATCGACGCTGTAGGCGTCCCACGTGTGCGTGTGCGCAGCGGCGAGGATGTCGCCGAAGGTTTGCCAGCCGCCGGTGATCTGCCGGTCGGCGGCCTCGTCGTCGGCGATCAGCGCCTCGATCTCGTGCAGGAGCCGCGCGATCTTCTCGTTGCCGGAGCGGCCCGGCAGCGCTTCGGTGGTCGCCGTGTCCACGGGCAACACTTTACGCCGTGAAAAGGAGGGTGGAGGATCCCCGCCTGGGCGGGAACCCTCCACGTGACGTCCTTAGGAGTGGTGCCACGTGACGGAGAAGGCACCCGAGTTGATGTTGCCGGGCTGAGCCTTGACCGTCGTTCCGCTGGCCATCGTGATCGGATCGATGCCCGATGTGCTGCTCGTGAGCAGCGCGCCGTTGGCCTTCGCATTCGCGAAGCTCACCGTGCCGAAGTTCGCGAGCGGAAGCACACCGCCGCTCGACGACGGAGCCTCGGCGATGACCTCGGCCGACGCAAGCTTGGCCGACCGGAGCTTCGCGTTCTTGATGTTCGTCCAGCCCCGCGTCGTGTCCGAGACGGTCAGCGTGAAGTTGCCGCGGCCGTCGGTGGTCACGGACGCCGACATGGAATCTCCGGCCCGCACCGTCTGGTTCAGGTTGACCGGGAACTTCGGATACATCTCGTACCAGGCGTAGTACTGGGGCGTCGAACCAGAGCAGTCCGAGTCGGTGCCGGTCTGCTCGACCGTGCCCGAGGTGTCGCCGTCGAGCCCGACCCAGAAGCTCGAATAGGCCGTGCCCGAGCACGACACCGACGGCACCGTCCACGAGGACGACACCTGCGTGTAGCGACCGCCGGTCACCGCATAGCCGGACCAGTTGGTGCTGGTCGAGTTGGTGATCCTGTGCATCCGGCCGTGCCGGACGCTCGAAGCCGCTCCGCCGGCTGTCGCAGACAGCGCAGCTGCAATGGCGAGGACCCCCACGAGGGCGCCGCAGAGATAGCGCCTTCTCATCACGCCTCCTTCGTTGACGACAACAACAGGCACGGAACGTAGTTGCTCAGGCGGCCGGGCACAAGCCCTGAGTACCCTCGAAACGGTGGACGCCTACGAGGACGGGAGGCTCACCGGCGCGGCGTTGCGCACCGTGTTCACCGCGTCGATGCTCGGCGTGTTCCTGGCTGCGCTGGACCAGACGATCGTCTCGAACGCGCTGCCCACGATCGTCGGCGGCCTCGGCGGCCTCGACCATCTGTCCTGGGTCGTCACCTCGTACCTGCTCGCGTCCACGATCTCGACGCCCGTCTACGGGAAGTTCGGCGACATGTTCGGACGGAAGCCCGGCAGGGGATCGGAGCGGGCGGGCTCATGGTCGGCGTCGGGCTGGGCCTCGTGATGCAAGTGCTCGTGGTCCAGAACGACGCGCGGCCGCAGGAGATCGGTGTCGCCACCTCGTCCGCCACGTTCTTCCGCGGTGTCGGCGGCGCGTTCGGGGTGGCGGTCTTCGGGACGATCTTCGCGTCGCGACTCTCGCACCGGCTCGCCGGCCTGCCCCGCAGCGTGACGGCACATCTCGGCAGCGGCTTCCAGCTCAATCCGAAGCAGATCAAGCTTCTGTCCCCACACGCTCGCGAGGACGTCCTGCACGCGTTCGCCCACTCGTTGAACGGCGTCTTCCTGTTCGGGATGGCGCTTGCCGCGGTGCCGTTCCTCCTCTCGTGGCTCCTGCGGGAGGTTCCCCTGCGGACGACGGTCGCCCGCGCCGCCGAGACGGCACCGCCGGAGCCGTCGGGTCAGATCGCGCGGGAGGCGACCGACCCCTAGCGGTCGAGGAAGCGGAGCGCCGCCTGTGCGGCGTGGTACCCGCACATCCCGTGCACGCCGCCGCCGGGCGGGGTGGAGGCCGAGCAGAGGAAGACGCCGGGCAGTGGCGTCGTGTAGGGCGAGAGGCGTGCAACCGGCCGGGTGAAAAGCTGCGACAGGGTTGTGGCTCCGCCGCTGATGTCGCCGCCGACGTTGTTCGCGTTGTGGCGCTCGAGGTCCGCGGGCGTGCGCGCCGAGCGCGCGAGGATCCGTTCCCGGAAGCCGGGAGCGAAGCGCTCGACCTGCCGCTCGACGCTTTCGGTCATGTCGACGGTCGAGCCGTTCGGGACGTGGCAGTAGGCCCACGCGGTGTGGCGGTCGGCGGGCGCGCGCGTCGGGTCGAAGAGGCTCTGCTGCGCGAGCAGCACGTATGGCCGCTCGGCAATCCGGCCGCGCCACGGCGCCGCCTCCGAGGCGGCGATTTCCCCGAGTGTGGCTCCGAGGTGCACGGTCGCCGCGCGAGCGCACTCCTCGGCCCGCCAGGGGATCGGGCCGTCGAGCGCCCAGTCGAGCTTGAACACTCCAGGCCCGAACCGGTAGCGCTCGAGACCCCGGCGGTAGCGGGGAGGGAGGCGGTCGCCGGCGATCGCCAGTAGTCCGCGCGGGGTCACGTCGAGCAGGACGGGCCGCGTCTCGCCGACTTCCGCGAGCGAGCCGACTCGGTGCCCGGTCTCGATCTCGCCCCCGAGAGAGCGGAGGCACGAGGCCAGCGCGTCGGAGATCCGCTGCGAGCCGCCGCGCGGGAACGGCCAGCCTCCGTCGTGGCCGAGTAGCCCGAGCATGAGCCCGAACGCCGCGCTGGGCGGGCGCTCGAGCGGGAGCATCGAGTGAGCTGCGAGCCCGGCAAAGAGGCCGCGAGCCTGCTCTCCGCGGAACGAGAGCCGAGCCAATGCGGCGGCCGGAAGGAGTGCGCGTGCACCGAACCGGCCCAGCACAAACGGATGCGCAGGCACGTGCAGTGGGGCGAGAACCTCGTCGAGCAGCCGCTCGGTGTCGCGGACGAGCGGTGCGAAGAGACGCCGCCAACGGCTGTCGTCCTCGCCGAGCCCGGGCACCGCGGCGGCGGGCGTCCGCTCGAGCACGGCCGCCGTCCCGTCGTCGAAGGGATGCGCGAGCGCCGCCGGCGGCTCGATCCACTCCACGCCGTGCTCTGCGAGCGGCAGCGTGCGGAAGAACGGCGAGGCCGCTCCGAGCGGGTGAATCGCCGAGCAGACGTCGTGCACGAACCCGGGTAGCGTCAGCTCGGCCGAGCGCACACCGCCGCCGATCGCGTCGGCAGCTTCGAGGACGTGCACCGAGAGCCCCGCCTGCGCCAGCACGATTGCCGCCGCCAGCCCGTTCGGCCCCGAGCCGACGACGATCGCGTCAGGCATCGCCGGAGCCTAGTAACCGGCCGCCGGCCGCTGTAGCCTCCCGCCGTCGGCAAGCGAGGACAAAGGAGTAAGACGATGACGGCTCTGCGGCGCGGTGCTTGGGTGGGCTTGAAGTACGTGACGACGTTGTTCTTCGCAGGCGTGATCGTCCAGTTCTTCCTCGTCGGCTACGGCCTCTTCGCGATGAAGCACGGCGGGAACACGACAATCGACAATGCGAAGAGCCTCGACGCCCACCGCGGCCTTGGCTTCATCCTCTCGGACTTCGGTGCCATCTTGCTGCTGATCCTCGCGTTGCTCGCGTGGCCGGAGCGTCGCCTCCGGATGGCATGGATACTGCTCGCGGTACTGGCGTTCGTGCAGGGGATTCTCGCGTCGGTGGGCTTTCACCACTGGGGCGTCGGCATGTTCCACCCAGTGAACGCGCTGCTCTTGCTGGGTCTTTCCGGTCGGCTCGCTCACTATGCGTGGACGAGCGGTAAAACCGCGGGCGCGGCCGAGACTGCGCCGCCGGCGGCCGCGCCGAGCGGCTAGTCCTCCCAGTCTCCATCCGCATAGTGAAACCAACCCACTTCGGGGGGGTCGTGCCCAGGCGCTCGTGGGGATAATCCGGTCTCGGACGATGGTGTGGAAACGACGATCGACGGGCGGGGTCCAGCAGCTTGCCGAGGAGCGCAAGGTCCTCGCCGAGCGCTACACGATCGACGCCGAGGAGGCGCAGAGGCGCGAGCAACTCGCGGCTGAGGCTGCCGCGAACGAGGCCGAGGAGGCCGCGCTGCGCGCGGAGGAGGCCGAGCAGGAGGCGCGCCGGGCCGCAGCGCAACAGACGGCCGAGGAGGAAGCGCGCCGCGTCACGGAGGCAGAGGAAGCAGCCCGTCGTGCTGCGGAGGCCAAGCGTGAACGGCAGGCTGCCGAGGAAGAGGCACGTCGTGTTGCGGCGGCTGAGGAGGCGCGCCGCCTTGCCGAAGCCGAGGCGGAAGCGCGCCGCGTCGCAGCGGCCGAGGAAGCAGCCCGTCGAGCGGCCGAAGCCGAGCGTGAACGACAGGCCGCCGAGGAGGAGGCTCGTCGCGTGGCCGAAGCCGAGGCGGAAGCGCGCCGCGTCGCAGAGGCGACGGAAACAGCCCGGCGTGCGGCGGAGGCTGAGCGAGAGCGGCAGGCCACCGAGGCGGAAGCGCGCCGCGTCGCAGAGGCGACGGAAACAGCCCGTCGTGCGGTGGAGGCTGAGCGAGAGCGGCACGCCACCGAGGAGGAGGATCGTCGCGCGGCAGAGGCCGAGGAGGAAGCGCGCCGCGCGGCGGAAGCCGAGGAGGAGGCACGCCGGGTCGCCGAGGCGAAGCGACAGCGCCAGGCTGCCGACGAGGAAGCGCGCCGCGCGGCCGAGGCCGAGCAGGAGCTACGCCGTGCTTCGCTTGCCGCCGCAGAAGCCGAGCCCGAGGCTGACCGGCCACAACTGGTTCTTGCGCATCAACCCGCAGAGCCCATTGCCGACCCGGTCGAGTCAGAAGACGTGGAAGAGCAAGAGCCTGCGACGAACGCAGAGCTCCCGATCTACCGCTGGTTCGCCGGCAACTAGCCCGCTGCGTCCCAGGCGCGCGGGCCGTGCACGGCATCGAGTTCGAGTGAGACGTCCTGACCCGCGGGGCCTGAAGGAGGCCTCACCGTCTGTGGATGCCGTGCATTGTCCGCTCTGCTAATGGGTTTCGGCAGCTGAGCCACATTCCAGGCGGGACCATGGTCCAGTTCGCCCAGGACCTTCGGTCGACGGGCGTGGAGTGGAGCCGCTACGAGAGGAACTTCGTCGACGCCAGGAGCGCGTCGACGCGCTTCACGTTCTGCGCGAGCCCCGGCCCGCGTAGGCAGGCGGTGAACTCGGTGAGGGTGGAAGGCAGAGGCCCCGTCGCGACCAGGACGTCGATCGTCCGGTCGGCGCCGATGCTGCGACACAGGCCGCCGGCGGTATCGACACGTCTGGCTGGCCGGCCGCCGATCCGAGTCTGTGAGCCCGGCCCCAGCCCAGTGGAAGGCGGCTCGCTCGCGTTCCAGGTGACGAGAACGCCGCCCGGCTCGAGGGTCTGCACGGGGAAGCCGCATGACGTCGTGTTCCCCTGTGTCGAGCATGGGTCGTGCACCGGCTGGTTGCTCAGATAGACCAGCGGGCGGAAGTGCAGCTCGCCGGGCCACCGGAATGGATACGCCTTCCAGGCGACCGGATGCATGAAGGTGACGGAGGAGCTCGAGTACTTGACGAGCGACGGGGTTTTCGGTGCGGCCTGTGCATCGCCTCCGCCACCGCAACCGCTCGCCACGGCGGCAACGGCCACGACAGCTCCGGCGCACACGAGGAGGCGCCGCGGAGGCAAGCGGGTGCCCATGTCCGAATTCATACGTCTCGGCCGAAGCTGGCGATCGGCCCGAATGGCCGGTGTC
The DNA here is from genome assembly GCA_025928515.1 of Thermoleophilia bacterium. Taxonomy (GTDB): domain Bacteria; phylum Actinomycetota; class Thermoleophilia; order Gaiellales; family Gaiellaceae; genus Palsa-739. The sequence continues at coordinate 74,668 of JAICJI010000002.1, forward strand.
CTCTCATCGAACGGCTTGGGCGACGAGTGTCATAGCGAGGGTGAAGATCGTCACGGCCACGAAGATCAACACGAGCTGCACGAGGCGCGCGCCCACCAGCGCGGCAAATGATCGGGCAAACGGTGCCGCCGGGTATACCGGAGGGTTCACCCTCGTGGCGCGCCTGACCCGAGTTTCCGCAACCGCGGCCGAAGCCGAGGCCGTCGCTATCGGCGGCTGAGCCGGAGCTTCAGCAGGCTGGTGCCGCGGCGTCGGCCAGACGGGGTCGCCGAGAGCTGCGAGGACCCGCGCCCGAAGCTCCGCCGGGAGCACGAGCACGAGCTCGGGCGAGAGCGGTTCGTCAGGTGCGAGTCCGGGGATGTCCAAAGCGAAGACTCCTAACCTGAACAAGTTCGGCAGAGGATGACGGATTCCGCTTCGCGGCCGTGCCAGCATGCGTAGCCGAACCGGCAGTCCGGTCCAGCCAAAAAGGCTGGTCGCTCGGAGCCTGGAAGAGTGAAGTTGAGATGTCGTGCTGCGGCTGCGAAGGCTTGCTGTTGGCTGCGCGCTCGGCTCCGCCGGCGCGACGGCTGCGTTGGTGCTCGTTGCGAGCCTCAACTTCGCCTATCACGGATCGTCGCTCCGTGTCGCCCTCGAGACGAGCGCGGCAATCGCTGCCTCTGCCGCCGCGTTCCTGGTCCTCGGCCGCTTCTGGCGTACGGGTTTCTTCGATGAGCTGATCCTTTCCGCCGGCCTCTCTCTGCTCGCTCTTTCGAACTTCGTCTTCGCCGCGGTTCCAGCAGTCTTCGGCTTGAGGTCCGACCGCTCGTCTGTCTGGAGCATGCTGGTCACGACCACGCTCGCGGCTCTTCTCATCTGCGTCGCGGCGCTTCTACCGCGAAGAAAACTCACGGCCGGGCCACGGTGGCCTCTCGTGGTTTACGGGAGTACCCTGGTGATCGCAGTAGCCGGGGCACTGCCGATGGTCATTTATCCGCGCCTGGTGCCCCGTGGAGTGGCACCGTCTCTCTCGGGATCCGCTCAGCTGAGCGCCGCCGGCACCTCGCAAGTCGTTCTGACGCTGCTGTACCTCCTGGCGGCGCTCGGCTTTACTCGGCGCCACCGGCTCACGAATGACGAGCTCAGTGGCTGGTTGGCGGTCGGGTGCATCCTCGCAGGGGCTAGCCGCATCAACTACTACTTCCATCCAGCCGTCCATTCGAACTGGGTCTACACGGCCGATGTATTCCGGCTCGGTTTCTATCTCGCTCTGCTGATCGGGGCGGCTCGCGAGATCGCGTCCTATTGGACGAGCGTGGTCGCGGCCGCGTCGCTCGAGGAGCGGCGTCGCCTCGCGCGCGATGTGCACGACGGGCTCGCTCAAGAGATCGCCTATATCGCTCGGAACGTTCGGCTCCTTCGCGAACACGGTGCGGAGCCTCAGCTTGTCGACCGCATACTTCGTGGGGTTGCGCGCGCCCAGGAAGAGTCGCGCCGTGTCGTAGGTGCACTTGCCGCGAAGGTCGACGAACCGCTGGACAGGGCGCTGGCCGAGGCAGTACGCGATGCGGCGCAGCGGTACGGAACGTCTATCGACATGGAGCTCGCGAGCGGCATCTCCCTGTCTCCTCGGGAGAGAGAGGCCGTGGTCCGGATCGCATCCGAGGCTGTGACGAATGCCGCGCGGCACAGCGGTGCGGAGACACTGCGGCTCTATCTCGAGCGCCTCGACGCAGGGATGCGGCTCGGGATCGTCGACGACGGCGACGGATTCGACGAGGACGAACCACCCAGCGGCTTCGGGCTGGTCACGATGAGGGACAGGGCGGAGGCGCTGGGAGGCAAGCTGCGCATCGACTCTCGTCGTGGTGCTGGAACCAAAGTGGAGCTCGAGCTGTGAGCGCCGCCGAGCCTCTCGAACCACTTCGCGTCCTCATCGCAGATGACCATGCACCGACGCGCGACGATGTCCGGCGTGCATTGGATGAGGGAGGTCTCACGGTGTGCGCTGAGGCCGCCGACGCGGCGCATGCCGTGCAGCTTGCACTCGAGACACGACCGGACATTTGCTTGCTCGACGTCAGGATGCCCGGGGGAGGTGTCGCGGCTGCCTGGGAGATCGCGGCCCGTTTGCCGACCACGAAGGTGGTGATGTTTACGGTCTCAGAAGCGGACGGCGACCTCTTCCGTGCTCTGCGTGCCGGAGCGGTGAGCTACCTCCTGAAGGACATCGACCTGACCGTCTTACCACTGGCGTTGCGCGACGTCGCCGAGGGCCGTGCTGCCATTCCGCCTGAGCTCGTCGCTCGGATGGTCACCCAGTTCCACTCCAGTGACCCGCGGTTCCGGACCACGGAGATCGGGATGGAGCTCGGCCCGCGCCTGACGAGCCGGGAGTGGGATGTCCTCGCTGGCCTCGCTGAGGGTCTATCCACGCGCGACATCGCGAGGCGGCTCCAGCTCAAGCAGAGCGGCGTGCGCGCGCATATCTCGGCGGTTGTGCAGAAGCTTGGGGTGAAGGACCGCCGCGAGGCGGTCTCGTTCTTCCACGACGCAGCGAACGCCTGATTTTTTGGCTCGCAGCGCGATGCGAACGCTGCGAAGCACAAGCGTCTGAACCGCCCCAAGTCCTTGTAAGGGATCACTTTTCGCGCCAGCCTCCTAATTGTCCACAGGCGTCTGTGGACGGCAGTCGAGTCGACCGATGCGTCGGCTCGACGCCTGGCAGGGGGGAGGAGAGGTGCAAATCAGTGGCTAGGAAAGTGGTAGGTCCGACAGGAAGCCGGCGGAGACGCTTGCTCTTCATGTGTACAGCCATAGCGGCAATAGCGATGGCTGTGCTCTTCATCCCGAGCGCGTTCGCTGTGCATGACACCGGTGCGTTCGAGCTCGACGGGGACGCGACAGCGGCGACAACCGACGACTGGGATCGCGTCTGCTATCAGGTCGCTGTGAATGGCGGAGCGACCGCCGCAGCAGCGACGGCGCAGTGCACCGCGACGCAGGGGCCTGGGTCCGCCAACACCGGCGTCGCATGGGCGAACGATGGAGCGCTTAACGCCACGATCTTTACCGGCGGCGGTTCCAAGGATCCCTCCGACATCAGCAGTTGGGCTTGGAAGACCGACACGGGTGGTCTTCCGGACAAGGACAACCTGATCCACTCATACGCGGCTGAGTACTCGCTGGCCGGAACGAACAGTGCAGGGACTTGCCCGAACGGCACTGATCTGGCGCCGCCGGTCGGCAACAACTCCTTCGACTCGACGGTGAACTGTCGAGTGCTCTATTTCGGTTCCGACCGCTATGACAACAGTGGAGATGCGCAGCAGGGGTTCTGGTTCTTCCAGAACAAGGTGGGCACGAGCACGGGCGGTTCGTTCAGTGGTGTCCACAAGAACGGCGATGTACTCGTCATCAGCGATTTCAGCAATGGTGGCACCACGTCCACGATCACGGTCTACAAGTGGGACAGCGCCTGCAAGAAGGCCGCATCCAACACCCCCGCGGCGGGTCAGTGCGGCGACGCCAATCTGCGGCTTCTGAGCACTTCGACGAACGCGCTGTGCGGGGGAAACCTCGCTCAGAACGACAACGCATGCGGCATCGTCAACTCAAGCACGATCACTATGCCGTGGTCATTCCTAGACAAGAGCGGCACGACGACCAACCGCGCCCTGAACGGCGAGTTCTTCGAGGCCGGCATCAACCTGTCGACCCTCGGTCTGGCTGGCGAGTGCTTCTCCGCCGTCGCGTCGGAGACGCGTTCGTCCACGTCCACGACGGCAACGCTGAAGGACTTCGTCCTCGGCGGCTTCGAGAAGTGCACGCCGGCCCTCACGACCCAGGTCAAGGACGGGTCGAGCACCAACACCAACGGCACGATCCAGCCGGGCACAGCGGTACACGACACCGCCAAGGTGACAGTGACCGGTGCACAGAGTCCAGCCGATGCGACCGGGACGGTCGACTTCTTCCTCTGCGGCCCCAATGCGACGCAGGCTCCTGACTGCTCGTCCGGTGGGACGCAGGTTGGCGGCGACGTCACCCTGACCGACACGTCCAATCCGGCGAATCTGTCGGACGGCGTTTCGGGCGGAAGCTCTGCGGACGTGAACGGCTCTGGGCACGAGCTGCAGAACGGCTACTACTGCTTCAGAGCAGTGGCAACGCTCACCAACTACGACAGTCCGAGCGCGTTCACCGACGGCACGAACGAGTGCTTCCAGGTACTGAAGCTCAATTCGACCATCGTGACGAGCCCTCAGTCACCGTCGGGTACTGACAACACGGGCCCGTTCAACCTGAAGGACACCCCGACGATCTACGACCACGCAGTTGTGACCGGTGCTACTGGGGGAGGGTTCCCAGAGGGGACCGTTTCCTTCTACATCTGCACCCCGAGCCAGCTGACCGGTGGGGTCTGTGCTTCTGGGGCAGGAACGCAGGTCGGGAGCAACGTGGCGCTCACGCATGTCTCTGGCGAGACGATCAAGTCGGAGGCGACATCTAGCGGCTATAGCATCACGACTTCGTCGGCGCTCGGTACCTATTGCTTCCGAGCGGTCTACAACTCGACGAGTACCGTCTATAACGGCGTCGATGACGCGAATACGACGACAGAGTGCTTCACCGTCCAGAACGCGTCCTCTGCCACGTCCGCACAGACCTGGTTGCCTAACGACCAGATCTTCATCAAGTCCGACGCGGGCAGCATCCCCGGGACCTTGACCGTCCAGCTCGTCAAGGGCGCGTGCGATCCCACTGCGTTGGGAGCAACACTGGTCTACACGGACGACAACGCGGGTTCGTTCACCGCAACGTCGTCTGGATCCGGCGCAGAGTACGACACCAGCAACACCACGCACACGGTGACCACGGCGACTGGGGACGATTACTACTGGAGGGCAGTGTTCACGCCCACCAGTTCGTTCGCTACGGGGATCACGAAGTGCGAGAAGTCCACGCTTACGATCAACAACAACCCGTAGGCGTTACTCGTTAGGACGAGAGGCCCCGGCTTAGCCGGGGCCTCTCCATTCCGGGCGAGAAGTGGATGTGGGTCTTACGCGTCGACGTGGAAGTTCAGCGTTGCGAGCGTGGCGGTGCCTTTGTGGGTCATGTAGTACATCGTCGCGGTGCAGTCGGCCGCGCCGCCGGTCCACATGCCAGAGGTGAGTTGCAGCCAGTCCATGTACGCGAACGGATTACCGGCGTAGAACGCGGCATCGGCGTGCAGGACAAGCACGCCGTTCTGGTAGCAAGCAGTCTTCACCTGCGGTGAGCTCGTTGCAGATGTAGAGACGTTGTATGTGATCGTGTCGTCCCAGTTCGCAACACCATTTCCGTTGGCGTCGGTGCTCAAGACGAGGGACAGGCTGCTGCTGCCGCCCCCGCCACCTCCCGAGGGTTTGCCCTTGCCGGCGAAGGCAGGCGGAACAAGCGCGAGTGCGAGTACGACAAGAGCAACAGAGGTAACGGCTCCCGCCAGGGTCGGCTTCTTCATTTTCATCTCAAACCTCCTGTACGGGCTTGACCCCAGCGGCACCCGCTAATTGGATTACTACTGGGCTCTTCGGCTGGCGCTCCGCGGCACTATTCACTCGGGCGGGGGAATGCGCGGATACCCGGCGCGGCGCTTTACGTGGTTTTTTCGAAACAGCCGCTAGCGGTCGTCCGCGGCAGGTGCCGTCACCCGTGCTGGCTGCGGCTCTGAAGCAAGCCGGGAGTCTGCAAACGCCCACAGCTTGTTGGCGGTGAAGCTGAACGGCGTCACGAGCACGATCGCTGTCGCCTGGGCGGCGAGGTGTCCCGCGCCGCCGGTGACGAACACGAGGAGAAAGAGTTGGTTCGCGCCGAGCGACAGGGCCGAGACGGTGAGCGCGCGAGCGCTTTGGCCGAGAACGGCCACACCGCCGGTCCGGAACGTCCACACGCGGTTCAAGACGTAGTTACTGCCTGCCGCGGTGAGGAATGAGATCGCCGCCGCCGCGAGATAGTGAAGCCCCGTCGCGAGGAGCGCCGCGTAAACGGCGAGGTTGATCGCGTACCCAGAGGCGCCGACGGCGCAGAAACGAGCGAATTCGCTCTCGAGCACACGGCGGGCGATACCGAGCGACATGGTGTCAGCTTGTTACGCGGATGGCGGGTCCGCGTCCGCCGAAGGGCTGGCCTTCCCCTGTCCGGCGGTCAAGGCCCATCGATCGTCTGCTTTGAAGCTTTGGCGCGGCACGCTAGTGGCGGACGCCGAAGTCGGTGGTGATGATCGTGACGTGTCTGCCGCCGTATACGCCTGGAGCGCTGACGACACCGACCGCGGAGATCCCGATCTGGCGCCAACGGTGGGAAAGCAGGTTCGCCAGATGCGGTGGACTCGAGATCCACAACCTCATCGCGCCTCCGGCGCGCAGGCTCGGCGAGGCCCATACGAGGTTCTCGCCCGCCGCCCAGTACGAGTATCCGCGTGCGGGGTAGAAGTGTCGGATTCGCTGCCAGAACTGCGTGCCGCCGGCCGAGTCGTGGCTGAAGTAGCCGACCCTGCCCATCTCGAGCGAGTGGCGTCGCGCCGCCCGGTCCAGCGCCGCCGATTCATGCAGGGCGACGAGCCCATGGGAGGCTCGAAACCTGTTCACCGATGCGAGCACCTTGCGGTTCAGCGTCTGGAGGCTGGTCTCCGACCGACTGGACGCGCGCGCCGAGGCAGCGAGGAACGTGGTCGCGACCAGCACCGCACAAACGAGAGCGAAGCGAAGTCGTTTCCCCCGCGTCAAGAGCACACCACTCCGGACCACACGTCCGTTCCCATGTAAGCCTCCCTTTCGACCCCGACTCCAGAAACTAAGGGTTACCTCGGCTAGATCCTTAACGACCTTGAGAGTGACTCGCCGAGTTGAAGCGTCGGTCCGATGCGTCCGTCCGGAGGTTAGCGACCACCAAGGACATAGCGTGAGGGGCAGGAGAAGACGCCGCCGTCGTCTCGTAACCCCCGCGACGCAGTTGGCGTTATGAAGACGGTGATGTACTGCTGCGACGGGGTCTGCGGTGCTGACTAGGCGACGGGTGGCGAGGCTGCTCCGTCTCGTCGTTGTTGGTTCGCTCATTGCGGTCGTCGTCGTGACAGCCGCAACGGCGGACAGTCCAGCTTGCACGCATGGTGTCTCCTCCGTGGGGCCGGTCACGCTCGTACACGGTCGCCTCAGCGGCGACACCACACCGCAGACAGAGGCCTGCCTGAAGTAGTCGTCATGGGGCCGGCAGCCCCAGTGCGCCGATAGACGAAGTCCACCACGCTAACCTCAAAGCGTGTCTGAACCTGGAACGGCGGAGCAGTTGCGGGAGAGCCACGCGGAGACCGATGGTGCAGCGGGCCGGCTGCTGCGAGTGGTCTTCGTCGTCTGTCCGTCGTACCACGGCGCAACGCTTCTTGCGCTCCTGCTCAATAACCATTCGAAGGTTACGGCTCTTGGCGACACGCTCCCGCATCGCGGCGCGGCGCACGTATGCGCATGCGGCGAGCCGGTCGACCGGTGCAGCTTTTGGCAAGGAATATCTCGGTGCCTTGACACGTCGCGGTTTGCGAGCTTGCCGTTGTTGCTGCCGATCCTGCCCTGGCCACTCACCCGTCGCCAGATGGAAGGAAGCGCGCTCAGTCTCTCCCGAAACGGCCGCATCAATCGCGCGGCGGGGCGAGTTGCCGGCAAAGTTGTCGACCTGGGGGCGCCGCTCGCATGGCGGCTGGGGCCCCAGGTGGTGGAGCAGTTCGCCGGGCTCTACCGGTCCTTTTATCGCTTGGTGCTCGATACGCATGGGACGTCACTATTCGTCGACGGCAGCAAGAGTTGGCGTAGAGCCGCCGTGTTGACACGGGCTCTCCAACCGGAGGCCGACATCAAGATCGTTCATCTCGTCCGCGACCCGCGCGGGTTCGCGTTGTCACGCCGAGGCCACGGGGGCGCGCCCCTCCGAGAGTCCGGCTGGCTGTGGGCAGATCTTCACGCCCGAATGGAATCGCTGCGAGGGTTGTCGCCATATCTCTCAATGCGCTACGAGGATCTTTGTTCTGACCCGGAGGCCGAACTGCTGAGGCTCTTCGATTTTCTCCAGATCGCCCCGGAGCCGATCGTGACCGCACCGAAGTACCCCGCGAAGCATCACCTCATTGGAAACAACATGCTCCGTACGTTCGACGGCCAGGTCAAACTCGACACCCGGTGGCGGACTGAATTGACCGGTGCCGAGCAACACACAGTGCTGGACTGCGCGGGCGAGTTCGCCCGACGGATGGGCTACGAATCGCTCGAGGGCCCTTCGGCCCGGGCGAGTCTCACGTAGCGGCTCGGGGTGCCGTGCTTCACGGATGCAGTATCGGTCGCCGATGGTGGCCCGGAAGCCATCCCATCCGGCCTCGACGTACCAGCTTCGACTGCTCGAGAGGCGCACTGTCGGGCCGAGCGTCGGCTTTGACATGCGGACGGACGCGAGAGCGCTCCGCTTGCGGCGCTGGAAGCGAAAGAGCGTCGAGCCGAGCCACAACCGGATTGCTGTCCCCGGCATGTCTGACGAGCGCGGCTCCGTCCTCCACGCGTATGAAGCGGGCGCGTCGGTCTCCGTGCACCACGGACTGGTCCGGCTGGAAGCGGCCGGCCGACCCGAACTTCAGTTGCAGGAGCTTCGAGCCCGCGATGGTTTCCAACCCGAGCGAGTGCATGCGCGCAAGCTTCGGCAGCGCTTGTACGCATCCTCCCCACCGCGGATACGCGCTGCTACTCGCTGGCTCGAGTCAGGTCATTCGAGGTAGAGGCCGTAGCCGAGTACGGCGCAATAGATAGCCGACTCCTTCTCTCCGTAGATGGTGATCGCGAGCGTCCTACCGCGCCACTGCTGTAGCTGGGGAGCATCACCCAGCTGAATGACGTGAGTGGAGGCGCAGAGCTTCTGCGCGCGGATGGAGGGCGGTAGAAACAGTCCCTGCGCTGCGGCTTTGCGAAACGTGAATCTGTTGAATGCGCCGCTAGTCAAAAAGCGGTGCCCGACGTAGCTGACGGCTCCGCCGGGTCCGGTGATCCGGACCCAGATGCCCGAGAGCGGACCCGCGGACCTCAGGACCTCCGTTCGTGGATTCGTGGTGCGAGACGAACTGAACGCTAGGACCACGCCGGCAACAACGGCCGCGAGTAAGAAGATGAGCGCCAAGCGGACCGCACGCCGCGACAGTCGTGGCACGGCGCGGTTCGCCGCGGGCTGGACAAGGTCCGCGGCACCCGAGGACTCGGACAGCTCGCGGGCGGCGCATTTACCGGCTCGAAGTGCTGCCCCCCGCGATAGGCGCGGAAGGCTCGCCGTGGCGGCCGGGGCGACCGACCGCGCGGCGATCACGTCGGCTCCTCCCTCGCCGAGTTCGATCACGTCGAAGAGCGACCACCACCACAAGAAGCCCGCCGCGACGTCGAGCTCGATTACGTATTCATCCGCCGTCGTGCCCCGAGACGACCGGCCGTCGGCTTCCGCCCCGGCAACTTCTGCAGGCGCAGTGTGGCTCAGGACGAAACCTGCCCGTCCTTGCGAAGGTCTTTGGTCGAAGCCCGTTGTATTGACCCAGTTCTCGCCATAACGGTACGAAGAGGTGGATTATCGCGCCCTGCGCCGAGAACGCAAAGCGCCGAATCGCCCGCCATGAGCCGACACGCCGGTCGCTCGAAATCACGGCTAGCCCGCTTTCAGGCCAGAGGTCGTAGAGAGAGCCGTCCGTTGGGGGGAGGAAGGAAATCACGATTAGACCTATCTGGCTTGAATGGGGTCAGGAGGAAGGGGGTCGGCGCATCGGCCAGCTCAGCGAGGCGCCGTACCTGACCCCGTTATTCTCGAACTTCGGTTCAGGCCGCCCGAGGAGGGCGCCGATCCTGCAGTCGACGAAGGCGCTACAGGCGACGTCACGCGGGCCGATTTAGCCCGCCAGCTCAACGCCTCCATTTACAAGGCCGCTCAGTCCTATGGCGGCGAAGGGCAGGAAGAGCTCGAGTTCACGTTCTTCTGCGCGTGTGGCTGCATGACCGAGGTCAAGCGTTTGCTCCGGGACTATGTGACCCGAGGAGCTATCGCCCCCGGTCACGCGTGGCCCGGATACGCCGGCGAGCGACCTGACGAGTGAAGGCCATGCGGCTTGCAGATGCCGTGCTCGTCTTGCCATTCGTGGCCGAGGTGGAGCCGGGCTACGCACAAATCAAGGCGCCCTGAGTAATAGAGGGCCGACAGGCGCCCGAAGGGGGTGAAGGGCGCCCGCGGCCCGATGCGACAAGAGCGTCATGAGCGCCGCAGCCTGCGGACACCTAACGGAGTCTCGCCGCGTCCTTACTTTCGATCAGTAGCGGCACGCTCCTCGTTGAAACCCGCTTGCCTCTGGAGCTTGTGAGCGGCGCCTATCGAGCGACGCGCTGGGCCCTCACGCATCTCGGCTGGCCCGATATCCCCCGAACGGGGGTCAGAGCAGCCGCGCGGTCCTCCGACGCTCGAAGGTATGACCAAACATGCCGCCCTTGTATTCGCGCTGATGTTGTTGTTCGCGGGCGTGGGGTCGGCCGCTGTTGCCCGACGTGCGCCGGCGCCCGCAAAGCACCTTTCCGCCGCCATCAAGCACGAGAAGCGCCTTGGGCCGAAGCCGACTCCCCGCTGGTACTGGCGGTGGGCTGACTGGCGCCTGGGCGAGGGATTCGCGCAAGACCGCGCGCACCAGCACAACCTCCGCCCGCAACAGTTGCCGGCTCGGGTTCCGCATTGGGCGTGGCAGCGACTGCACTACTTCCTCCTCGCTCGCGCAATCAAGGGGCACGCCAGGACCTCGACGACCAGGAAGCCCCCAGCGTCGCGCGGGAGCTCTGGGATCGGTCTTCTCAACTACGGGGGCCACCTCGCCTCGTTCACCCACAACTCCCTCTACCACCTGGTTGTAGGGGATGCGTGGGACGGCGACGCAAAAGTGCTTGCCTCCGGCCCCGGTCTCGGGCTCGCGTACTTCTCGGGGGCGGACGTAAACACCGGCTACTCGACCGGTGTTCCCTACTCGCAAGCATCCCAGAACGGCTGGCTTCTCAGGAACTCCTCCGGAAGCCTGCTCGTCAACAAGAGCTATCCGAGCAACTACGTCGGCGACGTGGGCTCAACCGCGTATCAGCGGGCATGGATCGCAAATGTTGAGAAGTATCTGGCCGGTCATCCAGGCATCGACGGGATCTTCATCGATGACGTGGTCTTCGACCTCAAGGATCTGGCAAACACCGAAGCCGCGAAATACTCGACACAGCCGCAGTGGGGTGGCGCGATGCTCTCCTTCGTCGAGGCCGTACATGCGGCGTTGCACCGCAAGGGCTATTACGTTGCCGTGAACGCCTCGGGCTACATCCCGGGCGATGCGAACAGCAACACGTCCGCCAACACGCAGACCTGGTGGAGAAAGGTAGGGCCGTACGTCGACGGCCTGATGAACGAGTACTACGACGAGACCCCAACGGGCACGGATCAGCTGCGGACCTCGGGTACCGCCTGGTATCAGGGATGGAGCAGCTGGCAGCAACTCATCGGGCTCGCCCAGTCGATGGGGGACGATTTCATCGGTTTGGAGAAGGGGAGCTCGACGAACACCACGGCGATGACCTATGGCAAGGCGTCGTTCTTGCTCGAGTGGAACGGCGGCGGGAGCGTCTTCATGTACAGCGCCCGCGGCAGCGACCCGACGAACGGCGCCTGGACGACGAACATCGGGAAGCCGGCTCGGGCGAAGGTGCGTATCGGCGCCGGTTGGGAACGCGCCTACACCGGCGGCACGGTGCTCGTCAACCCCTCCGCCAGCGCGTCGCAAACCTTCACCGTGAAGGGGAAGAGCTACACACTCGCGCCGACCACCGCGCGGATCTTGAAAGGGTCCTGAGATTCCTAAATCCGAGACCGCACCGAGTCCGTGTCTTGAGCTCGGGACGGTGAAAAGTCAGAGGGGAGCGACCGAAGCCGCTCCCCCTCAATCAGTGCTAGAGCCGTACCTGGATGTTCCCGCCGTTCAGGCTGAGCTGCGGGAACTGCGACGAGGTCGGCGGCGTGCCGTTGTAGAGCTGGTAGTAGGTCCCGCCGGTGTCAGACCAGACCTTGATTCCGTAAGTGTCTGCGATCGCGGCTGCTTTCGATCCCGGCTCGCCGTTGTCGGTTACGTCGACGCGGTAGTTGTAGTTGCCACCGAGCGAGTAAACGGCTCCGGTCGTACGGCTCATGGCCTGAATGTTTGCTTTGCCTGAGAATGTGCCGATGCAGTTCGTGAACGGGTTGGTGGTCGTGTTGCAGCCTGCGTTCAAGGAGAGCCCGCCACCCGACCACGAATTGCTCTTGATCTGCCAGTTGTAGTCGCCGGCCGGCAGGTACCCGCCGTTGGCGAGCGGTACCGTGTTGGCGGTGACCGTCTTGCGGTAGATGTAGAGGCTGTTGCCCTGTACCGAGCCGTTCTTCTGACGCTTGACGTTGAAGCCGAAGTTGCTGCGCGTTCCGAGGTTCGGCTCGTTGATCCAGCCTCCGCCCGTGGTGAATCCAGTGCCGGGCAGTGAGACGGTGACGGCAGCGTCCTCGTCGCCTGCAACGTAGTAACCGTTCTGCAGGAGTTCGATCTTGATGGTGTAGGGATCCCCAGCAGACAGCGAGAATGCACACGGGGTGGCGGCCGTGTTTCCGGTTCCCGCATTGGCGCCCGCGACGACGTTCTGCGTGCACGGCGTTCCGACCTGGCCGCCGCCGAACTGATACACCGTGAATCGGAGCTGGGTCGTGCTCAGCTTGTTACCGAGACTGGTGTCCGCAGGATTCACAGCCGGAGCGCCGACGGCTCCCGCCTCACGGATGATCGCAGTGGCGTTGATCGTCGCCGAGTTCGTATTCGCCGACGCTGTATTCACGAAGCTGTCGCCGCTGTACTCAATGAAGGCGTTCTCGTTCGTGACTGTGAGCGTCCCCTTGGTGACGGCGAAGCCGTAGTTCGTTGCGCTGAGCCCGCTGACATCACAGTCGATCTGGGACGTGCCGGCCGGGGAATTCAGCCGATCTCGTCCTGCCGCCGTGCAAGCAACTGTGCTTTGCCCACTTACGACGCTCGCGTTATCCGGCGACACGAAGTCGGTGGTGTCGAAGTGCCATCCGAGCGTCGGCGTCGGATCGCTGTACTGCACGGTGTTGTTTTCGGCGATGACGTCGACCGTCTTCTTCTTGATCGTGAAGTTGGCCGAGTTGCTGCTGCCGGTGTGGTTGGTGTTTCCGCCGAACGTCGCTGATCCGGTGTAGTAGCCCGCGTTGGTAGGAGCCGAGGAGCTTGGTCCGTAGCTCGTGCCGTTGCGGCCCATATACGTGACCGTCAATGAATTGTGCTCATGGTCGCCGCTAGTGCTTGCCCAACTGGCGGTGCAGTCGTGTGTGCCTCCGTCGTAGGTGAACGGATCGCCGGTGCAGACGACACTGGTCGTCGAGCCAGCCTGGGTGATCGAGAAGTCGTGGCTGACGTAGCTGAGGTTGTAGTTGTTGCCGTTGTTGCCGTCGGCGATGGCGAGGGTGCCCTGCTGGATGGCGTAGGTGCCGACGTTTTCGCCGGCGACGCGGGTCAGGGCGCCGGTGAAGTG